>NZ_CP085871.1:745000-1117500 GCF_020810675.1 Pasteurella canis
TTAAAAAATGGAACAAGGTTTTTATATAGTCGGAAAAATGTTAGGTTCTCGTCAACTTAAAAATGTCGATAATTCAACAGGTGAATTAAAGTTTAAAAATCAAATTGGTATAGGTTTAGTTCGCTCTGATGGTTTTGGCGGCACAACTCAAAGTGAGATTTCAATTACTGTAAGTAAGAATGAGCTATTTACAAATGAGTTAATCACAAACTGTCGCAATTTAACAGGAAAACTTGTAAAAATCGCGGTTTATCCCATGGCTTGGTCTTTTAAAGATAAAACAGGTATTTCTTATTATTATAATGATCATTCTTCTATTGAAGAAGTTAAATAATTTTTGAGTTCGCGCCATGCTCCGCGCGTTCTCACTTTTATTTATGCTTAAGTTATTAATCGCATTCAGCTTTTACAAGCTATACAAAAGAGGAAATAAAAAGATGAAAGAATTTTTATTTATCGCTTCAGCTTCAATGGTTGGTTTTCTTGTGGGTTCTTCTCTTTTAATTTCTTTTATTTTGGTGCTTTAAAATGTCAATTATTTTAGAGGTTGAGGGTTGTAATAAAGTTACAAATTCTTGTGCTCAATTAGAATTGAAAATTCCACGCAATGAACTTTTAAAGATTCAAAGCGTGGAAAGTTCAAAAAGCGAAACCGTTAATTATTTAGCTTACACTGAATTTTGGGCGGTTTCATTCTCAATAACGTTATCATTTTGGGTTTTAGCAAAAATCGCTGGCGTGGTTTTAAGCTTTTTCAAAAGATAACATCATTTAAAAGGAAACTATATCATGTTTAAAAATATAATTAAAAATATCGCTCGTAAAGCGACAGTTGTTGGCACAGTTGCATTAGCTTCTACTTATTCAATGGCAGAGGGTCTTGGTGATTTGGGTAATGCTGCTAATTTTGCTGAGGGTAAAACTGCTATTACAGCTGTAGCTGTTGGTCTTGGAGGCTTTTTAGTCTTTGGTCTTGTTGCTAAGGCAATTTTAGGTTTCTTCAAACGCGTTTAAGTAAAAATGGCCCGCAAATTGCGGGTCAATTTTTAGGGGTTTTTCATGTCTTGGGAAATGATTTTTTTCTGCTGGGGAATGTTATGCGCTTATGTTGTCGTTCGGGGCTTTTCAAATTAATTTTAATTTTACCGCTTCTTTTTATCTCTACTTTTTCTCATTCTCGTGAGCTTTGGTCTTCGGTCGGTTATTGGTATTTTCGTAAAAATTTAAATAATGATGATGCAATTTCAAAAACTGATTGTGATTTATCGAAATTTGCTGGATCGAAGAAAACGGATGGTGATAAAAACGCACCTAGAGTTGATATAAGAATTAAAGTTGACTCCAGCGGAGTTGTTACTGATTACGGGGACGGCGAAGGAGGTTCATTCTCTGGTGATGGCTGGTTTCGTTATGCTGAAAAAATCGAGTTTAGTTCTCGTCTTTCTTCATCGCAAAATTCAGTTGCAAGAGAAGCATTTAAAACAGCATTAAAAAATAATAATTGTCAAATTGCTGATTCACTTTTAGATGCGCTAACAAATCCAAATCTTAGAGAAGATGGGATGTTGTCTATTGATGGTGATGGCTATAAATGCGCTATTACAAATAGTGGTCTTTCTGATTGTTTAGTTGAAGGTGCGGCAGAAACTTGTGACGAGAATGGCGAAAATTGTCATATTTCAATTGGCAATGAAAAGAGAATGGGACTAGATGAACTTGCTAAAACGAAAGAGAAAGAAAAACAAAATGGTTCAGATAATTCGGGTTCTAATGGTTCAAGCAATCAAAATAATGGTCACGGCGGTAATAGTGGTGCTGATGGTACAGGTTCTGGTAATGCTAGCGGTAATAATAGTAGCGGCGGAAAATCTGATGGTAAAAATCAAGGAAGCAAAGGGGATAAAGATGGTCAAAATGGTTCGGGTAGCGGTGTTGGTAGTGGAGAAGGTGATAAGAAAGGTGATGGTAAAGATGAAGGTAAATTACCGGAACTAGAAGAGTTTGATATTAAAAAATCACTTGAAGAATTAAAGTCTAAGCTTTCAGATATGGTTGGCGGTCAATGTTCTGTTTCTGGTAATTGTCAGCCTATTACTTTTTCGCTTTTTAATGCAACTCATACCATAGATATTCATTGTAAGTTATTTTCAGAAAATGGTGACGGAATAAAATCTGGGTTCACTTTTCTTTGGACGACTATTGGCATTTTGATTATTTTATCAGCTTAATATAAGGACTATTTATGCCTGCTTTAATTGCGTTTTTAACTAAAGTATTTCTTTTTATATTTACGTTAAAAGTAATTCGTTTTTTTATGTTCGGTGCTATATTGATTGCTTCTGATGATATAGTTCAGCTTCTTTTAGATGTTTTTTTACCCGAAATTTCTGATATTTGTCAGCTTTTAAGTTCTGTTCCTCCAGAACTAGGATTTTTTCTTCAATATTTTGAAATTCCATTTGCTGTAAATACTGTGTTATCTGCTTATTTAACGCGTTTTGCTATTCGCAGACTGCCCTTTATTAATTAATGGAGTAATTTATGGCGATTATGGCGTATGTGGGCATTCCAGGCAGTGGCAAATCTTATGAAGTGGTCAGTAGTGTTATCGTTGAACATTTTAAAAAGGGCAGACGCATTGTTACTAATATAGAGGGAATAAGTGAAGAAAAATTAATTGATTATTGTCTTTCAGAAGATAAAAAGCTAACAAGAGAAAATCTGGGTACATTAATTAAAGTGACTGATGAAGATTGTCAATCTGATGAATTTTTTCCGTATAAAAATTCTCAAAATACGACTTGTAGAGCAGGGGATTTAATATGTCTTGATGAAGTATGGCGCATTTTTCCAACTGAGAAAATAAAAGACAATCACCGCAGCTTTATTGCAGAGCACAGACATTTTACTGATGAAAAAACAGGGATTTGTTGTGATTTAGTTGTTATTAATCAGTCTATTACAAATATTCCACGCTTTATTAAAGATAGAATAGAAACGACTTTTCAAATGTCAAGACTGGTTACGCTTGGTCTTGGTAAACGTTACAGAGTGAATGTTTATTCTGGCGCGAAAACGACAAAAGCCATGCTGACAACGCAATATCAGAATAAATATAATGAGAAAATATTTAAACTCTATAAAAGTTTTGATGGAGCTAACGGCAAAACGACATCTATCGATGATAGACAGAACTACTTTAAATCACCGCAATTTAAGCTAAGCGTGCTTGCAATTGTGAGTTTTTTTGGCTTTGCTTATTATATGTTGTCTGATTATATAAATGTAAATACATCATCTAGTCAACAATCTAGCTCATTATCATCTAAACAAGTTCAAAAAAAAGAGTCTAAAACAGAATCTCAAATTCAACAAGAAACAGCTAAGTTATCACCTTCTGATTATTTTTCTTATCAAAAACAGCAATTTAATGATATTCCTCAAACTTTATCTAAGACGTGGCGTATTTCTGGTGAATTAATGAAAGATGGGATTGCTTACGTGCTTCTTATAGATGATAAAGGTAATCTTCGACTTGAACCTAAATATTATTTTAAAGGTCAGGGCAGAGCATTAACGGGTGTGATGGGTGGTGAGGTTGTGAGTTATTATTCAGGGGTTAAAGATGAAAAAGGTATTTTATAAATTTTTCTTTACTTGTTTTTTAAGTGTATTTTCGTCAATTATTTTTGCTAAAAATGTGGATTTTAAGCTTGATTCAGTGCCACTGCCCAAAGCTATTTATATGATTTATGATGAAATACTAGAACGCCCATACATGTTAAGTCCTCGCTTAGTTCAAGATACAAGATTAATCAGCTTTAAAGTAACAGAAAAAGACGATTTTAATCAGTTTATCATGCGCTATTTTAATAATTTAAACGTCAAAGTTTATACTAAAAATGGTATTGATTATCTTGATTATGTTGAACCAGCAGTGACACGTCAAAGCTTTGTTTATACGCCAGTTTACAGAAATGCGCATTATCTCGCCGACCTTTTAAAATATAATGTTGCAGGTGAGAATAATTTTTCTGTTACGGCTGCGGCAGATAAATTGGTTTATTATGGTACAGCAGAAGAAATCGCACGCGTTAAATCTGTTTTAAAATCAGCAGATACAAAAGGCGGTGAAATTGTCGTTACGGGTTACGTTTTTGAGGTTCAGACAAAAGAAAACGATGGGAGCGGTATTAATCTTTTGGCGAAATTGCTTTCTGGTAAATTGGGTTTAAGCATTGGTATTAAGCAAAACTATGAAAATTTTATTACAATCAATGCTGGTAATCTTGATGCAATGATTGAATTATTTAAAACAGATACGCGCTTTCAAGTTGTCAGCTCTCCGACTTTGAGGGTAAAAAGTGGTTCAGTGGGTAATTTTAGTGTGGGTTCTGATGTGCCAGTTTTAACAAGCATTGTACATAAAGATGGTCGTGATATTCAATCTGTTGAATACCGCTCAAGCGGTGTGATTTTTAATATTGAGCCAGTGGTTAAGAAAAACGCAATAGATTTAAAAATTCAACAACAACTTTCAAACTTCGTCAAGACGGAAACGGGCGTTAATAATACGCCGACATTGATTAAGCGTGACCTTGTCACTGATGTCAGTGTTAAAAGCGGTGATATTATTGTGCTTGGCGGTCTTGCTCAGAATAAAACAAATGGCACTGAAACGGGCTTTTCTTTTTTACCTGACGGTTGGTTTACGGGCAAATCAAACTCAAAAGAGAAAACTGACATTATTATACTTTTACAAGTAAAAATAATTGAGTAACACAAAACAAACCCACATTATATGCGAACGCCCGCAGGCAACGAGGACGTGAGCAATTAATGTGGGTGTTTTGTCTGTGTGACTTAAATTTTTTACTTGTAAATTAATATATTTAGGGGTGTCGGGGAAAAATGCTGTGCATTTTACCCTGACGGTAGGGGCGACGGCTGTAGCCCCGTAAACGCGATATTTTACGTTTTGATGAATTTTTTGTGCGTATATAAATATATTGCGCGCTTATATGTCTATACACGCCCTGCAGAACAATTCCAGATCTATTTTACTCATTGATGTTTATGAGACCGTTCATATTTAATTTTACTTTACAAACATTATTTAAACGTGCATAACCAATTAATTTTGCAGTGACAACGTGTGTTGTATTGTGATTATGTCTTGTTTAAGTAGTATTTGTGACTTGTGTATAACTCTGTGATTTTATTAACTCGTAGTTTTTACTCACTTGGTAACTAATTTCGCATAATGTATATTATGTTAAATTAAATACCAATCGTGACGTCATTATTGGATAAGTAACCTACTCTATATATGAATTAGTATTTAGTAATATAATTTTAAGAAGAGATAATTTGAGTATGCTTAATTTAGGTTATTGCTATTTCCTAGCTGAAAATATAGAAAGCCAAAAAATAGTTTCTTATAGGGAAATGTTGAAGCTCTTAAAAGAAATATGCTAATAACGCTATGTAAAATCTGAGGAATAAATCGACCCATTATAAGTCAGATTTAAAAATGAAGTTTAATGAAATAATATTGTAATTTGCGACAGTGTCACAAGGATGCTAATAAAAAAAACACCTTTAAGAAATTGTTTTTCTTTAAATTTAAAAGTCAGCTCTCTTTTTAGAATGGCTGATTAGCATCTCTAACTGCGATACCCCATTTTTGAGATGCCAATTCAAATGTTTCTCTTTGGCTTTCTAAGATTGCAATTAGACAATAATAATCTCCTTCAGTTTCTGCATTGTATAACACAACACCTTTTGAGGATAAAAACTCATAGGCAATTTGCATTAATTCTTCTGGGGGATCTTCTTCCAAATTTTTAGATGTCCAATTCATATTTTCTAAAGCGTGATGTTCAATAATTTTATTTATGTGCCAAATGAATTCATCGCTATCCCGCCAATCAATAAAAAACAGTTCTGTATCATTTGGTAAATGCTCAGATAACCCAAAGTGAAGTAATTCATTAGGTTGCCAACTTTCCTGCTCACCTAGTTTCTCGATGATCTCATTTGCTAAATGTTCAGAACAATAAATAGATTTGAGTCATTGTCTACAATTTTCTTTATCTAAATTTGTCTTTTCATCAGTAAATAGAATACACACAATAAGGCAAGGCATAATAAAAAAGAAAGTGAAAAAAACGGAGCTTAATCTTATCAAAAATGAACGTTCTTTATCAGCGAATAGACTTTTTATGGTCGTAAAAGGTAAGATAAAGCAGGTAATAAATGCAGTAATAATACGGTGAAAATAATTCATTTAAATTCCTATATAGACAATCATACAAATTTTAATATAACGCTAAAATTAACTGATATATAGTCTGTTTTTTTATTAAGATTTCTTCCCACTATGTCAAAAATAATGAGTTAATTCATTAAAAAATAGAGACTACATTAGCACATTTTTTATTCTCTTAATTTGACATTTTGATCTAGATCAGTTTACTATGGTGATGTCTAGCTTATTTTTCAGGCTAGATCATTCCTTAAAAATTAATGGAGGTATCTATAAAATGAGTAAAGAATTCGATAAGAAACGTGATGAGTTATTAAGTGAAATCCGTGATATTTTAGACAATGCGGAAGAGCTTTTTGATGAGAAATCAAAAGCTGGTGCAGATGAACTCAAAAAACTTAAATCGAATCTTGATTCACGAGTTTCTAAATTACAGAAACAATTCGGTTCATTAAAAGAGGATGCTGTAGCAGGAACTAAAGAAGTTATCAAGCAAACTGATGAATTAGTGCAAGACAATCCTTATAAAGCGATTGGTGTTGCTGGAGTGATTGGTTTATTGTTAGGCGTCTTAATCTCTAAGAGATAAGTCTTTATGGTTGTAAAAGGCTACAAAATGTAGCCTTTTCTTACAATTAGGACGATAAATGCAAATTTTACAAAAAGTTAAGAATATTACCCTGACTTCGCTAGAGCTTGTTCATGTTCGTTTAGAAATGGCAAGGATTGAGCTTGTCCAACAAAAGAATTTTCTAGTAACCTTGTTTACTGCATTATTCTTAATACTGATTTTACTATTAGTTTCTTTTATAAGTTTATTGTTTGGTTTAAATAGCATCATTGAACCTGAAATCAAACATATTGTTTTCTTTGGTATAAGTGCGGGTGCTTTTTTGATTATTTTAATTTTGTTACTTGTAATGCGTAATATAGTAGCAAAACAGCGTAATTTTATGGTCACCACCCTTTCTGAAGTTAAAAACGACATTCAGGCCTTAAAAGGAGCTTTAAGTACTCAAGAGAAAAAAGAACCTAATGATATGGAGCTTTTATGAAAACAGAACTTGATGAAGAAAAAGAATTATTAATTATGAAAGGAGATGCATTACGAATGAAGCTCTATGGATTAGGCAAAAAACCTAAAATGGGTAATTCCTCTTTTTTGTCAGATTCCGTTTCACAAATTGCGTCTTCTTTAAACCAACCCGTAGTTCGATCGCTTGCAGTCTCACTGTTAAGTAAAAAACTATTGAGCTCAAAATTTTTGGCTTACTCTGCATTAGGTGCAGTCGCACTTTTCTTATTAAGTAAGAGTGATAAAGCAGAATAAACTTCAATGAAAAAAGGCTAGAAAACGATTCTAGCCTTTTTCTGTATTTCCTTATTTTTTTCTTTCAATCCATTGATCATTAATATAGTCTACAATCCATTTAGTCGCTTTTCCGTTTTTTTCAGAAGTCACGTATTGACGTTTTTCTTTACGGCTGAAGCGAATAATTGCCTCATTACCTTCTGGATCTTGTTGAGGGGCATCTGCTAAATAACGCAACTTATCAGGTAAACGATCACGATATAATGCAAGCTCTGCTACTTTAGGCGCACGTGTTTCTCGAGATTTAGGGAAATTATGAGCAGACATAAAAACACCACTAGCACCATCTCGAAGCACAAAATATGCATCAGATTTTTCACATTTTAATTCTGGGAAGTGTGTCGGTTCTTCTTTAGGTGGTGCAACTTCTCCACTTTTTAAAATTTTACGGGTATTATCGCAATTAGTACATCCCATATATTTGCCAAATCGTCCCAGTTTTAAATGCATATCTGCGCCACATTTATCACATTCTACGATTGGACCATCATAGCCTTTAATTTTGAAACTTCCCTGCTCTAATACATAACCATCACAATTTGGGTTATTACCACAAATATGGATTTTACGTTGTGGATCAATAACATAACTGTCCATCGCAGTACTACATTTTGGACAGCGTTTACGTTCCATTAAAGCTTTCGTTTCAGAAGAGTCATCTAATACGTTTAATAACTCAACTTCAGGGATCAAATTAACAGTTGTTTTACAACGTTCTTTAGGGGGTAATGCATAGCCTGAGCAGCCTAAAAATACGCCCGTACTTGCTGTTCGAATTGCCATTTTACGACCACAAGTTGGGCAATCTATATCGGTTGGTATAAGGCTATTTGGCTTCATTCCGCCTTCAAGCTCATCTAATTCTGCTTGAGTCAATTTTTCAGAAAAATCTTTAAAGAATTGATTTAATTCTGTTTTCCAATTTTTTTGACCATTTGCAATTTGGTCTAAAATATTTTCCATATTCGCTGTAAAATCATAGTTCATCAAGTCTGCAAATGATTGATTTAAGCGATCTGTCACTATTTCTCCCATTTTTTCTGCATAGAACCGACGGTTTTCCACACGAACGTAACCACGTTCTTGAATGGTTGAAATAATTGCAGCATAAGTTGATGGGCGACCAATACCACGCTTTTCTAGTTCTTTAACTAAGGCTGCTTCACTGAAACGTGCAGGTGGTTTAGTGAAATGTTGTTCTGGTAACACCTCTTCTAAATTAAGTTTGTCGTTCACAGACACATTTGGTAATACCTGATCTTCTGCACTTTTGCTTAGTGCAGGCAATACTTTTGTCCAACCGTCAAAGCGTAAAATACGTCCTTTCGCTTTTAGCTCATAATCACCTGCTTTTACACTAATTGTTGTACTATCATATTGTGCAGCAGGCATTTGGCAAGCTACAAACTGACGCCAAATTAGATCGTATAAACGGGTAGCATCTTTTTCCATCCCCACTAACATCTCTGCCAATGTATTTACATCTGAAGGACGAATCGCCTCATGAGCCTCTTGAGCATTGTCTTTACTTGAGTAAAAATTTGGCTTAACAGGCAAATACTGCTCTCCATAATATGATTTAATGTAGCCACGGACCATATTTAATGCATCTTGACTTAAATTTGTTGAGTCTGTACGCATATAAGTAATATAGCCTGCTTCATATAAGCGCTGTGCTAGCATCATTGTTTTTTTCACACCAAAACCTAGGCGTGTACTGGCTGTTTGTTGTAAAGTTGAAGTAATAAAAGGTGCTTTTGGTTTAGAGCTTGTTGGCTTAGTTTCTAATTCTGAAACCACATAATTAGATCTTTGTAAAAAATCGACCGCATTTTGTGCTTCTTGCTCATTTTTTGGAGCGAATTTCTTACCTTTAAATTGGGTAACCTCTAAGCGAAGTATGTCTTTTGTTTGAGTTTCAGTCAGTACGTCGACTTCCCAATATTCTTCTGGTTGGAAAGCCTTAATTTCACGTTCACGTTCAACTAATAATTTCACCGCAACAGATTGAACTCGACCAGCAGATAAGCCTCGAGCGACTTTTTTCCACAATAATGGAGAAACCATAAAGCCCACTACACGATCAAGAAAACGGCGTGTTTGTTGTGCATTAACGCGATCTAAATTAAGTTGTTCTGGTTTATCAAAAGCTTGTTTAATCGCATTCTTCGTAATTTCATTAAAAACAACACGACTAAAACGCGAATCATCGCCACCGATAACTTCACGTAAATGCCATGCAATAGCCTCTCCTTCCCTATCCAAATCGGTCGCAAGATAAATATGATCAGATTTTTTAGCTAGCGATTTCAACTCAGAAACCACTTTTTCTTTACCTGGTAAAATGTGATAATTTGCCTGCCAATCATGATAAGGGTCAATACCCATACGTTTCACTAATGCATTACGCTCTTTTTCTTGCTTTAGTGCCAATTTCTCTTCTGTACTTAATCCTTTAGTTGAAATCGGTTTTGCTTTTTCACCATTACTTGAGCCAACTGTAGGCAAGTCACGAATATGACCAATACTTGACTTCACTACGTAATTACTACCAAGATATTTATTGATTGTTTTTGCTTTTGCTGGTGACTCAACAATAACCAAGGATTTACTCATTCTATTACCCAATTTACTCAAACTTATATAAAATAGTCGCTATATTGCTAACTATCTGCTATAAGGTCAACTCTTTTTTTCAAAAAGGTATATAAATGGATAAACTCAATGCTATTTCTATTTTCTGTAAAGTCGTTGAAACACAAAGTTTTACGCAGGCAGCTGCACAACAAAATATTTCAGTGGCGATGGCAAGTAAGTTGGTCGCACAACTTGAAGAACAACTTAAAGTACGCTTATTACAGCGTACAACAAGGAAAATTTCCCCGACTGAAGCTGGGTTGATTTATTATCAACATTGCCAACCTATTTTAGTTGAATTAGAAGATGCAGAATCAAGCATTAGTAATTTATCAACTTCTTTACAAGGTAATTTAAGTATTTCTGTGCCACGTGATTTTGGATTGCTTTTTATTACGCCTAATTTAGCTAAGTTTGTGAAAGATAATCCTAATTTACATATTGATATTGAATTTAATGATCGTATGGTTGATTTAGTCGCTGAGAGCTACGATATTGCCTTACGGATTGGGTATTTACAAGATAGTTCATTAGTAGCGAAGCGTATTGCATCCGTTTCTACTCTATTTGTAGCATCACCAGAGTATTTAGCAAAACGTGGTATACCTAAAGACCCAGATGATTTACAACATCATGATTGTCTTTTATATAAAGCGATCGGTAATCAAATTTATTGGGAATTTAATAATGGTAAACAAATACAGCGCTTAAAAATGAACTCAAAACTGATATGTAATAACGGGCTAACGTTAACTGAGTTAGCTAAATCAGGTTTAGGTATCATCAATACACCACGTTTTTTTGTTGAAAATGAATTACGTACAGGAGAACTCATTGAAATTTTTTCTGAATATCAACAACAAAAATTAGATATTAACCTTGTTTATCCGCATCGCCGACATTTACCCGCTAAAACCAAAGCATTTATTGAATTTATTCAAGCATTACAGCTATGCCCTGCAAAATAATAAAGGCTCATATGAGCCTTTATTATTTTAACTTGATGTTCTATCTAATGTAATAAACTGAATTACATTATTTATACGTATTACATTTTTATACTATATGTAAATATAAGAAATACCATTTATAAAGTAGTTATAGTTTAAGTCTATGCCAAATAGGTAAACAATCATCGGGTAACTGCAATGATTTACCTAATTCAATCCAACCGCAGGAGAAATGAAAGTCCGAGCCAACCGAAGATAACAACTTATTTTCTTTAGCCCAACGTGCTAACAATAAGCGTTGTTCTTTAGTTTGCCCACAACCAGCCACTTCAAGCGCATCGCCTCCCCATAGTTTAAAGTCAGCGATTAATTTTTTTAACCATTTAGTCGTCATGGTATAACGTAAAGGATGTGCCAGTACAGCAAGCCCTCCAGACTGATGAATAATATCGATTGCAGTAGGAATATCACACCATTGTGATTTAACATAACAGGATTTCCCTTGTGAAAGGTATTTTTTAAATGCTTGGTTTTCATTTGCAACCTTTCCTAGCTGTACTAATAAGCGGGCATAATGAGCTCTGGTGACTTCTCCTGTCGCTAGTTTTTTTGCCTCTTCAAATGCATTTTCTACTCCAACTTTTGCTAACTTTTCACCAATTTCAATAGCTCGCTGGTGACGAAGGACCGCTTGCTGAGTCAAAAGTGCGGTCAGTTTTTCAGATGTTTCATCAAACCCTAAACCAACAATATGAATCGCACGATTTTCCCATAAGGTTGAAATCTCTACGCCATTAATAAATGTAATGCCTTGTTGGCAAGCAGCTTTCTTTGCTTCACTTATACCTGAAACCGTATCATGATCGGTCAAGGCCAAAACATTAACACCCTTTTGAGCTGCTCTATTGACTACGTCTGTTGGAGAGAGTACGCCATCTGATGCTGTACTATGACAATGCAAATCATAAATCGTTAACATGTTATTTTCCTAAATAAAAAATGCGGTTACTTTTATAAGAATTTGCCGCATTTTATTGAATAACGTTAAGTCGTTATTTAATTGATTTTACTAATTGCTTAATTAAATTTGGTCCTTGATAAATTAAACCAGAATAAAGTTGTAATAATTCGGCCCCTGCATTTATTTTCTCTTGCGCACTATGCACACTATAAATCCCACCACTGCCAATAATTGGGATTTTCCCTTTTAATTCTTGGTGTAACCGTGTAATTACATCAGTACTCTTGTCATGCAATGGTTTACCACTTAATCCACCTTGCTGTTCTGCATTTTTTAATCCATTCACTGTCTCTCTTGAAACAGTGGTATTTGTCGCAATTACACCATCTATTTTGTGACGTTGTAATGAGTCTGCAATTTGTATTAATTCAGCTTCACTCAGATCAGGGGCAATTTTCACTGTAATAGGCACATACTTATTATATTGATTAGTTAATATCTTTTGACGGGCTTTAACTCCATCCAGTAAATCATCCAGTGCCTCGCCATACTGTAATTGGCGTAACCCTGGTGAATTTGGTGAAGATATATTAATAGTTATGTAATCTGCATAGTTATAGGCTTTATTTAAACAAAAAATATAATCAGCTTTACCGTTTTCTATACTAGTGAACGTATTTTTACCAATATTGATACCTAAAATACCGTCATATTTTGCCCGCTTCACATTTTCAATAAGATAATCAATACCGTAATTGTTAAAACCATTTCGGTTAATAATACCTTCCGCTTGTGGTAAGCGAAATTGGCGAGGCTTAGGATTTCCCTCTTGTGCTAATGGTGTAACTGTCCCTACTTCTATAAAACCAAATCCCATTGCAGCAAAACCTGTTATCGCATCTCCATTTTTATCTGCTCCTGCAGCTAAACCAATAGGATTTTTAAAATGTAATCCCATAACTGTTCTTGCTGAACCAGCTGGGCATGAAAAAACAGCTTTTAAAATAGGATTCAAAGGCGAGCGACCAATAATTTTTAAAGTCTGGATTGTGAGATCGTGTGCTTGTTCAGCATCAAGGGAAAAAAGTGCCTTTCTGACTAATGAATACATACTCGTTTATCTCTCTGGATAGTTTAACTGTGAAAATACGCAGAATTATACGCATTTATATGGCAAAGTAATAGGAAATTTCTTTTATTTTTTAAAGCAAATGATCAGCATGAAATATAAGAAAAGTGCGGTCAAAATTCTCTGAATTCTAACCGCATTATTTTAAAATTACTGTAATGCTTTTTCAATTTTCTCATAAAGATCACGAGAAAGATTTTCAACTTCGCTTAGTCTTTCTAATGCACGTTTCATTAAAGTCTGACGTTGACCATCATAACGAGAGAAACGAATCAATGGTTCAATTAAACGAGAGGCAACTTGTGGATTACTGTCATTTAAACGAATCAAAATATCAGTTAAAAAGCGATATCCAGCACCATCAATAACATGAAATGCTTTTAAATTGTGATTTGCAAAACTCCCAATTAAGGAACGAACTCGATTCGGATTATTGAAGTTAAAACTTGGATGATCCATTAGGTGCATAACGTTTAATAAGACATCTTCATCTGGACGAGTTGCTTGTAGCATAAACCATTTATCCATAACAAGGCCATCATGTTGCCATTTACTTTCAAAATCTGCCAATAAACTATCACGACAAGGTAGTTGAGCTTTGGTTGCAGCACTTAGCGCAGCGAGTGTGTCTGTCATATTATTAGCATAAGTGTAATGTTTATTTACAACATTATTACCTACTGTAGTGTAAGCTAAATAACTAACACAAAGATTGCGTAAACCACGTAATGCAATATCTTCTGCAGTTACGCGATAAGTATCTAACCGAATATTGTTATACACTTTTAAAAAAGATTGTTTCAAGCTTTCTGCTATAGTCCAAACCATAAAATCACGAACAATCGTAATGCCTTCAGGATCAATTGTTTTAAAGAGCTCAGCAAATTCAGTGACTTTTGGTAATGTTAAAATTAATGTTGTTAATTCAACATTTTGTTGATAGCTTTCTAATATTTGATATAACTCAGCGAGAATATCAGCTGAAAATTCAAGCGCTTTACCTTGTTGATAGCGAGTTAAATTACGACGTAATTCAGCAGCATAAAGTATTTGTGCAACATCCCAACGTACAAAATGATTTTCAGCATGACGTAACAAGGTGCTTAATTGCGTGGTACTATAATCATAATATAATTTCACTGGCGCAGAGAAATCACAAAGTAAAGCTGGTACTGGTTTAGTATGAATATCTGTAAATTCAAATGTTTGCTCGTTTTGCGTCACATTGAGCACAGAGTTGACTACTGTATCGTGATGTTTTAATACGAGTGGTTTACCTGCTTTATCATATAACGCAATTTTTAATGGTATATGTAAATCTACCTTTTCCATTTGATCGACAGTAGGTGGGGTCATTTGTGAAACATGTAAAGAATAGACCGCTCTTTCTTCATCATAGCTATCGGAAATTGTCAGTTCTGGCGTGCCTGATTGACTATACCAACGGCGGAACTGGGTTAAATCAAATCCCGAGGCACGTTCCATTGCAGAAACAAAGTCTTCACAAGTTGCCGCTTTTCCATCATTTTCAGCGACATAAAGTTGCATACCCTTTTGGAATAGCTCTTCACCTAATAAAGTGTGCAGCATACGAATCACTTCTGCGCCTTTCTCATATACTGTAACCGTATAGAAATTATTCATTTCAATTACTTTATCAGGGCGAATTGGATGCGACATTGGACTGGCATCTTCAGCGAATTGCGCAGTTCGCAATAAACGTACGTCTTCAATACGCTTACCTGAACGTGACCATAAATCCGAGGTAAACTCCTGATCACGAAAAACAGTTAAGCCTTCCTTTAAACTGAGTTGGAACCAATCACGACAAGTAATACGATTACCCGTCCAATTATGGAAATACTCATGAGCAATGACACTTTCAATTGCTAGATAATCTTCATCTGTTGCTGTTTGCGGATTGGCCAAAACAAATTTAGAGTTAAAAATATTTAACCCCTTATTTTCCATTGCTCCCATATTAAAGAAATCAACAGCAACAATCATATAAATATCTAAATCATACTCTAGACCAAAGCGCTCCTCATCCCATTTCATTGAGCGTTTTAAGCTTTGCATTGCCCAATCTGCACGATCTAAATTACCACGATCAACAAACAGTTCTAGTGCAACATTACGCCCACTTTTTGTCGTAAAAATATCCGTTAACACATCAAAATCACCTGCAACTAAAGCGAATAAGTAACTTGGTTTTGGAAAGGGATCTTGCCACTCTACCCAATGACGCCCATCATTTAAATCGCCACTTGCAATACGATTACCATTAGATAATAGGTAAGGATATTTATTTTTTTCTGCTGTAATTTTTGTAGTATAGCGAGCAAGCACATCAGGACGATCTAACATATACGTGATTTGACGAAATCCTTCTGCTTCACACTGAGTACAAATTCCATCACCAGACTGGTATAAACCTTGTAAAGAGGTATTTTTTTCAGGATTTAAAATAGTGACAATTTCAATTTCAAAATTTGTGGTATGTAAGTCACTTAAATCAAGAGTTAAACTTTCACCATCTTGTTCAAATTGTTTAAAATCTTGACCATTCAACTTTAATGTGGAAAACTGAAAACTGTGCCCATCTAAACGTAATTTAGTAGCTTCAGGATTCAGACGTTGATATTGGCTAGTTGTAGTAACAGTGGTTTTTTTAGGATCAAGTTGAAAATCAAGGAAAATGTCAGTGACAGTAAAGTCAGGTGTACGATAATCTTTTCTATATTTTGCTTTAGCTTGCATATAAGAACCCATTCTTATTTAAGACTCAAAAATGTGTTTAGGATATGATTTTCTAAGGGAAGTTGCAATCGTATTTTAGTGAATAAAAACATTAGCAATCGTTTGCTTATTGATTATTGTATGTTATTCTACGCACGATCTTATTATTGAGAAAAATTAAGGAATAAAATGTCAAATAGCACTGCACAGATCGCTATTGTCATGGGCTCAAAAAGTGATTGGGCAACTATGCAAGAGGCGACACATATTCTTGATGAATTACACCTCCCTTATCATGTTGAAATCGTTTCTGCCCACCGTACACCAGATAAATTATTTCATTTCGCGGAAAATGCAGTGTCAAAAGGTTATAAAGTAATCATCGCTGGTGCAGGTGGTGCAGCTCATTTACCTGGTATGATTGCAGCTAAAACATTAGTACCTGTACTGGGCGTCCCAGTAAAAAGTTCGATGCTAAATGGTGTAGATAGTCTTTATTCCATTGTTCAAATGCCTAAAGGTATTCCTGTTGGTACACTCGCTATTGGTCCTGCTGGCGCGGCAAATGCAGCACTCCTTGCAGCACAAATTTTAGCAGCATTTGATACTGTACTTTTAGCCCGCTTGAATCAATTTAGAGAAAATCAAACCAATACGGTATTAGATAATCCAGATCCTCGTTTTTCATAAAGTTATAGAGCAAGCAAATGTTTGCTCTATTTAGTTTTTTATTTCTTTCCAAAATGGTTTTTTGATATGCAAGAAAGTGCTTTGTATCCAATAGTATATGTTTTAGGTAATGGTCAATTAGGGCGAATGCTCCGTTATGCTGGTGCACCTTTAGATATTCATGTTCAACCCCTTGCTTTTGATGCACCACTATTTGATTTGCCACAAAACAGTATTATTACCGCAGAAATTGAACGTTGGGAA
Organism: Pasteurella canis; assembly: GCF_020810675.1. Classification (GTDB taxonomy): domain Bacteria; phylum Pseudomonadota; class Gammaproteobacteria; order Enterobacterales; family Pasteurellaceae; genus Pasteurella; species Pasteurella canis. The sequence continues at coordinate 761,990 of NZ_CP085871.1, forward strand.
AAAACACCCTTAACAGAAATGCTCGCGCATCATGATAAATTTATAAATAAAAATATATTTGGATATTTAGCTGATCGTTTATCACAAAAATCATTACTTGATGAGCTAAATCTACCGACCTCACCTTGGTGTTTATTAGCTCAACCTGCACAATGGCAGCAAGTCTTTACAGATATTGGTGAAAAAGTAGTTGTAAAACGCCGTATGGGGGGATATGACGGACGAGGACAGTGGATTATTACTCACGAAAATCAAGCGACAATTACAAATGATCTCTATGGTGAAACAATTGCCGAAAAATTTATTCCTTTCGATTATGAAATTTCTCTTGTCGGCGCAAGGTTTCAGAATGGAGAAACACGATTCTACCCTATTACACATAACTTACAACAAAACGGTATTTTACGTTATAGTATTGTAGATATCGAATTTCCAAAACAATCTCAACACCAAGCCCAGGCCGAGAGTATGCTAAGTAAGATCATGCATAAACTCAATTATATTGGTGTAATGGCAATGGAATGTTTTGTGGTCGGAGAACAATTATTAATTAATGAACTAGCGCCTCGTGTTCATAATAGTGGTCATTGGACACAGCTAGGCTGTTCTGTAAGTCAGTTTGAATTACATTTAAGGGCTCTACTTGACTTACCAACATCCGAACTTAATCTTGTCGCACCAAGTGTCATGGTTAATTTAATTGGTACTGAACACAACCAATCTTGGTTAGATACCCCATTTAGTCAATTACACTGGTATGGTAAAGAAGTTCGCCCAGGACGTAAAGTTGGCCATATTAATTTAACTCACCCTGATAAAAAGATATTGATCGCAAGTTTAGAAAAACTCTGGAAAGAATTACCATTAGACTATCATTCTGGTTTAAACTGGGTACTAGAAAAATTAAAATAATTTAATAAAACTAAATTTTTTTAATATGTTTTCTAAAGAATAAATTAAATCTTTAAATTTTTTTAAATGAGGCTTGCTAATATTTGTTGCCTACAGTATAACTAGTTCACAGATTATTAAACACAACGTTAAGGATATAATTATGTTTGAGAATATTAACGCTGCGCCAGCTGATCCAATTTTAGGCTTAGGGGAATCATTTAAAGCAGAAAAACGTGATAATAAAATCAATCTTGGTATTGGTGTTTATAAAGATAAACATGGCAATACACCAATTATGCGTGCAGTCAAAGAAGCAGAAAAACGCTTATTTGATCTTGAAACTACTAAAAATTATTTAGCTATTGATGGCGTTGCTGAGTTTAATACGCGTACTAAAGAATTATTATTCGGTGCAAATTCAGATGTTGTGAAGCAAGGTCGTGCAAAAACCGTACAAAGTTTAGGTGGAACAGGTGCACTACGTATCGCAGCAGAGTTTATTAAACGTCAAACAAAATCACAGAATGTTTGGATTAGCACACCAACTTGGCCAAATCACAATGCAATTTTTAACGCTGTGGGCATGACGATTCGTGAATATCGTTATTATGATCCTGAAAATAAATGTTTAGATTGGGATAACTTAATTGTAGACCTTAGTAATGCGGGAGAAGGCGATGTAGTACTTTTTCATGGTTGCTGTCATAACCCTACAGGTATTGACCCAACACAAGAACAATGGAAGCAACTCGCCCAAATGTCAGCAGAAAAAGGTTGGTTACCCCTATTTGATTTTGCTTATCAAGGTTTTGCTAATGGATTAGAAGAGGATGCTTTTGGCTTACGTGCATTTGCTCAGAACCATAAAGAGCTATTAGTAGCAAGTTCATATTCTAAAAACTTCGGTTTATATAGTGAACGTGTTGGTGCATTGACTCTAGTAGCTGAAAATGAAGCAATTGCATCAACAGCATTAACACAAGTGAAGTCAATTATTCGTACGCTATACTCTAATCCTTCTTCTCATGGTGCAACAACTGTATCTATCGTTTTAAATGATGATAAATTGCGTGCAGAATGGACTCAAGAATTAGCAGAGATGCGCGATCGTATTAAACAAATGCGTAGTCAATTTGTTGAGTTATTAAAAGAATTCGGGGCAGATCGTGACTTCAGCTTTATTATTGACCAAAACGGTATGTTCTCATTCTGTGGTTTAAGCCCTGAGCAAATGGATCGTTTAAAAGATGAATTTGCTATTTATGCAGTACGTTCAGGTCGAATCAATGTGGCGGGCATTACTGAAGATAATATTCGTTATCTTTGTGAAAGTATCGTTAAAGTATTATAGAATATTTAAGCTTAATATCTCTTATCAAACAACCGCACTTTTAGTGCGTTGTTTGATATTTTATTACCAACGAGTTAAGGCTTCTTGATCAGAATCACGACTCTCAATCCAATGTTCGCCCTTATCAGTTTGCTCTTTTTTCCAAAAAGGAGCCTTACTTTTTAGAAAATCCATAATAAACTCATTCGCCTGATAAGCATCTCTTCGATGCGCAGAACTCACTCCGACTAAGACAATTTCATCGCCTGTCTGCAATAGTCCAATACGATGAATTACTGCAACTCGCTGAATATCCCAACGGACTTGAGCTTGCGTCACAATCTCATGTAATGCTTTCTCCGTCATTGCTGGGTAATGTTCAAGATATAAACGAGAAACAGTATTACCTAAATTTAAGTCACGTACCTTTCCAACGAATATGACAGTTGCCCCTACTGAGTTTTGTTCAGATAACCAATGATAAACCGCATTTTGATCGAACGCTTGCTCCTGCACTGTGATTTGAATATCACTCATTTCTACCCCCCAGTAACTGGTGGAAAGAAGGCAATTTCATCGCCAGATTTAACCGCGCTTTCTAATGACATCAATGTTTGATTAATTGCCACTAATAATTTTCCTTTTTCTAATGCAAGTGCCCACATCTCCCCTTTCTCTGCTAAATGAGAGCGAACTTCTTCTGCACTATGGAATGTTGCTGGTAATTCAATTTGATCAAGACCAATTAATTCTCTAGTTTGTGCAAAAAACAATACTTTTAACATATCTTTTCCCTATGTATTTACAACAAAGTGCCCAGATTTTCCACCACTTTTTTCCAATAAACGTACTTGTTCAATTACAATATCTTTCTGTACTGCTTTACACATATCATAAATTGTTAAGGCGGCAACACTGGCTGCTGTTAATGCCTCCATTTCAACCCCTGTTTTACCCGTTAACTTACAAAGGCTTTCAATACGGACTTGGTGAGTCTTGATTAATGGTGTGAGTGTAACTTCAACTTTTGAAAGAAGTAATGGATGACAAAGAGGAATTAACTCCCAAGTCCGTTTTGCAGCCTGAATACCTGCAATACGTGCAGTTGCGAAAACATCACCTTTATGATGTTGACCAGTCATGATCATTGCTAATGTTTCTGGTGACATTGTCACTAATGCTTCTGCTCTTGCTTCACGAATAGTTTCTTGTTTGCTAGAAACATCTACCATATTAGCTTCGCCATTATGATTAATGTGTGTAAATGTTTTCATAATAATTTATTAAATATTGAATCAAAACTGAAAATGGAAAAAATGAAATCTGCTTTGGAAAATTTTACAATTAACCACCAATACTTGCTAAATGAGCACGAACACCCGTATCTCCAGTATGTAAAAAATGGTGTTCTCGCTTATTTTGTAATGCTGAATAAAGCCGCGCTTTTAACTGAGCTTGTTGTTCATCAGATTGTAATAAATCCCGTAACTCTACTCCTTCTTCACCAAATAAACAAAGGTGGAGTTTTCCTTTAGCTGAGACTCTCAAACGGTTACAACTTGAACAAAAATTCTTCTCATAGGGCATAATTAAGCCAATCTCACCTTTATAATCTGGATGCTTAAATACTTTTGCAGGCCCATCTAGTAAGCCTTTTCTTTGTAACTCCCAGCCTGCTTGTAATAATTTATCGGCTAAAACCTGCCCTGATAAATGATATTTATGGAAAAAATGATCCATTTCGCCAGTTTGCATTAACTCAATAAAGCGCATTTGAATAGGTTTATGTTTAATCCATTCTAAAAACTGCTCAAATTCAGTATCATTAAGCTGCTTCATTAAAACGGAATTAACCTTAATTTTTGCATAACCAACATCAAAAGCACGCTCGATACCTCGCATTACATCATCAAATTTATCTACTCCAGTAATACGATGAAACATACGTGGATCAAGGCTATCAATACTTACATTAATTGAAGTGATACCTGCATCACGCCATTTCCCAACATCTTTTGCCATACGAAATCCATTTGTCGTTAGTGCAATTTGTTTAATTCCCGATATTTGCGCAATGTTTTCAACAATAGGGAGAAAATCTTTACGTAACGTAGGCTCTCCACCAGTCACACGCACTTTTTCTGTCCCCATTGCAGCGAAGCTACTCACTACACGACGAATTTCATCAAGTGTTAAAAAACTAGGCTTATTCGCTTCAGGTTGATAACCATTTGGTAAACAATAATTACAACGAAAATTACATACATCAGTAATAGACAAGCGTAAATAATAATATTGGCGTTGGAAAGCATCGATGAGACGATCATGCCCGATTTGTTTAATTGGAATGGATTGCATTTCACACCTTTCTAAAATATGAGAGGATAAACCGTTTCCAGCGTATCCCTGAATAACATAAATTTTTTATGTTATTGGCATTACTACCATATTTCTTATGAAAACGTAGGTTAAGTAAGCTCGGAGTTATGCGATAATTAAGTCATCAAATTGTTGATTTCTATTGTAAGAGATATATCTGAAGGATTGCAAACAAATAATATGATCTAGCGCATAAAATAAGAAAATTCTTTAAAATCAATTATATAACTAAATATATAGCGTTATTATTTAATCTTATATAGAGTTAAAAGAACTTTACTACGAGATAAATGTCTCTATTACAAAACAGCCCAAGGAATATAAAATGTCAGAATTAATATGTCATAATCAATATCAAAATTTAGATCGTATCAAGCATATTGTAGCAATCGGCGGTGGTCATGGATTAGGGCGTTTAATGTCAGCATTGAGTTTTATGAAAGAGCGTTTCACTGGTATTGTGACAACTACAGACAATGGCGGTTCTACAGGTCGTATCCGTCTTAATCATGGTGGGATTGCTTGGGGTGATTTACGTAATTGTCTAAATCAAATTATTACGGAGCCTAGTACTGCTTCTGCATTATTTGAATACCGTTTTTCTGGCAACGGTGAACTTGCGGGACATAATTTAGGTAATTTAATGCTTAAAGCACTTGAAAATATGCATATTCGCCCAGTTGAAGCAGTCAATTTAGTACGTGAGTTATTACGAGTCAAATCACATATTATTCCTATGTCAGAAAGCCCTGTTCATCTTGCAGCAGTATTACAATCAGGTGCAAGTATTGTAGGAGAAGTAAGTATAGATAATTTAGCCGAGTTGCCCAAATCAATTTTTCTCATTCCATTAGTACCTACAACACCAGAGGCAATTAAAGCATTGAAACAAGCAGATATCATATTATTTGGACCTGGGAGTTTTTTAACAAGCATTTTACCCCCTATTTTATTGCCCGAAGTTATTGATGTTTTAAAACAGAGTCAGGCAAAAAAAATTTTTATTGATAATTTAGGCGTTGAGCAAAGTCCTGCAGCTAACTTGACACTTTCCCAGCGTATTCAATGGATTCATCATACTGTCGATAAAGCTATTATTGATGGTGCAATTGTATCAACAAGTGCGGTCGATTTTTGTGAAGATTTAAATATCAAAGTAATAGCAAGACCATTACATGCGAGTGATATTTGCTATCGTCATGATCGTACATTATTGTCAAAAGCTATTGATGATTTAGTAGGAGAATTATTTCTCTAATAAAGATAACAAGAATGTATATTTTGATTAAATCCGCCTTGCTTGCCAGTATTTTTTCGACCAATAAGGACTATTTAAAGAAGAGTAAATAACACCACCTTTAGTCGAGGCATGTAAAAATAAGTCATCTTTAACATAAATACCTACATGATAGCCGTTCGGACCTCGCCCTGTTTTAAAAAAGACTAAATCCCCTGTTTGAATATCTTTCTTAGGAATTAATTTACCATATTTTGCTTGTTGCGATGTCATGCGAGGTAAGGCAATATTAAAGCGATCTAGAAATGTTTTTTGTACAAAACCAGAACAGTCAATACCTTTTTGGCTTTGTCCCCCCAAACGATAAGGCGTGCCAGCCCATTCCCTCTGTTGCTCACTTAACAATGCGATGACCATAATAGGATCATTTAATTGCCCTTTGTACTGAATATTATCTACTGTTTTATTTGAATTACTACAAGCAGACAGTAAACACACAAAAGTGAATAATATCAACCTGGTTACATACTTTTTCATTTTATGTCCTAATAAAAACTAAAGCTACCCGAGGTTTCCCATGGATAGCTTAGGATATGGCTTAATTGAGAAAGTGCTAGGCTTTAGGTTTGGCTTTTTCCACTCTAGCACGCAATTTCTGACCAGGCTTAAAAGCAACAACTCGACGAGCAGAAACAGGTACACTCTCACCTGTCTTAGGGTTTCTACCTGGACGAGAAGCTTTATCACGAAGTTCAAAATTACCAAAACCAGAAAGTTTTACATCTTTACCATCTTCTAAAGCAACGCGAATCTCTTCAAAAAAATGTTCAACTAATTCTTTTGCATCACGTTTATTTAAGTTGAATTTCTCGATTAAGTTGTCTGCGAGTTCTACTTTGGTCAGTGTCATAATTTTAATCTCTCAAATAAGCATTAAAACGTTGTTTTAACTCAGATAATACAACAGAAACTACAGCGTTGATATCATCTTCCTCAAGGGTCTTTTCATTGTCTTGGATAACCAAGCTAATCGCTAGACTTTTATGTCCTGCAGCAACACCACTACCTTGGTATACATCAAATAAATTTACCTGTATTAATTTTTCACCAGCAACAGCCCGACAGGTATCTAGAATATCACTTGCTGCAATGTCATCAGCAACAACAAGTGCTAAATCACGTCGGTTAGCAGGAAAACGAGAAATTTCTTTTGCATGAACGACATGACGAGTTGCAATCGCACTCCAAAGGATTTCAAATACGATTGCTCTACCATTTAAGCCAAGCTGTTTCGCTATATTTGGATGAACGGTACCAATAAACCCTATTTCTTTACCGTCTAATATAATTGCAGCTGATTGACCAGGATGTAATGCTGGATATGATTTTGCTATAAATTTAACCAAATTACTAGTGCCTGTGAGCGATAAAATGCTCTCTAAATCCCCTTTGAGATCAAAGAAATCGACATTTTCTGATTTTCCAGTCCAATGTTCTGCTTTTTTTGTACCTGTAATGACGGCTGATAAAACAAACTCTTGGCGAATACCAAATTCAGCTCCCTTATCTGGAATGAAGCGTAAACCAGTTTCAAATAAACGTACTCGAGTTTGTTGGCGATTCTGATTATATTGCACCGCACTTAATAAACCACTCAATAAAGATAAGCGCATCGCAGACATTTCCACTGAAATAGGGTTCGGTAATATAAATGCTTCCTGTTGAGGGTGTAGTAGCTCCTGTACTTTAGGGTCAACAAAGCTATAAGTTATCGCTTCTTGATAATCAGCATCAACAAGTGCAGCTTTAATCCGAGCTAAATCTAAATCAGACTCTTTGTGATCACGCATACGCAAGTGTGCTAATGGGGCATTATTTGGGATGCTGTTATACCCGTAAACACGCGCTACCTCTTCAATGAGATCCTCTTCAATTTCAATATCAAATCGCCAGCTTGCAGAAGTGACAGTCCAAATATCATTTGTATAATTAACTCGTAGACCTAAGCGTTCAAAAATATCTGTAACAACATTCGTTTCAATATGATGTCCTAATAAAGCATCTAATTTTTCACGACGCAGTTGCACTTGATTAAGTGTTGGTAGATAAGCTTGATTTGTGGCTTCACAAATTTCTCCAGCTTCGCCCCCACAAATCTCAATTAACAGTGCAGTTGCTCTTTCCATTGCTTTACGTGGTAACTCAAAATCTACACCACGTTCAAAACGATGAGAGGAATCAGTATGTAATCCATATTGTCTTGCACGACCAGCAATGGCTAATGGTGCAAAAAAAGCCGCCTCTAAAATGATATCTTTTGTTTCACTGTTAACACCACTTGCTTGTCCACCAAAAATACCTGCCATAGCCAATGGACCATTTTGGTCTGCAATTACTAATGTATTGTCCTTTAATTTAGCTGTTGAACCATCCAATAATATTAATTCTTCATCTGCACTTGCCATACGCACCTGCACTGGTTGTGCTACTTTAGCTGCATCAAACGCATGCATTGGCTGTCCAAGCTCTAACAGAATATAGTTAGTGATATCAACTACAGGATCAATTGAACGAATACCACAACGACGCAATTTTTCTTGCATCCACATTGGTGATTGTGCTTTTACATTGATATTCTTCACTGTACGTAATAAATAACGAGGGCATGCTTCTGGTGCTAAAACTTCAATTGCAACTTTATCTGCAATAGTTGGTGAAACTGAAGTAAAGTGCGGTGTATTTAATGCAAGTTTATTGACTACGCCTATTTCACGAGCGATGCCAACAATACTTAAACAATCTGCTCGATTTGGTGTCAAACTAATTTCAATGCTGTTATCATCCAATTGTAAATATTCTCGTAAATTAGTACCAATTGGAGCATCTTGTGGGAGTTCTATGATACCAGTTGAATCAAGCTCAATACCTAATTCATTAAAAGAACATAGCATTCCTTCTGAAGGTTGCCCACGCAACTTTGTTTTCTTAATTTTAAAATTATTAGGCAATATAGCGCCATCAAGCGCACAAGCGACCTTTAAACCCTGACGACAATTTGGTGCACCACAAACAATATCTAATAAACGTTCACTACCTACATTCACTTTAGTTATGCGTAATTTATCTGCATCAGGATGTTGAGTACATTCGACAACTTCACCTACGACTACACCCGTAAAATCACCTGCTACTTTTTCTACACCATCGACTTCTAAACCAAGCATAGTGATTTGGTCACATAATTGTTCGGTGCTAATTGTTGGTTCAACCCATTCACGCACCCATAATTCACTAAATTTCATGCTATTACCTTTTATTTCTTTATAGGATTTTGATTAATTTTGCTGCTCATTTTAATCGGCAAACAGATAAGTCTGTTTTAGCTTTTAATTGACTGATTTATTTAAACTGTTTCAAAAAACGTAAATCGTTTTCAAAGAATGAACGCAAGTCTGTGACATTGTAACGAAGCATGGTTAGGCGTTCTACCCCCATTCCTACTGCAAACCCAGAATATTCATTTGGATCAATACCTACATTACGTAAGACATTTGGATGAACCATACCACAGCCCAAAACTTCCAACCACTTACCATTTTTCCCCATAACGTCTACTTCAGCAGAAGGCTCTGTAAACGGAAAATAAGACGGGCGGAAGCGAACTTGTAAATCCTCTTCAAAAAATGCACGTAAAAAATCATGTAATAAGCCTTTTAATTCTGTAAAGTTGGCTTTTTTATCTACGTACAATAACTCAATTTGATGGAACATTGGCGTATGAGTTTGATCATAATCATTACGATAAACACGCCCTGGCGCCATAATTCGAATTGGCGGTTGCATTTTTTCCATTGTACGAATTTGTACACCCGAAGTTTGAGTGCGTAGTAATAACTCAGGATTAAACCAAAAAGTATCATGATCAGCTCTTGCTGGGTGATGTTTAGGAATATTTAACGCATCAAAATTGTAATAATCACTTTCAATTTCAGGACCACTTTCTACAGAAAAACCTAATTCAGAAAAGAATTTAGTCACACGATCAATTGTAATTGTAACGGGATGTAATCCACCTGTTTCAACTTTACGTCCAGGTAAACTTACATCAATTGTTTCTTTTGCTAACTGGGCATTTAGTTCGGCTGTTTCAAGTTGCGCTTTTTTTTCATTAAGTGCATTTTGTGCAACTTGTTTAGCCTCATTAATTTTTTGCCCTACTGCAGGACGTTCTTCTGGTGAAACGTCTCTCAACCCCTGCATTAATGCAGTAAATGGTCCTTTTTTACCAAAATATTCAACTCGAATAGCATCCAATGCTTTGCCATCTTCTGCACTCGCAATGGCTTCCAACGCTTGTGCAGTAATTTGTTCTAGGTTTTGCATACCTGTCCTCTAAAAATTCAATTATGCTGTGAAAAATACTGTCAATGATAATATTAACTGATTAAAAAATCACGCCCTTATTAGTGCTTTTTGCATTTTAATCAATGTCTTTTACTTTGATTCAGTGTATTTGTAAAAAATATTGATTCTATATGACGAGTTCTATTAATAAATATATAACTTTGATTCTAGTAATCAAAAGAACGTGCTGCTAATAAATAAGTTAAATTAACTCGATTAAAAAGCTGCCCAGAAGTCGGCAAACATTGAATGTCGATATGTTGCCCTTGATAATAAAATTGTAGTCGATATGCATGCAGATAAGTGCGGTCAATTTCTGGTGAGTTTCTACCATAGAGTTGATCACCTAAAATCGGACTCCCCAAACTTTTCATTGCAACACGTAATTGATGTGTTTTACCTGTTTTAGGTTGCAGAATAAATAAACGTAAATGAGGCTCACAACTGATTGAATAAAACCGAGTTATCGCAGGATTAGACTTAGTTGAGCATAATTTCCACATACCACGGCGCGTTCTATCCATATCTCCGATGATCAATCCTTGCTTTTTCTTAGGTTTATCGGAAGATAAAGCTAAATACGTTTTTTGTATACTATGTTGAGCAAATAGCTGTGATAAAGTTTGTGCAGCTTGCGCATTTAATGCCAAAATCAATAATCCTGAAGTGACTTTATCTAAACGATGAACTAACCACACCCGAGGCACATTTAATTGATGAGCAATAAGAGTTGTGAGACCTATTTCCTCTTGATCTCTATGTACACTTATACCATAGGGTTTATCAATAACTACAAAATCTACATGTTGATAAATAATTGTAAGAGGGAACATAATCACATATATGTATAAATTAAAATCGTTACATTATAGCATAAGCAAATATTTTTACGGTATGAATCAAATTTTTAGCTATAATTTCACTCTTAACAAAAAGGAATAGTAATAGTTATGAAAACACTAAGATTTTATTTAGTTCGACATGGTAAAACTGTATGGAATGAACAAGGCTTATTTCAAGGTAGCGGTAATTCGCCGTTAACAGATGATGGTATTCAAGGCGCCAAGTTAACAGGCAAAGCATTATCTGATACACCTTTTGTTGCAGCATATTCCAGTACATTACAACGAACTATCGATACTGCAACTTATATTTTGACAGATAGAAATGTCCCACTTTTCCAACATCAAGGCTTGAATGAACAATCTTTTGGTCTATGGGAAGGACAATCTATTTCGCAATTAAAAGATTCGCTAGAATATCAACAAATGCGTGAAGACCCTGCTCACTATAAAGCAAAAACTAATCAAGGGGAAACATATCAACAGCTTGCAAGCCGTGCATTTAATGCTATACAAGATATTATTAATATACATTCCACTGGGAACATTTTAATTGTATCGCATGGACATACGCTACGCATATTATTAGGTTTATTTAATGGAGCGACTTGGCAAAATCATAGAGAGGAAGGAAAAAGTCCTGCATTATTAAATACATCTATCAGCATTGTAAACTATCATCAAGATCAGCATGGGCAGAGCGTATTTGTCATTGAAAGTTGTAATGATGTTACTCATTTAACTAAATAAAAAGTCCTTAAAATATCAAGGACTTTATTTAGAAACACGAGGGATTTTACAGTAACTGTAAAAAGTCGCCAACAGTATGGAAAGAACCGAATACTAATATAATATCGTTTTGAGCAGCTTGCTGTAATGCATTTTTTACGGCATCTTCTATGGAAGATAAACTTTCTGCGGATAATTTTACCTCTTGATTTTGGGCCGCTTGTTGCAACGTCACAAATAATGTATCGCCATCTTGCCCCCTATAACCAGTTAAAGTAACACAATACCAATGATCAATCACTGATAACAAGAGGCTAAATACACCTTCAGCATCTTTATCTTTTAACATACCGCATACAGCAATAATTTTACCGTCATCTTGTTGTTTAAGTGCAATCAATTTCTCTGCCAAATAAGCTGCTGCATGAGGATTGTGTCCAACATCAAGAATTACTCGTGGTAATTCCTCTGTGGCTTTATTAATACTTTTTGCTAATGGATATAAATCAGTATGTTTAATCGTTTGAAAACGCCCGACTAACTCTACATTTTGTAAAGATTGGCGAATTATCTCTTCTGAAATAGCAAAAGGTAATTGTTCAATCGTTGCTAATACTGTCGCGGCATTAGCTAACGGAATTTGGCAAAGAGGTAAATTTTTAAACTGTTCTTTTTGCCCAGTCCAATTCCAATAATAAGAATCGACAGTAAAAAACCAGTCTATATCACGGCAAGAGGATTTGCATGCTAGTGAATTAGCATGATTCAATAAAGTTTGAGGTATATTAGGTTCTCCAATAATAGCTGGTTTATTAGTACGAAAAATACCTGCTTTTTCAAACCCTATTTGTTCACGATCTGAACCTAAAAAATCTATATGGTCAATCCCAATACTTGTAATCACAGCAATATCACTATCAATGATATTAGTCGCATCTAAGCGACCGCCTAACCCTACTTCTAAAATAACAATATCGAGTTTTGCTTGTTTAAATAGATGCAATGCAGATAATGTACTAAACTCAAAATAAGTTAAAGACTGTGTTTTATATTCTTCAATAAAAGAAAAAGATTCTACATGTCTATGATCAGGTAATTCTCTACCTTGAATACGAACACGTTCATTGTAACGAATTAAATGTGGTGAAGAATAAACACCCACATTATAGCCTGCATTGATCAAAATCATTTCTAGTAAACGGCAAGTGGTACCTTTTCCATTAGTCCCCCCTACTGTAATAACAAAGGGGGCTGGTGTTAATAAGTCTAACTGCTCTGCAACAGATTTTATACGCTCAAGCCCCAAGTCAATGGCTTTGAAATGGCTATTCTCTAAATAATAAAGCCACTCCATTAAAGACGAAGTGGCTGTTAATTGTGAAGTTGAATTACTCATTATCTGTTTTAATTTCTTCTATCAATACAGGCTCAATAAAAGGAGATGGCTTATTCATCAATTTACTCAATAAACTTGCTAAAGTTTGGCGCATATCACTGCGTTTAATAATCATGTCTATTGCGCCCTTCTCTAACAAAAACTCACTACGTTGAAACCCTTCAGGTAATTTTTCACGTACAGTTTGCTCAATCACTCTAGGGCCTGCAAAACCAATTAATGCTTTTGGCTCCGCAATATTAATATCGCCAAGCATTGCAAAACTTGCAGACACACCACCTAAAGTAGGATCTGTTAATACTGAAATAAAAGGTACACCTTGTGCACGCATTTGAGCCAAAACTGCACTAGTTTTTGCCATTTGCATGAGAGAAAATAAGGCTTCTTGCATACGAGCGCCGCCACTTGCAGAAAAACAGACAAATGGACAGTTTTGTTCAATCGCTTTTTCTGCTGCTTGTACAAATTTAGCCCCAACAACAGATCCCATGGAACCGCCCATAAAGCTAAAGTTCGATGCCGCAGCCACTACAGGCATACCATATAGTGTTCCTTGCATTACAATTAGAGCATCCTTTTCACCTGTTTCTTTCTGTGCAGCAGAAAGACGATCTTTATATTTCTTTAAATCTTTAAACTTAAGGATATCTTTGGGTTCTAAATCTGCTGCTAATTCTTGTACACTATCTTTATCAAGTAGAGCTAAAAGACGTTCTCTGGCATCAATTCGCATATGATGCCCGCATTTTGGGCACACTTCTAAGTGGCGTTTTAGCTCATCACGATATAAAACTTGTTCACAAGAACTACACTTTGTCCAAACTCCTTCTGGTACATTTGACTTACGAGAACTTGTTGAAGAGGTATTTTTGCTAAAAATTCGATCAATCCAGCTCATTTTAAACCTTTTTATTTAACGAAAAATTCGACATATTACACCATAATTTAAGCTAATATGCCAGCAATAAAGGTCTGATCTGGCTAGCATATTTCATTTTCTAAAAACAAGGGACCTAACGCATTTTGTGGTAAACCAAACTGTTTAGGATAACTCACATTGACTAAATAAAGCCCTTGTGGTTTCGCAGTAGGGGCAGCTAAATTACGATCTTTTTTTGCTAACAACCAACTTATCCACTCTACAGGTTGATGTCCAGCCCCAACTTCAATCAGACTTCCTACAATGTTACGTACCATATGATGCACAAAAGCATTCGCTTGAATATCAACAATAATATAATGTCCACGGCGAATCACTTGTAAATGATGTACACAGCGAAATGGTGTATGGGATTGACATTGTGCCGCACGAAAAGAGGAAAAATCATTCTCACCTAACAAAGCTTGCCCAGCTTGATGCATAAGTTGGTGATCGAGAGATAAATGACAATGCGTAATACCCTCAGGTAAAATTGCTGAACGTAATTTATGACAATACAAAATATAACGATAACGGCGAGCTATCGCACTGAAACGTGCGTGAAAACTGTCATCAACAATTTTTGCCCAACTCACTGAAATATCGTTTGGGAGATTCGCATTAACACCAAAACTCCAAGCCTTTTCAGTTCTATTAGCATCTGTTTCAAAATGAATTACCTGCCCTGTCGCATGTACACCAGAATCAGTTCTTCCCGCACAAAAAACTTGACAGTTTTCATTTGCTACGAAAGAAATCGCTTTTTCTAATTCCTGTTGAACGCTAGCAACATTTTCTTGTCGTTGCCAACCAAAATAATTTTTTCCGTTATATTGAATACCTAATGCAACTTTCATCTTATTCGCTATATTTTTATAAGTGTTCGGATCAGATATTATAGATGAGATTTATACTAGCGATAAACAGAAAAATCAGGCAAAATTTTAGAAATAAAAAATAGTGTTTTTATGCACTTTAAATCAAAAGTGCGGTCTATTTTAAATAGGTTTTGCTCGTAGTATTTAGGATAAAAAATGAAAGTAGGCTTAGTGTTAGAAGGTGGTGCAATGCGTGGAATGTTCACTGCAGGTGTACTGGATGTATTTCTTGATGAAAATATTCATATTGATGGTATCGTTGCTGTTTCAGCTGGTGTACTATTTGGCGTGAATTTTCCTTCCAAACAGAGAGGGCGCACAATTCGCTATAACCAGAAATATTTAAACGATAAGCGTTATATGGGATTATACAGTTTGTTACGTACTGGAAATATTGTCAATAAAGATTTTGCTTTTTATGAAGTACCTTTCAAATTAGATCCCTTCGATGTAACAACATTCCTTGAGTCTAATATTGACTTCTACGCTACCTTAACGAATGTTGAAACAGGCGAAGCAGAATACATAAAATTAGGTAATATACTTGAAGAAATGGAGATTTTAAGAGCGACATCAGCTATGCCTTTTGTTTCAAAATTAGTTGAAATTGATGGGAAAAAATATTTAGATGGCGGTATCGCTGATAGTATTCCACTGAAAAAATGCCAAATGTTAGGCTATGATAAGATTATAGTAATTCTTACTCGCCCATTAGACTATCGTAAAAAACCAACACCTTCTTGGATTTTTAAGACATTTTATAAGAAATACCCTAATTTAGCCCAAAAACTTGCTTACCGTTATCAAGATTATAATGATCGTGTAGAAGAAATTATTCAATTACATAAACAAAATAAAATTTTTGTTATTCGCCCCTCTCAAACTTTACCGATCAAACGTCTTGAAAAAGATCCGAATAAAGTCCAAGCAATGTATGAACTGGGTATTCGAGATGCTCAAAAAGAAATGGTTGCTCTTAAAGATTTCTTATCTAAATAAGATGTGAAAAGACGATATTAATAGAAATAAATTTCTTTATATAAAAAAGCTCTTTGACTTAATACAGTAAAAGAGCTTTTAAAATAAATTAAATAGATAGCCTGAAATTTTATAAAATTATTTACATATAAAAATATGACTAATATTTCAAACTATCCCTTAAATCAAAAAGATTACACACGTTTAAAATCAATGTGAACTAATTTTGGTTTAAATGGATGACGTTGCATTGCTTGTACTTTTACAGCTACATCTTTACCATCAATAACCAACGTGATCACTTCTGAATAAAATGAGTCGTGAGCTTGTGCATTGTTTAAATCATCATGATTTAAAATGATTGAGACAGGAGCTTCACTACCACCATAAACAATAGCAGGAATTTGACCATTATGACGCAGGCGGCGGCTCGCACCCTTACCTTGCGCTTGACGAACTTCAGCGTTAAATTTAAACATTTTCATGATTCTCATTATTAGAGTTAAAAAATAAAACCGTAGGCGACCCAACGATTTCCATCATTCTTCTCAAAGAATCTCTTTGAGAATCGCGAATTATATTGGATTTACTTCAATAAATCAAATAGTGTGCAGAAATTCAATTAAGTTTTTTAGCGACTTTATAAAAAAAACAAGGTAAAATATTAGACTGTTTTTTATATAATTTATCATATTAATTGTGTGGTATATAAATGGATCTCCTAATCTCGTTTTTTTCTGACTATGGCTACTTTGCTGTATTATTTGTCTTAATTTTATGTGGATTTGGTCTACCAATCCCTGAGGATATTACGCTTGTCTCGGGTGGGGTTATAGCAGGTCTATATCCTGAGGATATTAACGTACATATTATGTTAGTAATAAGCATGTTCGGTGTATTAGCCGGTGACTCTTGTATGTATTGGTTAGGTCGTATATATGGTGCTAAGATCCTTCGTTTTAGATTAATGCGTAAACTAATTACTTTGAAACGCTTACGTTTAGTTCGAGATAAATTTGAAAAATATGGAAACAGAGTATTATTTACAGCTAGATTCTTACCAGGATTACGTGCCGTTATTTACATGGTTTCTGGTATAACTCGACGTGTTAGTTATACACGATTCGTGTTAATCGATTTCTTTGCTGCAATTATTTCTGTCCCTATTTGGGTATATTTAGGCTATTTTGGTGCACAAAATTTAGATAAACTACATCATCAGATCCAACAAGGACAATTTTTTATTTATATTCTTATTGCTATTCTTGCTATTTTCTTATTGTGGAAATGGAAAAAAAGCAAAAAAGCTAAATCTGAACAATAATTCTACACAAAATATATATAAAAAGCCTTTTGTAATAATTACAAAAGGCTTTTTATTTATAGCTAGACAAAGTCTAGCTATAAAAACCATACGCTTTGCGTATGGAACAGAAAAGCTTAAGCGGTGAGCAGAACAAAACATCCTCCTATAATGAACAAGGCTGACAACCAAAATTCAACATATAGGAGGATAAGTCATGGCAAGTAAATCCAATGACGATTCAAGTCTATCACACACAAGATGGAACTGTAAGTACCACATAGTCTTTATCCCTAAGTATAGGAGAAAAGCAATTTATGGAAAATTGCGAGTTGATATAGGAGGGATACTAAGACAATTATGTCACTACAAGAATGTAGAGATAATAGAGGCATATGCAATGAAAGATCATATCCATATGCTGTTAAGGATACCTCCAAAACTGGCCGTTTCAAGTTTTATGGGGTATTTAAAAGGTAAGTCATCGCTAATGATATTTGAAAGACATGCAAATTTAAAATATAAGTATGGGAATCGAAATTTTTGGGCGAAAGGCTATTATGTAAGTGCAGTAGGTTTAAATACAAAAATTGTAGAGGAATATATCCGAAATCAGGAAAAGGAAGATATGATTCAGGATAATTTATCGAAGAAAGAATATATGGACCCCTTTAAGGGGTAGGCAACAGAGTTATTGAACGGTTGTCAGACTTCACATGCCCCTTGAGGGGCATGTGAAGTACTAGGCCCTTATAGGGTGGCCTAAAAACCGCCCGTTTTACGGGCGGATTGTTATTAAGTATAAATAATTGCACTAATCTACTAATACTGTTTCCATATAAGTTAGTCGTTCAACATTAGTAATATAATGACTCAATTCTTGCTCTTCTGGCTTATGTAAGTAAGGTATCTGTCCTAAAAGCGGAGCATCTATTTTTTCACTTAACAACTTAATAATCTCAGCATAATGACTTAAACAAGGATTAATACGATTAGCTATCCAGCCTAATAAAGGCAGTCCTTTCTGTTGTATTGATTCCACCGTTAATAAAGCATGATTAATACAACCTTCCTTAATTCCAACAACTAATACAACTGGCATTTTTTGTTCTTGAACCCAATCTGCAAAACGATAATGCTCATTTATTGGGGTCAACCAACCATATGCACCTTCAACTAGGATTGATTGATATTTTTTATTGAGCCTAGATAAATCAGAATTTATTTTTTCTATATGAATACTCTTCTCTTCATGAGAGGAAATCGGCGTACTATGTTTAAATGTATAACTATTTACGTCTTGATAGCTTACATTTTCTTTCGTCGACTTCATAAGAGTTAATACATCCGCATTATTTTCTAAACCATAATCACTTTTAGATTTATCTTGATATTCAACATCATTATAAATACTGTCTTCATGACTAAATGCTATGGGCTTATAGCCCACAATTTGAATACCTTTATTTTGTAATGCTTGTATTATGGCTCGACTTGCGACAGTTTTACCTACATTCGTATCTGTTCCTGTTACAAAAAAACAGCTCATCGCCTATCCCCTTTCTAAGTCTTCTCTCTACAAAGATCTTAAAGGAATTCTGCTTTACAAATGTTGAGATAACACAAATTTTTCTTAAATTGATATCATTAATCTAGAGAATATCTACAAAATACATCTTGAGTTATTATCAGAACAAATAATCAATCTTTAATAAAATGCCCTAATAAACTGCCATCATAGATACTTTGTTTAATAGCTGAGGCCGCTACAATAGGAGTATTCCACTCATATTTTCCTGTAATAACCTCTACTTTAGAATCTGTAGAGGCTAAATTTTCTCTTAATGACTGATTTAATCGATTTAAGAAAATATCTTTTGATAGTAAAAAACTAGAACTCAACATAATTTTTTCTGATGCAAAAATATTCACTAAATTCATTAAGATATAAGCCAAACTATCTGCAATATGATATAAAATTTGCTCAGCTTTTTTATCACCTTGATTTACTTTCTCACACAAAAAAGCTATTTTTTCTGAACAATTAGATAATTTATTTTCTGGAAAATACTTATCAATCAGAGGATAAATTGCTTTATGCGTAACTTGATTTTGCAATTGATAGCGTTGTACATCATTTAAATCAGGGCTAATGTCTTGTTGTATCATATTGAATTTGGGTACTATCATCCTATTAATAGTACTACGCGATTGATTTTTATGTGATAATAACTCCCCTTTAGACAGTACACTAAAATTAATCACATTATCTAATTGTAAGAACAGAACATTATCACAGTTTATAACACTACCTAAAGTGGACTCAGCTAATAACCAAGTTTGGAAGTATTCTGTAATCAACACTGGAATCTTAAAATATGGACTGAATAGCGCTTTTAAATCAATATTCAGCTGTATTTCACCAAGCTTAACTAATCGATTCTCATGATCTAGTTCTCCTCCTACGGCTACAGAAAACGTAATTAAATGATTTAATTCATCTTGTGTTTCAGAAAGGAATTGCTGTAAATGTGCGACTAAAACCTGTTCTAAATTTTTAAAGTCATCTTGATTTAATGGATAGATACTGTGCTTTATTGCCCCGCCATCCAGTTCACTTAAAATAATCTCAAATTGATTCTCAACTAATGTGGCACACAAAGATTGCCAGTAAAATGGCGATACACATAAACCAATAGCTGGTCGACCACGCGTTTCTGTATTTTGTACTGCTCGTTCAATAATTAATTTTTCTTTAATAAGTTCGCGAGTTAATGCTGTAATTGTTGCTGGAGCTAAACGTGAGAGCTTTGATAAATCAATACGAGAAATTTCTTCAAATTGTTCAACTAAACGGTAAATGCGTCCAAGTTGCTTTAAGCGTAGTGGCAATTTATCTTCTTTTCTGATTTTTGGCATAATTAATACTCTATTCCATAAGTAAAGCAAAGATTGTTCTGCTACTGAAGCATATTAAACAAGATCTATTTTTTTGATTATGTTCCATATTAATGCAGAGTTTTCTAATGAAAATAAGAAATAATAAATTGTCTACTTATACCAGTTATAAGAATAAAAACAAGTGCTTTAAAGTAATAATGAGATTTATTTCACAAAAACAAAACTTTTAATAGATTTTGGTAATTTTCATAAGTTAAGGTAAACTATATCGGTTTATTTACTCAAAAAATTATTTAAAAATTGAGGTTTTTATATGACTAAAATTGCATCTATCGTTGATGTATTACAAGGTAAAATAACTGTTGGCGAACAAATAACTGTACGTGGATGGATTCGTACTCGCCGAGACTCAAAAGCTGGGCTGTCTTTTTTATCTATTTATGATGGCTCTTGCTTTGATCCAATCCAAGCTATTGTGAATAATGATATTGAAAATTATGCCTCAGAAGTGTTACGTCTTACTACAGGCTGTTCCGTTATTGTCACAGGAACAGTAGTCGAATCACCTGCCGAAGGTCAAGCAGTTGAATTACAAGCAAGCTCCGTCGTTGTTACTGGTTGGGTTGACGACCCAGAAACGTATCCAATGGCAGCTAAGCGACACTCTATCGAATATTTACGTGAAGTTGCCCATTTACGCCCTCGTACTAATATTATTGGTGCTATAGCACGTGTTCGTCATTGTTTAGCTCAAGCTATTCACCGTTTCTTCCATGAACAAGGATTCTATTGGGTTGCAACACCATTAATTACTGCATCAGATACTGAAGGTGCAGGAGAAATGTTCCGTGTTTCTACATTAGATTTAGAAAATTTACCACGTAATGAGCAAGGAGCGGTCGATTTTTCACAAGATTTCTTCGGTAAAGAATCATTCTTAACTGTTTCTGGCCAATTAAACGGTGAAACTTATGCTTGTGCATTAAGCAAAATCTATACATTTGGTCCCACATTCCGCGCAGAAAACTCAAACACAACACGTCATCTAGCTGAGTTTTGGATGGTTGAGCCTGAAATTGCTTTTGCTACGTTAGCAGATAATGCAAAATTGGCTGAAGATATGCTGAAATATGTTTTCCGTGCCGTATTAGCGGAACGAAAAGACGACTTAACATTCTTTGAAAAACACGTTGATAAAGAAGTTATTACTCGTTTAGAAAACTTTGTTAACTCTGATTTTGCACAAATTGACTATACTGATGCAATTGAAATATTACTACAATCTGGTAAAAAATTTGAATTTCCAGTCTCTTGGGGGATCGATTTATCCTCTGAACATGAGCGCTATCTTGCTGAAGAATATTTTAAATCACCAGTTGTTGTAAAAAACTATCCAAAAGATATTAAAGCATTTTATATGCGTTTAAATGATGATGGTAAAACAGTTGCAGCAATGGACGTCCTAGCCCCAGGAATAGGTGAAATCATTGGCGGCTCACAACGTGAAGAACGCTTAGATGTATTAGATCAACGTATGCTTGAAATGGGTCTCAATCCTGAAGATTATTGGTGGTATCGTGACTTACGTCGATATGGTACCGTACCACATTCTGGCTTTGGCTTAGGATTTGAACGATTAATTGTATATGTCACTGGTGTACAAAACATTCGTGATGTAATTCCATTCCCTCGTGCGCCACGTAATGCCAACTTTTAATAAGCTATGCAATCCAAGTTATTTTCCCCTTACTATATAGTAAGGGGAATTTTTTAAGAGAATGAAATGAAAACGCTGAGTAAAAAAGTCATTTTTAGATTATTTTTAACCGTACTTTTGCTAGGCAGCGTTACTACGATTATTCGCCTCTCTCACTACACTCCTTTGAAGGATTATTTTCCTTACTCTACTGCAATATATGATGATAAAAATAATTTGCTACGCCTCACTACAGCAAAAGATGAGCGATATCGTTTATGGACACCACTTGAAGAAATTTCGCCAAAATTAATTGAAGCAGTTTTATTTCAAGAGGATGAATGGTTCTATTATCACTTTGGTGTTAATCCATATGGCTTAATACGTGGCGCATGGCAAACTTATATTTTAAACAATTCTCCTCAAGGTGGTTCTACTATAACGATGCAACTTGCTCGTGTTTTATGGCACATTGATAGTCGTACATTAGTGGGTAAGGCCGAACAAATATTACGTGCTATTGAATTGGAAATTCGTTATTCTAAAAAAGAAATACTCGAGGCCTACTTTAACTTTGCACCTTATGGTCGTAACATTGAGGGGGCTGGTACAGCTAGTCTAATCTATTTCAATAAATCAAATAGCCAAATCAACTTGGCAGAGGCGATGACATTAGCTATTCTGCCTAAAAACCCAAATGTTTATATTCGTCAACATAATTCTCAGCTTAACCCTGCTTTATTTAAAGCACGTAATCAACTCTATCATCGCTGGTTAATAACTCATCCAGAAGATAAAAAATGGCAAACTGATTTTCAACTGAGTTATGCGTTACGTCCTTTAGAAAAATTACCATTTTTAGCACCGCACTTTGTTGATCAATTGCTACAACAGTATCCTAATAGACCTAAACTCATCAGCACATTAAATAGTCATTTACAGAGTTTAATTGAAAGCATTACTCATCGTTATTTATCACAACAATATCAAACTGGTATTAATAATGCATCTGTATTGTTAGTCGATAATGAAACTATGGCTGTCAAGGCATTAATTGGGTCAAGTAACTATTTTGATCAACGTATTTCAGGTCAAATAAATGGCACTCTAGCAAAACGATCTTATGGCTCTACATTAAAACCCTTTATTTATGCTCTAGCATTTGATCAGGGGTTGGCACATAGCCAGACTATTTTAAAAGATTTACCCACTATCTTTTCTGAATATCAACCAGAAAATTATGAAGGTAATTTTGTTGGTCCAATTAGTGTCACTCAAGCATTATTACAAAGTCGCAATATCCCAGCAATTGAAATAGCCAGTCGTCTTTCACCTGATTTATATGATTTTTTACAACAAGCCAATATAACATTTACTAAAAATAAAGCACATTACGGTCTATCTTTAGTATTGGGAGGCTCTGAACTTAATGCTCAACAATTAGCTAGCCTATACGCTATGTTAGCCAACCAAGGGATATGGTCACCTTTAAAATTCCTTAAGGAAGAAAAATCTTCTTTAAAAAAACAGTTACTTAGCAAAGAAAGTACGATAATGCTCCATGATATTTTGCGCAAAAATATTCGTACTGATATACAAAATAAATCGATTAAATCAAATTTACCCCTCTACTGGAAAACAGGCACATCTAATGGTTTACGCGATGCATGGACAGCAGGATATTTTGGACGCTATACATTAGTCGTTTGGCTTGGTAATTTCAATAATAAAAGCAATCCATATTTGATTGGTCGTAATGTAGCCACACCACTTTTTCTACAACTAGCGGATAGTATCATTGCTAATGAACCACAAATGAGTGACATTGTCATGGAAGGAGCTAATTTAAAAGAGGTTTTCGTCTGTCAAGCTGATGGTAATTTACCTAATCAACACTGCCCTCAACAAGTAAAAACGCTTTTTATTCCAGGCAAATCACCTATTACTGTCAGCCAGCTTTACCAGCCATTTATCGTATTAAAAAATACTGATATATTAGCTTGTCAGCCTTATTCTGATAAAGATATTGAACAAAAAATATATGAAATGTGGTCAAGCGATTTTCAACAGCTATTCGCACAAGCTGGTGTAATGAAACGTACTCCAATCATTAATCCTGCCTGTCCTTATGAACAACAAAATCAAGCACTACAATATTTATATCAAAATAACCCTCAGATTACCTCACCTTTAGCAGAAAGAGATTATTATATTTCACATCAAATTCAATCAGAACCATTAATTTTGTCAGCAAATGTTGCAGCGGATGTACATAAGGTATTCTGGTTTATTGATAATGCATTTATTAGTGAAGCTCTACCCAATCAGCCCATCTTATGGCAACCTAACTCGATGGGCAGTTATATTATTTCTATCCTTGATGATCAAGGTAGAGCTGACTCAGTACAAATTAAAATAAATGCTTTTTAAAAAATAGCTTAGGGTCTTTATTTCTTTTTTGCCATGGATTTTGTATCCCATGTTCCTTTTAGCATATTGTACTTCATATTATGAAATACACTTTGTTCTGACTTGTCAAAATGACTTAAAACATCCGCTAATTTCTGGTGTACTGTAGCTGTTCTGCGAAATAATCGATAGTTTTTAGGCTGTTTTGCTAATAGCGTTTGGGCTATTTCTAATGATTGCTGATAGTAATAATGACTTTGCGTATAATTTTGCTGTAACCTAGCAAAATCACCTAATCTCTCATAACTACGAGCTAAATCCGCTTGTACCCAAGGGCTATTAGGCGAATTTAAATAAAGTTTATGTATGATCGTAAACCCAGATTGATAACGTTCACTGGCATGTATCGCATTTCCTTCAGCCAGAGCAATGTCACCTAATTTATAGTACAAAATACCTAAAATACGTTGTATTTGCTGATTAGCTGGTCTTTCTTCAGAAAGATGTTCAAAAATATCAAATGCTTGGTGATAGTGATTCGAAGCTTTTTTTATATCTTCTTGACTTAACGCGATACTCGCTAACTTCGCATAAGATATGCCCAAACTCCTCTGATTTTGCCTATGATTAGGATATTTATCATCTATATCATGGAAAATTGTAAAAGCTTCTTGATAGTATAAAAGAGCTTGATCAAATTGTTTTTGTATACGAAAAACATTGCCGACTTTATCATAAGAAGAAGCTAAATTATGTTGAATTTGCAAATTATCAGGATCTTGAAGAATCTGTTTTTTAGCGATATTTAACTTTCTTTGATAATAATCTAGCGCTTCTTTCTGATTATTTTCAGCTAATTTCACATCGCCTAAGCGCTCATATATCATGCTCAAGTCATGTAAAATTTGTTGATTTTTTGGATCTTGTTTAACTAATTTATCAATAATAGTAAATTCTTTTTGATAGTAATTAAATGCTTGAGCATACTGATACTGAATTTGCATTAAATGGCCTAAATTATAATAAGAAATACTCAATTCTCTTTGTACATCATAATGTTCAGGATTTTTTTGATAAATATCCTGATCAATATTAAAAGCATTTTGGTAATAAAATAGAGATTGTTCAAATTGATTCATTAATTGGCTAATATCGCCCAATTTTTTATATATATGACTTAGGCTACCTTGTAATTTAAAGTTTGTAGGATCTTTTTGAACTAATTTTTGTCTAATTCCGAGAACAGCTTGATAACTTTGTTCTGCAGAATTTAAGTCTTGTTGGATTTCTGCAAGATGTCCAATATTTTCATAAGCCATGCTTAAATCATGTTGAATTTCTAAATCATTTGGTGTTTTATCGGCTAAATACTGAAATTCAGCAAATGCACGTTGATAGTAAAAACTTGCTTTATCGACATCACCCAATTCTTTTGCATGATTCCCTTGATTCATATAAGCTACAGCAATTTCTCTTAGCCCTTCATAACAAGTATTTTCTTCCAAATGCTGTATTAGTTTTTCAATTTCTTGATAAATAACAGCTTGTTTTGTCGCAGGGACATATTGTTCTAGTACATTACGCAGATCAAAATTTAGAAAACTGACTGCAGTACTAATTTCATGTAATAATGTTTCTGATCTTTCTAATTCCATTTGATATTTTAATGTTTGCTGCTCAGCCTCTTGTTTCTTATCAAATGCAAAGCACCCCACACCAATAGATAGTATTAACAATAAAGAAGAAATACCTAAACTCATTTTTACACGTTTCAACGCACGAGATCTGACTGTAATGAGAGCTCTGGCTTTTCTTAACTCATTCACTTGCTGCAACTGTTCTTGTACACGACAGCAATCTAAATATTCTCGTTGTACTGGTGTGAGATAAGCTTTAAATTTCCCTTGCTCTAAGCGATCCATTTCCTGTAAACGACAACCACTCAAACGTAGCCATTCTGTATGTTTTTGAGTACGTAACCACACGATAGTTTCTGCTTGCAGCATTTCTAATAAAAATAAATCGGCTATATCTTCTTTTAACCAATCTGAAAGCAAACGCCATTGACGTAAAATACTTTCATGAGCAAATTCAACTGTAATTCCCTGCTCATTGCTATGTTTTCTTTTGTTATCTAAAAATTGCGCATTATAGTCTTTTGTCAGTAAACGACTTTCTACTAAACTATCAATAATTGGCCTTACATCTTCAGGAAAATCAATATAATGTGCTACCTTACGGTGTGGTTGGTGTGTTTTTACATCAATACTGGCTAAATAAGGGATAATCGCCCGACGTAATAACATAATACGATCGTTATGATTTTTAGGTAAACGAGGATCTTGTTGTGCTTTCGTTAATGCTTCATCAATAGCAATAGATACAGCACCTTGTAGTCCACCAAGTCCAGAATGCTGTTGAGTATATTCGTCTTGAAAGGTCAAATATTCCTTAAGTTCTAATTTACCATTACTACCATAATCTAAATATAACCGCTCTAAAGTAAAAGCTAATAGAGGTAAAGCATCTTTACCGCCATCTTGTTCTAAATCCTTTAGCAATCTATCAGTTAACTGAGGATCAATCCAAAGCGGCTTTTGTGTTTTCTCTAATAATTTTGCGGGACCTTCAATAATTTGTTGATAGGCACCTTTTGCAATTGGGGGTAATGAAAAAGGGTATTGATCAATCCCTTCTAATTTTTCTGCAACTTGTAAAGCAGAATAAGCATCAGTACGAATCGTTGATAACACCATGACATCGAGTTCATCACAATGTATTAACTCCGCAATTAATTGCAAAAATTGACTCGTTTCTTCATTATATGAAGTAAAAAGTTCTTCAGCTTGATCAACAGAAATAATTAAAGTTGGTAAATCCGAATTCTGTTGAAACTCTAGTTTTCCTCTTGCTCTTCTTAAAATACAAAGTAAAAATGCTTTTAAAGCGATACGCAATGTAGGCTTAGTTACAAGCTCCTTAATTGATTTTTTAGTACGTCGAATATCTAATTTTTTACAAAGTTGAAATAATGCTTCAATCAATCCTTTTTCACCACTTAAAACAAGCTGATTTGGTCGAATAAGTGGTAATACTAAAAATTGTTGTTGCAAACGAGCAAGTCTTGGTAAAATCCCTGCTCGTAAAAAAGAAGACTTTCCAGAACCCGAAGCACCTTGTATTGCAACAAAACGAATTTGAGTAGTTTCACGCAAACGTTGTAATTCTGATAACAGTGCTTTAATCGCACCATCTCTTCCGAATAAAAGCCCTGCATCTTCAAATTCAAGTGGTTTTAAACCTTTATATGGACTAGGCGGGTTGTCATAACGAGATAAAGGTGGCCACTGGAAGAAATCTGGATGTAATCCTGCATAAGTTAAACCTCGTTTTAATCCATTCAAGCCATTTTGACTAAAAGCAACCATGCTTGATTGCCCAGAAGGTAATAATATCGGAATAGTTACTTTTGGGTGACCAATTTCAAGATTTCCGATATTCCATTTATCTAAAATAGCATGAGGAATATGATATTTAGTAGGTGATTTAATAATTAAAGGGAAAATGGGTTTATTTAATGCCGCTGCCATCTGATATTCAGATAAACAGTGTGGAGAAATCAACCAGTTATCAGAAATCAGCAATATCATGCCTTCGCACTCATTAATTGAGCTGCCTAATTTTTTGCGCCATTCCTCTCCAACGTGAATACCGTTATTAGGATCTAAATCTAAAAATAAAGACCAACCTAATTCACTGAGCCAATTATATAAAGCAATAGATTCAGCATTATCTAGACTAGAATGACTAATAAATAATTGGGTCATTGTTAAATATCCTTATACAAAACAAAATATCCTATTAAATAACGCAGACAGTTATTTTTATTTAAAAGCGTAGTACGAAATTAAATTATGAAGTAATGTCAGCTACTCAATTTATCTTTTTAAGTTGGTAATGTTGCCTTACCATTGGTTGTGCTAAAACAAAAGGAATTAAACGTAATAAACATTCATTCTTATGTTTTTCTAATTCTGGAAGTTGCTCAAAAGGGACTAAACTGCAATTCAATTGTTGTTTTTCATCATTCTGTTTCGCATAAAGCCAGCCATCTGTGAGGCGCTCTTGATAAAAACGCTGATGCTCTAACTTTAACATTGGGGTAAGATATTGTTGAATTACACAATGTAATTCTGCTATTAACAAATCTTGAGAACCATATTCTTTTTGATGTACTAATTCAAATCCAAGCTCTCTCAGTTTGATAAATAAATGATCTGCTGCACAACGATTCGAATGTCTAAATCCTTCCTGTAAAGACTCGTGCCAATCCTTATTGGCTAAATCAATATTTTCTAAAAATGCACGTGCAAATTGAGGTCCAAACTCAACGGACTTTATTGGCGGAAACGCACGGCTACGAACAGCTTTATAAGCAGTATGTATAATTAACGATAATACATCATTCGCTTCTTCATAAGGATAATTAATATTACTTTGAATAATCGAAAAATAGTATATATCTTGATTATCAACTTCATTAGCTTGGGCAACTAGATTGAGCTTTTCTACATAAGCAAGGTCTTTTCCAAATAAACAAGCTGTGAGATAAGCGGGTACTTGAAGTGCGGTTAAGCTTTGTCTAATTTTATAACATGCTTCCAATACCACGTAATCTGTTTCATCTGTAATATAAATGTGGTTAAATGCACCATGTTTTGCTATTACATCAGTAAGTAACGCTGGTGAAATATGTGTTTCACAGCATACATAATGATTTGATTCTAATGGGAATCCGCCTCCCCCATAAATTTTCTTACCCTGATTTTCTTTTAATAAGAGCGGATTCTCCTGCAAAAACTGTTCGTAAGCCTCTAGATGCTGACTAAAAATACTTAAATAAATCTTCTTAATATTTAAATAAACACAATTACGCATAATATTTAAAATTAATTGCTGCGTAAGAGGAGTAAATCCCACAATCCCAATATGTAAAACACCATTCGTTGATAATGAACTTTCCCTTAATGGGGGACGTTTTTGCAATAATAAACGTGCTGCACTATGAATCGCATTTCCCCAGACAATTTCACCTTTTTCACTACGATATTGCTCAAAAAGATACTCTTGATTAGCAATCCGCGACATTAATCGGTTTGTCACATTAATTAATAAACGAGGTTTACTATTCGTTCTATTAAGGAGTGAAATAATAGATTCAGCTAATGTAATATTAGTTTCATCTTGATGATCAATTAAATAAATAGTTTTAGCAGATTTTAAATTCAAACTATTTAATTGTTCAAAAGATAACTCTGGTAAATGAAGTAATCGATAATTACTGTTAGGCAATTCGCTATAATAGTCGATTCCTTCTTTCGAAATATCAACAAAGAGTTTCCGACCTGGATGTTTAATTAGCATACTAGAAACAAAAGCTAATTTAGTTGTACTAAACACAACCATACATGGAGGAAATAACTTTAGGCTAAGAAATGTTAGCTTCTGACCTATCACTTGTAGAAACAATTTAACGACAGCAACAATTGTAAATAATGGTAACGCAAATCTTGCTAATTCTATTTGCCAATTTGGGGCATGTTCCTCCCCATTAATCACAATTAATTTAATACTGTTGTATAAACCATCTACAAATGAATAATGTTGCTCACGATAGCCCCATAAACCGAGACAGAAAAAAATACTCAAGAGGAAATAAATAGTATAGCCTTTATTTTGGGCTCTACGCTGTAATTGATTCATCATATCCGTTTATTTTAAATCGCTTTATATTTGGAAATGAAAGTAAATAATTAATAATGGGCATCATCAAATACCCACATAAAAATTAGGGACGCGATTATAATCAAAAACGAGAATAAAAGACAAACAATTTATAGCAAAACCTGATTTATTTAATTTAATTAAATAAATTTATTCCTCACAGATATCAAGTGAAATATTTTTGTCATAAAAGCTAGCTTAAATGCCTTAACCCATATTGATATAAAAAGTTTTTTTTATAATGATATAACTCAGCTACAATAGCAGCAGCTTTCTTCAAAGGTAATTCTTGACTGATTAATTTTAATGCTTTGATCGCTTGGGGATCGATTTCCTCTTTTTCAGATTTTGGTTTGCCTTCAATAATTAAGACTATTTCACCTTTGATTCTATTTGGGTCCTCTTGTAACCATTGGCGTAAATTCGCAACATTATCACCGACAATCGTTTCCCATGTTTTTGTTATTTCACGTGCTAACACAACATAACGCTCTTTACCAAAAACTTCCTCTATATCAACTAACGTATCTAAAATACGGTGTGTAGACTCATAAAAAATTAAAGTGCGGTCTTCTTCGGCTAAATTTTTTAATTTATCACATCTTGCTTTTGTTTTAGCTGGTAAAAAGCCTTCAAAACAAAACCTATCTGAAGGAATTCCTGATGCACAAAGTGCAGTAATAGCTGCACAAGCACCTGGTAAAGGGACTATTTTGATTCCAGCTTGACGACATTGTCGTACTAAATGAAAACCAGGATCACTGATCAAAGGTGTGCCAGCATCAGAAATCAACGCAATATGATATCCCTGCTGTAATTTTTCTACTAAAAGATGGGCTTTTTGTTGTTCATTATGATCATGTAACGCAAAAAAAGGTTTTTTAATCCCATAATGACTCAATAACAAACCACTATGTCTAGTATCTTCCGCGACAATTAAATCTACGTTAGAAAAAACCTCTAATGCACGTTGTGTAATATCTTGTAAATTACCAATCGGTGTGGCGACAATATATAAAATTCCTGTTAAATTATTCATTTGAGACTTCTTTTATTTGCTTTTAATGAGTGAGATAAGTAAGATCTTTCTATTGTTGTTAACAAACGGAGTAATCATGACTATTCTATTACAACACATTAATTTAAAAAATCGATTAATGCCTTTTTTCTTTACTCTTTTTCTTGCTAGCTGTACTACGTTATTTGATAGTGGCTCAAAGAGTGCTTTAAGAAGCGATGCAAATGCAAGCTCTGAATTTTATATGAATAAAATGTATCAGGCACAAAATATTGAAGAACAACAAACTTATAAACTATTAGCTGCTCGTGTATTAATTACAGAAAATAAATTACCACAAGCACAAGCATTATTAGCAGAATTAAAACAGTTAACAGATGAACAATTACTTGATAAATCTATCATTGATGCCCACATTTCAGCGGTTAAACAACAAAATACTGTCGCTGAAAATCAACTGAAATTAATCAATCTAGCCAAATTAAGCAATTCACAAATGGCTCGTTATTATGAAATTGCCGCACGAATTGCAGAAAACCGTTATGATGTGATAGAGGCTGTTAAAGCACGAATTCAAATAGATCAATACTTATCGGATGTACCTCGCAAACAAGCTAATATTGACCGCACTTGGACTTTATTACGCAATGCTAATCGAGGGGTGATCAATAATGCTATGGCAAATGGTAATGCAGCACTAGGCGGATGGCTAGCTCTAGTACGCGCTTATAATGCTAACCTAAGTAGTCCAGTACAATTAAGTTCAGCTATTCAACAATGGAAAGTTGCCTACCCAACTCACTCTGCGGCTTACTTATTTCCAACTGAATTACAAAGTTTATTTAACTTCCAACAAACAACTTTTTCACAAGTAGCATTATTATTGCCATTAAGTGGTAACGCTCAACTCATTGGTAATACAATAAAAGCAGGATTTGATGCATCTAAAGATAATTCAGGTGCACAAGTACAAATATTTGATACTATGGCCACACCTATCGATCAAATTCTTGATCAAGTAAAACAATCAGGAATTAGAACTGTAGTCGGTCCGTTGCTAAAACAAAATGTAGATACCATTTTAAATAATCCTAGCTTAGTACAAGGATTAGATGTGTTAACATTAAACTCAACCTCAAATGAACGCACTATCGGACAATTATGTTATTACGGATTATCACCTGAGGATGAGGCTGAGTCTGCCGCAAATAAAATGTGGAGCGATGGTATCCGTACCCCACTAGTTTTTGTACCGCAAAATGATCTTGGTCGTCGTACTGCATCTGCATTTAATATTCGCTGGCAACAACTTGCCGCAACTGATGCCAATATTAAATTTTATACTCAAGCAGCAGATATTACTTATAGTTTAGAAAGCGCCAGTCAAAGTGTACAAGGAATCTATATCGTAGCGATGAGTGAACAATTAGCAGAAATTAAGACAACTATTGATAACAGCAATGGACAAGTTAAATTATATGCTAGCTCACGTAGTAACTCTGCCAATAACGGCCCTGAATATCGATTATTGATGGAGGGATTACAATTTAGTGATATTCCATTCTTTAAAGATGTCACATCTGCACAATACAAAAAAATTGAAAAACTTACTAAAGGTGACTTTTCACTTATGCGTCTCTACGCAATGGGTGCTGATGCATGGTTGCTAATTAATCACTTTAATGAATTACGTCAAGTACCAGGCTATAATATCGATGGTTTAACAGGTAAACTGAGTGCGGGTGCAAACTGTAATATTGAACGAGAGATGACTTGGTTCCAATACCAAAGTGGTGGAATCATCTCATTGAACTAAAAATGTTCTCATTAAGTCGTCAACAAGGGGCGAGATTTGAATACCAAGCTCGCCTTTTTTTAGAGTCCAAAGGTCTACAATTTATTGCTGCGAATCAATCGTTTAAATGTGGTGAACTTGATTTAATCATGTTAGATCAAGAAACTATCGTTTTCATTGAGGTTCGCCAGCGTAGAAATAACCGATTTGGCTCTGCAATTGAAAGTGTTGATTGGTATAAACAACAAAAATGGCTAAATGCCGCTAACTTATGGCTTGCTCAACAAGAGCGTAGTTTGGAAGATACTGATTGCCGTTTTGACCTTATTGCCTTCGGTAAAACAACACAAGATATCGAATGGATAATGAATTTTCTTGATGAATAACTATGTTAGAAAAACTTAAAGATTTATACACTGAAAGTATTCAAACTCATATCTCTGCCTCGAGTTTATTACCTAATAATATTACCCAAGCAGCTCAAAGTATTGTTGATTGTTTGTTAAGAGGTAATAAAATTATTGCTTGTGGTAATGGTCGTTCTTACATTAATGCACAATTGCTAGTTGCTAATTTACTCAATCGATATGACTTAACTCGTCCCAGTTTTCCTTCTATCTTGTTAAGCCTTGATAATGCGGTTAATGCATCCATGATGCTGGACAACAATACAGATACAGCCTTTCAGCGCCAATTTAATGCTATAGCTCAGGCAGGTGATATTCTAGTTGCTTTTTCCCCGCTACCTCATAATGAAGATCTTATTACTAACGTAATTAATTGTGCTGTGAATAAAGGTATTATTGTTATTGTACTCACAGGCTCAGGTAATGATCATATTCAAGGATTTTTAACTGAAAATGATCTTGAAATTTCTGTTCCCGCTGTAAAAGAAAGCCGGATAATTGAAAATCACTGTTTCATTGTTAATCTCATCTGTGAGCTTATTGATCATACTCTATTTTCTCATTCATAACTTGACAATAACACTAATTTCAAGAACACTAAATTCAACTATACATAATATCAGGAGAACTATTATGCAAATGAATACATTCAAAAAACTCTCTGTAATTTTAGCTTCCGCTATCTTGCTACAGGGTTGTGTTGCAGCAACAATTGCTGGTACTGCAGCAGTTGCAACTAAAGTAGCAACTGATCCAAGAACGGTTGGTACTCAAGTTGATGATGAAACTTTAGAAGAAAAAGTTCGTATCGCCATTTATAAAGATGAGCAAGTAAAATCTGAAGCTCGTATTAATATTGTTTCCTATAGTGGGCGCATTTTATTAATTGGTCAGGCACCAAATAGCAATCTAGCCGAAGTTGCAACTAGCCTAGCAAAAGGAGTTGAAAATGTAACTGAGGTCTATAACCAAATTCGTATTCAACCACAAATCACATTTGGACAAATTGCTAAAGATGGTATTATGACAACAGAAATTAAATCCAAAATGCTTGTCGACTCACGTGTTAAATCAACTGATATTAAAGTAATCACTGAAAATGGCGAAGTATTTTTAATGGGAAATGTCACTCAAGCACAAGCTGAAGCAGCTGCTGATGTTTCTCGTAATGTTTCAGGTGTGAAGAAAGTCGTCAAAGTATTTAACTATTTAAATTAATTTATAGTTATTGACCAATGAATTCTAAAGTGCGGTCAATAGATTGAAATTTTTGACCGCACTTTATCCCTTTAATTTAATCAAGTTCTAAATTAGATATTTTTAGCACTTAAATAACGTTCTACTGTATCAACGATAGCTTGAGTTTGTGGATCGATCTCAATATTCACGTTATCTCCCACTCTACGCTGTCCAATTAAAGTGCGTGTTAAAGTTTCTGGAATCAAGTTAACGCAAAATTGCTGTAGTTTTACTTCACCAATAGTTAAGCTTATACCATCAATTGCAATAAAACCCTTCGTCAGAATATATTTCATAATATCTGCATTTGGTAATTCAAACCAAATTTGGCAATTATTTTCTGAAATAATGATGTCTTTTACTTCAGCAGTACAATACACATGACCAGACAAAATATGTCCACCTATTTCCGTTCCCATTTGCATCGCTCGTTCAATATTTACAGAATCGCCCACTGTAAATTCACCTAGATTTGTAATACGTAGTGTTTCACGCATTAAATCAAAACTCACTAAGTCATCGTTAATTTCCGTTACGGTCAAACAAACACCATTATTAGCAACTGAAGCACCTATTTCTAGACCATTAAGCATTTCTTGTGGCATTTTTATAGTCTGTGTTCTAAAATTAGCCTTGTCTTGAATAGAAACAATTTTTGCAGTTCCTTGTACAATACCTGTAAACATAGTCATCTCTCTTTAAACAAAATATCTGCTTATTATAACAAACTCGGACTTTTTATGAAATTTATAGATTTTAATGCCTATCAAACTGAAGCAAAAAAACTGATTGTCATTGCCTTACCTATTCTTATGGCACAAATTGCACAAAACTCAATGGGATTAGTAGATACAATCATGTCTGGACGAGTCAGTTCTGCTGATATGGCAGCGATTTCTGTCGGCGCCTCTATTTGGTTTCCTTTAGTTCTATTTGGACATGGACTACTACTTGCTCTACCGCCTACAATTTCTTATCTCAATGGGTCAGGTAAACGCGATCAAATCGCCCATCAAGTTCGCCAAGGTATTTGGATTATTTTATTTAGCTGTTTACCTTTAGGCTTGCTTATTTATTACAGTAATTTCGTTTTTGATTACATGCAAGTCGAAGCACATCTCAAAAGTATCACGCTTGGTTATTTACACGCCATGATCTGGGGACTACCTGCTTACTTGCTGATGATAAATTTTCGCTGCTTAAACGATGGTATTGCTAAGACTAAACCTGCTATGGTTATTACTTTTCTTGGTTTAGGGTTAAATATTCCTCTCAATTATATTTTTATTTACGGTAAGTTTGGTGTACCTGCATTTGGTGCGGTAGGATGTGGTATTGCCACAGCTATTGTAAATTGGTTTATGTGTGTTTTGATGATTCTCTATTGTAAAAATGCACGTAATCAACGCGATTTAAAAGTTTTTGAAAAGATTCTTGAAAAACCTAATTTCACGACATTAAAAAAACTCCTCAATTTAGGTTTTCCTATTGCGGTTGCACTATTTTGTGAAGTCGCATTATTTGCCTTAACAGCTTTATTACTCTCTCCATTAGGTACAGATATTGTTGCAAGCCATCAAATTGCACTGAATACCAGCTCATTCTTATTTATGCTACCGATGTCACTAGGTATGGCAGCAACAATTCTTGTTGGTCAACGATTAGGTGAAGGCTCGACAGATAAAGCGAAGAAAGTATGCTACTCAGCATTAATCGTCGGTTTACTGATCGCAGTAGTTACGGCAACTATCACCGTCATTTTTCGTGTAGAAATTGCCCAAATTTTTGTCAAAGATACCGAAGTTATTGCAATGGCTGGTACATTATTACTCCTTGCAGCACTCTATCAGTTCTCAGATACAGTACAGGTTGTTGCTGGTGGCGCATTACGTGGTTATAAGGATACTAAAGCAATTTTATATATCACACTGTTTTGTTACTGGGTGGTTGGTATGCCTATTGGCTACACATTAGCTCGAACAGATATTTTAGTGACACCATTAGGCGCAGAGGGTTTTTGGATTGGATTTGTTGTCAGCTTAACTATTGCTGCATTTTTACTAATGATTAGAATGTATAAAATTCACAATCAGCCTGACAGTATGTTATTCGCTAATTTAGAGAGATTAAAATAATGGAAAAGATAATCAATGTTGGTATTGCTGGCTTTGGTATGTCTGCCAAAACATTTCATTCCCCCTTTTTAGATCTGGATCCTCGTTTTCAGATAAAAAAAGTCTTTGAACGTACTACAATGCATTCAAAAACATATTACCCTTATGTAGAAGTTGTACATGATTTTGAATTACTATTAACACCTGAGATTGATCTCATTATTATTACAACCCCCAACCAAACACATTACGAATTAGCTCAAAAAGCCATTCTATCAGGTAAACACGTGGTTGTTGAGAAACCGCTAGCAATTACAGCTCAAGAAGCCAAAATACTAGATAACTTAGCACATGAAAAAAAGGTTATGCTATCTGTTTATCAAAATCGTCGTTGGGATAGCGGTGCATTAACAGTAAAAAAGCTCATTGAAAATCATTTATTGGGTGATATTGTTGAGTATGAAATCCGATATGAGCGTTTTAGCCCACATAAAAATAAAAAGGTATGGAAAGAAACAGGAGAGTTAGGTACAGGGCTAGTATATGATCTTGGTGTTCATCTTATTGATCATGTCGTTGATTTGTTTGGAATACCAACCGCACTTTATGCCGATATCACAAAACAAAACGCTGAAAGTGGTAGTGATGATAGCTTTAGAATTACATTCTATTACACTAATAAAAAAGTCATCATGTCTTCAACTAAATTTGCCAGAGAACAAGCACCACATATCATTTTACAAGGTAAATTGGGATCATATATAAAGCCTAAATTGGATAATCAAGAAACACTTTTAATAGCGGGTATCAAACCTGAAGGTAATTGGAATCAAGAATTAGAACAAGACTGGGGAATTTTACATACTGAAATAAATAGTTCTGTTATACGTAAAAATATTGAAGGAGAGCGTGGCAATTATCAAGCCTATTACGATAATATTTATACCACATTAACAACGAATCTCTCATCACTGATAGTGACAGCAAAACAGGCATACCAAGTCTTATTCCTGATTGAAAAAGCTTACGAAAGCGCTCAAAAAGGACAAAAAATTATAATTAATTTAAATTAATGCAAAAAAAAACGGTAGGTTATCATACCTACCGTTTTTTATAATTTAGTCGTTTTATTCAACTACAAGCGTACGACAAGTATTTGTACCACTTGCCAATAACTCGTCACCTTGTGTTAGTAAAACTAAATCCCCTGCAACTAAGAAGCCTTTCTCTTTTAATAATCGAATTGCTGCCGCTGCACCTTTAGAATTACGACTTACATCATCAAAGTAAATTGGTGTCACACCACGATATAATGCACATAGATTTAAAGCATCTTGATTGCGTGATAATGCAAAGATTGGTAAACCAGAGCTAATACGTGACATTAAAAGTGCTGTACGACCAGTATGTGTCATCGCAATAATTGCTGCAACACCTTTCATATGATTAGCTGCATACATCGCGGACATTGCTACAGACTCTTCAATTGATTCAAATTGAATTTCCATACGATGGCGAGAAACATTGATACTAGGCATTTTTTCTGCACCTAAGCA
The DNA here is from genome assembly GCF_020810675.1 of Pasteurella canis. Lineage (GTDB taxonomy): Bacteria > Pseudomonadota > Gammaproteobacteria > Enterobacterales > Pasteurellaceae > Pasteurella > Pasteurella canis. The sequence continues at coordinate 800,198 of NZ_CP085871.1, forward strand.
AACTTTTGCCATTGTGGCTACTGTTTCTGAAGGATATTGACCAGCCGCTGTTTCGGCAGAAAGCATTACTGCATCGGTACCATCTAATACAGCATTCGCTACGTCCATTACTTCTGCTCGAGTTGGCATAGGATTACTGATCATTGATTCCATCATTTGTGTTGCAGTAATGACAACACGGTTTAACTGACGTGCACGGCGAATTAATTTTTTCTGTACACCTACTAATTCAGGATCACCGATTTCCACACCTAAGTCACCGCGAGCAACCATAATCACATCAGAAGCTAAAATAATATCGTCCATTGCTTCTGTTGTAGCCACAGTTTCTGCACGTTCAACTTTAGCAACAATTTTTGCATTTAATCCAGCCGCTAGGGCTAATTCACGTGCATAATTTAAGTCAGCACTAGAACGAGGGAAAGAAACCGCTAAATAATCGACACCAATTTTAGCAGCAAGTAAAATATCATTCTTATCTTTTTCTGTTAAAGCATCTGCTGATAAACCACCACCTAATTTATTGATCCCCTTGTTGTTTGATAGAGGACCACCCACAGTCACTTCAGTAAATACTTTACTTCCCTCTGTCGATAGCACTTTTAACTGCACACGACCATCATCTAATAATAAAATATCACCAGGAACAACATCTTGAGGTAATGTTTTATAATCTAAACCAACACCTTCTTGTGTACCCTCACCTTTTGGTAAGTCTGCATCAAGAACAAATTTATCACCAATATTTAAGAAAATTTTTCCATCTTTAAATGTAGAAACACGAATTTTTGGTCCTTGTAAGTCACCTAAAATCGCAACAGTTTTACCTAGTTTTTTTGCAATTTCACGAACTTTTTCAGCACGACCGATATGATCTTCTGGCGTACCATGAGAAAAGTTCATTCGAACAACATTAGCCCCTGCCATGATAATTTTTTCAAGATTATTACCACGCTCTGTTGAAGGGCCCATCGTACATACGATCTTCGTTCTTCTTAGTCTTCTAGACATTACCTACTCCGTAAATAAATAAATTATAAAATATTGTTCCTAGCTTTCTTTACATAAATCAAGATTGCAAGAAAAAACTGTGTAACATTATACGCTGAAAATAAAATTAGATCGAGATCACAAATTGGAAATTCCCCTTTTAAACTAGAAGAAATATGATTATTTTTTTATCACTTAACAAAACAAATAGAAAAAATTCTTGTTTTATGATTTAAAAATCTATATGATGACCGAGCTTTCAAACTGCGACTATAGCTCAGTTGGTTAGAGCACCACCTTGACATGGTGGGGGTCACTGGTTCGAGTCCAGCTAGTCGCACCATCTTCTAATCCCTTGTCTTACGACGAGGGATTTTTTATTGTGTTTTAATAAACTAACAAGTTGATTTTATTAAATTTTATCTTTCTTCCTCTTATTTTTTACTTTCCCATACTTTTACAGCCAGTCAATTTAGTTATACGCTTAACCATAACGACGAAATATTTCAAAAAATACGTATAGCTAAAATCACCAAAAACCTTGCTGTTTAAGATCTTGCTCATGATTATTTTTGCTTTTAGTTATAAAAACATTGCCCATCCTGACGACTATTTTACAATGTACTTAATTTTTATCGCCATATTCAATGCTATAACAAATTTTAGTTTACTGACATATCCTTTTTTGTTTATTTGAAATACAATTGAAATCACCTGCATTGATGACAACTCTTAGGAGAATACATATGAAAAAGCTCTTTTTATTAAGTAGTCTATTACTTGCTTTAACGGCTTGCAAAACAGAGATTGAAAAAGACGTGTCATTGAAATCATTGTTAAATGAACCTATCAACACTCAAACTGCCATATTAAATGTACAAATAGCGTCTTGTCATAATCATGACGATTCGAGAAAACCTTCAGAAGACTTACTTAAGACTCAACAAAAAATTCCTACGGTGTTCACAAATGCAAAATATAAAGAATGTTTTTCTAAACAATTTGATTCTTTCGCTAGTTTTGAAATTCCTATCGATATAGGTAGGTTTGATAGTCAATCTAAATTTAAGAATGATGTTAGTATTTACAGCTATAAAAATCGCCAATTAAATGTCAGAACGAGTCCTCAACTGACTAAAAATATTAATGATTTTATTGAAAGTGAATTTATCACTAACTTAGATTTTAATATTTTAATTACACTAAAAAATGATACAAAAGAGAGCCACTCATTTAATGTATATTCTGCTTATATAGACGATGAACCTATCGCAATTGATTATTTAACTCTTGAGCCCAATACTGAAATTAAGATTAGGCTTTCTAATGCCTCTGCGGATAGTTTATGGATATATGAAGACGGTGGTGAAGTAATCGTATTAAGCACCGCATTTGATCTAAATAAAATACTAGATGAGCTTGATAACACGTCAAAATAAAATAGACAGATATAAAAAATCCCCTAATTTTTGTTAGGGGATTTTTATGCTTTGAACAAATTTTAATTAAATAACTTGTACATCAATCGCTGAAGGACCACGTTGTGAATCTTGTACACTATACTCTACACGATCACCTTCATTTAAAGTTCTATAATTAGAACCAATAATACCTGAAAAATGTACGAATAAATCTTTACTACCGTCTGCTGGAGTAATGAAACCAAAACCTTTATCAGAATTGAACCATTTTACTGTGCCATTGAATTTAGACATGTTGTCTTCCTCTTAATGAATTAAAATTAATATATTTAATGCTTGAAACAAGCGTGGTGCTAATAACTGTTACTTAAATAAAGATGAGTAAGAGTGCTTTTCAAGTAACAAATTTAACGCTTGTAAATGAGGAAGAACTGTACTAACTAACTTATATAAAGACGGGTCTAGCGGAATGCATTAGAACACGTTACTTTGATTAAAGCAAATAATATTTCACATTATTTTTAAATAAGTTCCATCATTATAATTTATTCTACTGATAAATCTTCATTTTACTTTGTTAACATTGCATTGTTCTCGCTTTTTTATTATCCTACCATTAGAGTCAACTATTAAAAATACATAAGGGTACATAATGAAAAATGAGCTAATTTGTTACAAAAAAATGCCTGTTTGGACTGCAACTTCATTGCCAAAAATGTTTCAAGAGAAACATAATACTAAAGTGGGAACTTGGGGAAAACTTACTGTTTTAACAGGACAACTCAAATTCTACGAATTAACAGAAGACGGAAAAGTCGTAAGTGAACATATTTTTACCTCTAAAAGCGACATTCCGTTAGTTGAGCCACAAGTCTGGCATAAAGTTGAACCTATTTCTGACGATTTAGAATGCTATCTGGAATTTCATTGTAAGAAAGAAGATTATTTCCACAAAAAATACAACATGACAGCAACACATTCTGAAGTGAAAAATGCAGTAAATATATTATCACCTTGTAAAGTGTTAGATTTAGGCTGTGGTCAAGGTCGTAATTCCCTCTTTTTGAGTCTATTAGGTTACAATGTCACGTCTTGGGATCATAATGAAAATAGTATTAAATTCTTAACTGACACAGCTGAAAAAGAAAATTTGCCAATTCAGACCGCACTTTATGATATTAATTCAGCAAATATTCAAGAAAACTATGACTTTATTCTTTCTACTGTAGTCTTTATGTTCTTAAATCGTGACCGAATTCCACAGATTATTGAAAATATGCAAAGCCATACTAATATTGGTGGTTATAATTTAATTGTTGCAGCAATGTCTACCGATGATGTGCCTTGCCCAATCCCTTTTTCTTTTACATTTAAAGCAGGAGAATTAAAACAATATTATCAAGATTGGGAGTTGATTAAATATAGTGAAGAAATGGGTGAATTACATAAAACTGATGAAAATGGTAATCGAATTAAAATGAAATTTGTGACTATGCTAGCAAAGAAAAAATAAGCAACAACGCCCTGTTACTAGGGCGTTTTATTTCCTTTAAGCTCCTAATTTTCGGATTGGGAAATCTAAAATTTCTGCTAGACTCAGTACTGTTTCTACGTCCGTTTTTAGGCAGGGTAAAAAGCAGTAACTTTCTAAACAGGTTTCAATATCTAATAAACTATAATTTGATCCTGTTTCAAATTTTCTAGCAAGTTCATCAAGCTGTAAGTTCTCTTCTTCAGTAAATTCAAAAGGTTTATCTTGGTATTTAGCAAGATAATTAACTAATTCCTCATAATCCATTTGCCAATGGTCTTCATATGTTGAAGTTAAATATTCACATAATAGAAAGCGATAATTTAAAAAATGAGGCTTGACGGTTCCATAAAAACCTTCATCTTTCACTTGCTGAATTAACTGTTTTTGTTGCTGTTGAATGTCGCTCCAACGCGCTTTAAATCCTTCTATATTTTGAATCCCTGTCAATTGACAAAACTGTTCTAAATACAATGAATAGGCTTCCAAGTTTTTTTGTTTAAGTGGCATTTCTGGTAAGGTGAAACCTGCTGCTTCAATAGAAAGCGATTGACATATCTGTCCAATTGCCTGCTCTAATAATGACCAATATGTTTTATCTAATTTTTCTTCACTGTCTATTTCTAAGCTACGAGCATGCTTCATCTCTTCAAAAATGCTACCAAATTTATTTGGCACAACTAAAATTTTAAAGCGCTGATATCCTTGCCGATCAGTATAAGGTGTACAAAAGAAAGTCACTTGTTCATATCTTGCTTTTTTTGCTTTCAAATATGCTTGAATCGGTGCTGTACCAAAACTGATCATAATAAAACAATAATTATTGCCATCAATTAATTCTGTTTTCGGAACAGGCTCTATATTTGCTTTCCATAACAATTCCGCTAAAGCATCATAATGATCTGTATAACCTGCATCTGCTAAGGTGAGTGCAATCATTTCTTTTTCATCATCATCGACATCAACAAAATGCGTTGGATAATAATAGTAATCAAGCAAAATGTCTGTTTTAAATAAGTTATTAGGTATTTCAACACTGTAGCTCTCATTATCTAAATATACTTCAATGTTAATTAATGCATTTAAGATATGATCATACATAATCTACCCTCATATAAAGAATCATACTGTTCAATGTCGTACAATGAATTAGCATACCAATCGCAAATAAGCTAACAAAAAACTAACCGCACTTTACTCTTCTTAAGTAAACTGCGGTCAGTTTTAATTAAGTTTTAAGCTAGTAATATAGACTCACTACTCATCAATTGTACGTAGTAATTCATTAATACCAACTTTACCTCTTGTTTTTTCATCTACTTTTTTCACGATGACTGCACAATATAAGCTGTATTTGCCACATTTAGATGGGAGGCTACCAGAAACTACCACAGAACCTGCTGGCACACGACCATAAGTAATTTCACCTGTTTCACGATCATAAATCTTAGTAGATTGACCGATAAATACTCCCATAGAAATCACTGAGCCTTCTTCAACGATCACACCTTCTACAATTTCAGAACGTGCACCGATAAAACAATTGTCTTCAATAATCGTTGGATTTGCTTGTAACGGCTCTAACACACCACCAATACCAACACCGCCAGATAAATGGACATTTTTACCAATTTGTGCGCAAGATCCTACAGTTGCCCAAGTATCTACCATTGTGCCTTCATCAACTCGTGCCCCAATATTGACATAAGATGGCATCAAGACAGTATTTTTTGCAATATAAGCCCCTTTACGTACTGCTGCTGGCGGCACAACACGGAAACCCTCTTGTTGAAAACGTGCTTCATCATAATCAGCAAATTTCATTGGCACTTTGTCGTAATAATTAGTTTCTCCGCCTGCAACTAATTCATTGTCATTAATGCGAAATGATAATAAAACGGCTTTTTTTAGCCATTGGTGAGTGACCCATTCTCCATCAATTTTTTCTGCAACGCGATATTTTCCACTATCTAAGCCCTCAATAGCCTCTTCGACTGCTGCTCGAGTTTGTTGATCAACTGTTTTAGGTGTAATTTCAGCGCGTTTTTCAAAGGCAGCTTCAATGATATGTTGTAATGACATGTTATGTTCCTCAATGGATTAAAACTTAAGGCTAATAGTTTTACCATATTTCACGCTAAAACTCATCTGTTAATTTGTAAGAGCATCTGGCATCTCACATGATAAAAAATGATGAAAGATTGCTCACAGAAATGGATTTCAGGTAGAATAAGATCATAAATCTATCGCAGAGGATCGCTTTATGAATAAACGAAATTTCTTTTCCCTATTCGGGTTATTAACAATGGTTTTCATGCTAACAAGCTGTTGGGAGAATAAAGAAGATGATAAAAACGCAATCAGCTTTACTCTCAATCCAATTGAATCTACTAACTATTATGAAAATCCCAAAGAAGTTTATCCATTAGTGATTACATTTAATGGTCCCGCAGCTCCCATCACCTCAGTTAATAAAGAAGTCCAAGAAGGCATTAGCATTGAGCCTGCAATAAAAGGAAAATGGTTTTGGAATACTGATACAATGCTTTCATTTAAACCAGAAAATGATTGGCCTGCTGGTCAGGAATATAAAATTAAAATAGATGAAAAAATCTTAAACCCACAACACACTTATGTAAAAGCTTTAAAAAAACCTTTCACTGTCACAACACCAAGTTTTAGTGCCGACATCACTGAACAATATTTTTACCAAGATCCAAATCAAGCACATATTCGCTATGCTATTGTAGGAGTTTCTTTTTCCCACCCTGTTGATAAAGAAAAATTTGAAAAAGCGATTCAAATTAATTTAGTCCGCCAAAATAATGACGATACTCGCCATGTCATTTCACCATTAAAATTTAAAGTACGTTACGGGGAAAATGATCTTGTTGCTTGGATTCATTCTGATAGTGTGAGCTTAGCACAAAGTAATAATCAATATATTGAAACTAAAATTAACCAAAATCTGACCGCACTTTTAGGCGGCAATCCATTAGAAGAGAGTTTGGTTGCAAATGTAGAAGTGCCAACTAAATTTAGTCTTGATTATTCGAGTGGTATTATCATTGCACAAAATGAGAAAAATGAAGCCGAACAAATCTTAAATTTAACTTTTACGAAATTGGTTAAAGGCAGTGATATTGCTAAAAATATTGCGGCATTCTTGTTACCAGAAAAAGCACCTAACAATAATTCCCATTGGAATTACAACCAAATTAATCAAGCGCTTTTAAATCAAGCAGAAAAAGTTACATTAAAGCTATTGCCAACTGAAACAGCTTATACTCATACTCAAAATTTCCAGCTTGATATTCCAGAAAAACGTTGTCTCTATCTACAAATTAACCATCATTTCTCTGCTCTAGGGGGATATCAATTTAAAAAACCATTAGGTGAACTTATTTGTGCGCCAGAATATCCAAAACACGTAGGGTTTATTGGCAATGGGTCTATTCTTTCTTCAGTAGGCGAACAAAAACTAACAATCAGCTCTCGCAATTTTAACGAAATAAAATTACAAGTTGGTCGTATCCAAGAAGAGCAATTACGCCATCTTGTCTCATTAAATCAAGGTGATTTTCAAAGTCCCAATTTAGGTCAATTAAAAATTGATCATATTGCGGACTTTATGACGAAAACTTATACCGTCAATAATCAGTATCCACAAAAAACAAATTATATTGGCATTGATTTAGCACATTTATTTAAAACCAATACGCTATCTGCAGGAATATATTGGTTAAAAGTCAGCGGTGATGATAAAAACATTTCCTCTTCACTACGTGATACTTCACAAAACTACGACTGGCGAAATGATGCGAACAACCAATTTTCTGACTACCGCTTAATTGTACTGACCGATTTAGGAATTATTGCGAAAAAAGCAAACGATGGTTCACAAATGGTTTTTGTGCAATCAATTAGTACTGGAGAAGCAGTAGAAGGCGCATCTGTTTCAGTGATTAGCCGTAATGGTTCAATTATTAAAACAGGTTTTTCTGATGAACAGGGTGTAATTCACTTTGCATCACTCGATCATTTTAAACAAGAGCTCGCTCCAGTGATGTATCTTGTTTCAACAGAAGATCAAATGTCATTCTTACCTATTGATAAATACGATAGAAGCCTTGATTATTCTCGCTTTGATGTAGGTGGCGTTTATACTGAACAAGATATGGCAGGTTTAAAAGCCTACTTATTTAATGATCGTGGGATTTATCGCCCAAATGAAACGGTTCATACAGGTATTATTACTAAATCACAAGACTGGCGAACCGCCTTGACGAATGTGCCATTGAAATTTCAAATCATTTCGCCAAGCGGTAGAACAATGTTGAAACAAACTGTTCGCTTAGATAAGAGCGGTCTTAATTCAGTTAATTTTACATTACCAGAAGTTGCAGAAACAGGAGAATGGTTTGCACAATTACTAATTGGTGAACACAACAAACAAAAAGAAATCGGCTCAATGACATTCCAAGTACAGGAATTCCAACCCGATACGCTAAAAATTAAAACAACTTTTAATCAATCCGCTGCAGAAGGCTGGATTAACCCTCGCGATCTAATCGCAACAGTAAAACTGACTAACCTTTTTGGCACACCAGCACAAAATCGTCGCGTCAGTGCAGAGTTGACGCTACATCCTGTCTTACCAAAATTCAGTCAATATGAAAATTACCAATTCTTTGATAATCAGCGTAACAAATCAGCTATTTTGTACGAAACAAGCTTAAATGAGCAGACGACAGATAAATATGGTCAAGCTACTTTCCCAATTGATTTAAGCCAATATGCTGAAAATACAGCACAAATGTTATATTTCACTGCAGATGGCTTTGAAAGTAACAGTGGACGCGCTGTTTCAACGGTTAAATCAGTCATGGTTTCAGCACAACCTTGGTTAATTGGTTATCAAAGCAATGTAGATTTAAGCTACTTAAAACGCAACACCCCACAACAAATTCACTTTATTGCGGTGAACCCAGCCTTAGAAAAAATAGCCGTTGAAGGATTAAAAGCGACGTTATTTGAACGCCAGTATCTTTCTGTACTGACACAACAGCCTTCTGGCGCCTATAAGTATGAATCGAAATTAGTGGAAAATGAAATTGAACAGCATGATATTCAACTAACTTCAGCTGGTTTAGATTTTGTGCTCAATACTAAAAAAAGTGGCGATTTTGTCCTTGTATTAACCAATGAATATGAACAAGAAGTCAATCGTATTCATTATACAGTGATCGGTAATCAAAATCTGACGGTCGCTATGGACAAAAACACTGAGTTAAAATTACGCCTGAATAAAAAACAATTCCAGCCTAACGACGAAATTGAAATTGCGATTCAAGCACCTTATGCTGGTAGCGGCTTAATTACGATTGAGCGTGATCGTGTTTATGCTCATAAATGGTTCAAAGCTACAACAAATAGTTCTGTACAACGAATTAAGTTACCTGCTAATTTTGAAGGTAATGGTTATATCAATGTACAGTTCTCGCGTGATATCAATTCATCTGATATCTTCACTAGTCCTCTGAGTTATGGTATCGCACCATTTACTGTCAATGTAGATAATCGCCGTTTGAAACTTGAATTAACCAGTCCAAAACAAGTGAAGTCAGGTGAGGTTATTGAATTTAAATTAACCAGTAATAAACCAAGTAAAGCACTTATCTATGCTGTCAATGAGGGGATTTTACAGGTCGCAAATTATAAATTTACTGATCCGTTAAACTATTTCTTCCCGAAACAAGCTTTACAAGTCCAAACATCACAGATTCTGGATTTAATCTTACCTGAGTTCAGTAAAGTAATGCAGTTTGCTAAGACAGGGGGAGATGCAGAAATAGGCATGGAACTTGCGATGAAAATGGCGATGGCTAACACTAACCCATTTAAACGTAAAGCAGATAAACCTGTTGCCTATTGGTCTGGAGTTGTTGATGTGAATGGTGAAACAACTGTCACATACCAAATACCAGAAGAATTTAATGGTAATTTAAAAGTCATGGCAATCGCGGTAAACCATGAAGGCAATCAAATTGGTCATGTAGAAACAGCCACAACAGTACGTAATGATCTCATTCTTTCACCTACTGTTCCATTAACATTAACACCAAATGATCAAGCTGAAATCAGTGTTAATATTGCGAATAACACTAACCGCACTCAACAAGTTAAAATCAAAGTTGATGTTGAACCACAGATACATCTTATTGGTGAAGTTGAAAAAATTGTTGAAGTTACCCCGATGTCAGAAAGTGCGGTCGATTTTATGATTAAAGCAACTGAGCAATTAGGTTCAAGTCAAATTCGCTTTAATGCAACTTACTTAAATGCACAGCAACAACCTCTGGATGTAATGCGTCATGTCACGCTTTCTGTCAGACCTATCATGCCAAAGCAATTTGTTACACAGATTGATAAAGTTGATGCAGGAAAAACTGTAAATACAGCATTACCACTCACACTATTTCCGCAGTATCGTACACAATCTGCGCTCTTTTCACCAACACCATTAGTGTTAGCACAAGGTATTTCGACTTATTTAAGTCAATATGATAATTATTGCACAGAACAAATTATCAGTTCCGCAATACCAACGTTATTATTCTCACAAAATAAGGCTTATCAACCGTTATTGCATAACTTAGCAGTGAATAATCTAGGTAAAACGCAAATCAACGAACAAACTATCCAGCAATCATTACAAAAAGTCTTGAGGCTTTTACCAAATCGTCAACGAGCAGATGGTAGCTATGGTGTATGGAATGACATCGAGCAAGGTGAAATCTTCCTAACGGCTTATGTTGCTCACTTCTTAATTGAAGCCCAAGAGCATCATATTCCATTACCACAAGCTTGGTTCGGTCAAAATGGTTTATTTAATAATACGATTAGTGCATTAGAATATCAGAGCATTCCACAAGAAGGTGATAGTCTAATTGATTTACGCCAACGCGCTTATTCAGCTTATTTATTAACCCGTTTAGGGCAAGTTCCATCAAATGCCCTATTATCTATTCGAACTATGCTCGAACAACATTTCAATGCTAAAGATTGGCAAAGTGATACCCTATCTGCTTGGTTATCCGCTGCCTACCAATTACTCAAACAAGATGAGGAAGCCCATAAACTGCTTGAAAATGTTATAGCAAAATTAAATAGTGAGCGTGACGTACAATGGTTATACCGCCATTATAGCGATCCTCTGATTCAAGACAGCTCAATGTTATATGTGATTGCACGCCATTTCCCGAAAGAGCTTGCAAAAGTATCCGAGAAAGTTTTAACTCGCATAGCACAAGATCTGAATCAGCAACGTTATAATACGCTCTCTTCAGCAATGGTATTATTAGCATTAGATGCTTATGCCCAACAGAATCAAGCGGAATTATCTGCATTACATATTCAGCAAAATGGACAAGATATCAGCCAAAGTAACTCACTTTTCCGTTATGCTGATTTAACAGAAACACAGATGAACTTAGATTTTGTCAATAGCAGTACACAAACAGCATGGTTTGCACTAAGTCAATCGGGCTACCCACAAAAAGCTGATAACAAAGCACTTAGTAATGGCTTAGAAATTTATCGTACTTATACTAATAAAGAGGGTAATGAAGTAAAATCGGTCCAAATTGGAGAGACCATTTATGCCACTATCAAAGTCAGATCGATTGCTGATTATTTAACTGATGTGATTATTACAGACCTTTATCCTGCTGGCTTTGAAGTGATTTGGCAATCGGACGTAGAAGAAGCTTCTGTAGATGCGTGGTATCCACAACATTCCGAAGTACGCGAAGATCGTATTTTAAGCTACGGTAATGTGGAAGGTGAAATGAAGACTTTGAAATACCAACTTAAAGCAGTGAATATTGGCACATTCCAAATTCCTCCTGTTTATGCGGAAAGTATGTACGATCGTACAATCAAAGCTTACTCTGCAAATGAAGGACAAATTAAAGTCACCAAATAACATAAAAAACTAAAATGCCTATAGGAACAGCACTATGGGCATTTTTATTTCTCTTCTTAAGATGTATAAATAATGCTTTTGGCTTTGCACTTTTCTAAAAAAATGTGCTTAACGTAATTCCAATTCAACACCTTCAAACAATTTTTTCACAGCATCTTTATCACGTAAACGCTCCGCTTTCTCTACAACATCACGAGTCAAATGTGGTGAGAAATATTGCATGAAATCATACATATAAGTACGTAAAAAAGTACTGTGTTTAAATGCAATTTGTACTGCGCTTGGTGCAAATAAATGATCTGCATTTAATGCCAATAAATCCGTATCTGCTTCAGTATGTGCCATTGATGCCATAATTCCAACTCCTAGTCCTAAACGAACATAAGTTTTTATCACATCAGCATCTGTTGCAGTAAACACAATGTTCGGTAGGATACCTGCTCTATTGAAGGCATAATCTAAGTCAGATACGCCCGTAAAACCGAAAGTATAAGTAACTAATGGATATTTACCTAATTCTTCAATCGTTAAATGCTTACATTGTGCAAGTGGATGGTCACGCTTTACGACTATCGAACGGTTCCACATATAGCAAGGCAATAAAACCACATCATCAAACAAATATTGAGCTTCTGTTGTAATCGCTATATCGACTTCACCAGATAACAACGCATCATAAATTTGATTAGGTGACCCCTGATGAATATGTAAACTCACATCAGGATATTTTTTAGAAAAACGCTCAACGACAGGGGGCAAAAAATATCGTGCTTGTGTATTGGTTGTCGCAATACGTAAAACACCATGATTAGGCTGAGTATATTCATTCGCAACGGCTTTAATACTTTGTGTTTTAACCAGTAATTCACGTGCAATAGCGACAATCTTTTGCCCAGCAGGTGTCAATGATTTAATATGCTTCCCATTACGTTCAAAAATTTCTAAACCAAGTTCATCTTCTAATAAACGGACTTGTTTACTAATACCAGGTTGCGAAGTAAAAAGTGCATTAGCAGCTTCCGTCACATTCAAGTTTTGGTTAACAATTTCAACAATATAACGTAGTTGTTGTATTTTCATACATTCATTCCCCTCACTGCACTTGTTCAGAAGAAAAATTATTTTTTATAACGCTTACTTAACTCTGTATAACGCTTGACAGCCTTACGAATTTGTCCTGTTTTCGCACGACGACGAGGTTTTGTGACGTCAAGTTTCGTTTCCACCTCTGGTGGTAACCCAACTAATTCCCTTAGATAATTTACATTGGTTAAATCCATTTCTTCCCAACCGCCTCGTGGTAATGATTTCATTAATGAAATATTACCATAGCGAGTGCGAATTAAACGGCTGACTTGTACCCCTTGAGATTCCCATAAACGTCGAACTTCGCGATTACGTCCTTCCATCAGAGTAACATCAAACCATTGATTAATACCTACTCCCCCAGCAAATTTAATTTCTTTAAAGTTAGCTGGACCATCTTCTAATTGCACACCTTTTTTTAAACGATGTAGCATAGCATCATCGACTTGCCCAAATACACGTACGGAATATTCTCTTTCTACTTCGCGGCTTGGATGCATTAAACGATTGGCTAGTTCTCCATCCGTTGTAAAAAGTAATAAACCTGATGTATTTATATCCAAACGACCTACCGCAATCCAACGTGCTCCCGTTAAACGAGGTAGGCGATCAAATACTGTGGCACGTCCTTCTGGATCATGACGTGTACAAAGTTCACCTTCTGGTTTGTAATACATCAAGACACGGCATACTTCTTTTTGTGCTTGTGTCAAATTTACAATATGTCCATCAATACGTACTTTTACACCAGAATGCACATTAATGCGATCACCTAATGTAGCTATTTTTCCATCAACACTGACTCTTTTTTCAGCAATCATGGTTTCAATTTCACGACGTGATCCCTGCCCAGCTCGAGCTAATACTTTCTGTAACTTCTCACCTTCAACATTGGTTTTAGAAATGGCTTTTAAGTTCGATGGATTTTTCGGCGCTCTTTTTTCCTTTTCAAAGTGCGGTCGATTTTGATGAGAATGTGTTTTAGTAGACTTCATGTTTCCTCTAAATTGTCGCTTTCACAAGCGTCTAGATAAATAAAATAATATGCGTTAGATAAAAGGAGTAATGGTACCACTACCTTCACGCATAATAACGGGGGTATCTTCTGTTAAATCAACTACTGTTGTCGGTTCTTGACCAAGATATCCACCATGAATAATTAAATCCACTTGGTGCTCCAAACGCTCTCTAATCTCTTCTGGATCTGATTGTGTGATATATTCCTCACCAGGTAGCATAAGCGAGCAAGATAAAATAGGTTCACCTAATGCTTTTAATAAATCTAAAGCAATTTGATTATCTGGCACTCGAATACCAATCGTCTTACGCTTTGAAGTCATCAAACGTCTTGGTAATTCTTTTGTAGCTGTTAAAATAAACGTATAACGCCCAGGTGTATTATTTTTAATTAAGCGATAGGCAGTATTATTCACTAACGAATAAGTCGATAGCTCCGATAAATCACTACATACTAGTGTAAAATTATGCCCTTCTGGTAATTGACGAATGTTTACTATTCTATCCATTGCATGTTTATTACCAATCATACAACCCAGTGCATAACCCGAATCAGTCGGATAAACAATCACGCCACCATCCCGTAAAATACTCACTGCTTGATTGATTAATCTCGCTTGAGGATTTTCTGGGTGAATATAAAAAAATTGACTCATAATCTAAATATTTTTATCAAAAAATAATATTTATTATACACTTTGTTACGCCAATGTAATAACGATTTGAGACAAAATAGTCAAAAGTAAAAAGAAGTCCGCTTTGTTAAAATACAAAATAAACGCAGATATTTCATGAGTTAACTGATAAAAAAATAAACCCACTTTAAAAAGTGGGTTATTAGATCCCAAATAGCCGATTCTGCTCTATCACTCAGTTGGCTATTCAAAGCTGCCTGTAATCATTAGCTTGTTGTAATAATTGGCGGCTTTCTTTAAGAAATTGCTCAGAATAATCACCAAACCATTGTTTTACTTGATTAAAACTATCAATAAACCCTTGTTTATCGCCTTGGCTGAAGAATGCTAAACTTTCTTCATAACTTTGTTTTAAACTTTCAATCACAGCTAAATTTTCAGGTTTATCTAAAATAATATCAGCATATAGCGCTGCATCCTGGGCAAACAAACGCCCAATCATCGCAAGCTCTAAACGATAAATAGGTGAAGATAACGCAAGCAAACTGGAAAGCTGCACAGGTTGCTTAGATAAATGTAAACCGTTAGCAAATGTAGAAAAATGGCGTAATGCTTGAATATAGGTCATACTGTGATCATGTTCAGTCGCTTCCACTGAGTAAAATTTAGCACCCCAAATGTGTATTTGCTCAATTAACCATTGATAACGTTCTTCAAAACGACCATCACAACGAACAATGACTTGTTTCGCCATACTGGCAATATCAGGCCCAAACATCGGGTGTAACCCCAATACGGCTCCTTTATGACAATCTAACATCGCAGCTAATGGTGCACGTTTAACTGAAGTCAAATCAGCTAATAACATATTCTCTGTTAAAAATGGCGTTAAACGCTTGATAGTTTCTACGGTATTCGCAATAGGAACTGATACAATTACAACATCAGCACTTTTTAAAATATCGACCGCACTTTGCCAATCTTCCCGCTCTAATACTTCAACATAGTAACCCGATAACGTAAAATAACGTACAAATAAACTGCCTAATTTCCCTCTACCCCCTACAACGACAATTTTCTTTATTTGTGGATTTACTTTTTTAAAACCAAATTGATTTTCACTTGTATAAGATTCACGCATGACTCGTCGTAACACATCTTCAATCAAATCTGCAGAAACGCCTAGTGCCTCCGCTTCTAGTCGACGAGCAGTAAGCATATCCATTTCACGCTCTGGCACATAAATAGGTAGGCCATGTTTGTGTTTTACTTCACCAACTTGTTTCACTAAGTCAAGCCGCTGCGCTAACAGCTGTAATAACTCACGATCCACCTGATCTATTTGTGCTCTTAATTCTTTTAATACATCCACTTCTCTAGCCCTTTATTTTTTCTTTAATGCTGAAGCTATATCGCGTAATAATGTTTCTGTAGTTTCCCAATCAATACAGGCATCTGTGATTGAAACACCATATTTCATTTCGCTTACAGGCTGCTCTGCACTTTGGTTACCTGCGTGCAAATGACTTTCTAACATTAAGCCGATAATCGAACGATTACCCTCTACAATTTGTTGTACTGCATTTTTTGCTACTTTAGGTTGTAAACGATAATCTTTATTAGAATTACCATGGCTACAATCAATCATAATGGCTTGTTCTAATCCAGCTTCTGCCAATGCCTGTTCACATTGTACAATAAATTCAGCTTCATAATTTGGCGTTTTTCCCCCACGTAAAATCACATGTCCATCTGGATTTCCTGCTGTATGTAATAAATTTACTTGCCCTTGCTGATTAATCCCAATAAAACTGTGTCCCATTGAAGCGGCTTTCATCGCATTAATTGCCGTCGCGAGACTCCCATCTGTCCCATTTTTAAAACCAACCGCCATAGATAAACCAGAAGACATTTCACGGTGAGTTTGTGATTCCGTCGTTCTAGCGCCAATCGCAGACCAACTAAACAAATCCGCCATATATTGAGGCGTAATTGGATCAAGGGCTTCTGTCGCTAAAGGTAAGCCCATTTCAGCTAACTCCAACAATAATTCTCTCGCAATATGTAAACCATGCTCAACATCAAAAGAACCATCAATTTTAGGATCATTAATTAGCCCTTTCCAACCAATGGTTGTTCTTGGCTTCTCAAAGTAAACCCGCATAACAATATACAGTTGATCTTTGAGTTCATTAGACAAGGTTTTTAAACGAGCAGCATATTCTAAGGCTGCGATAGGATCATGAATAGAACAAGGTCCTATAACTACTAACAAACGCGGATCTTTCTTGTGAATGATATTCGCAATATCACGGCGAGATTGTTCTATCTGTGTACGTAATGGCGCTAATAAAGGTAATTTATCCTTAAGTTCACGAGGCGTAATCAGTACTTTCTCACTAACAATATTGACGTTATGGATGCTATCTCTATTCATTTTTATTATCCTTAAAATCTAAGAAGAAATAGATAAATTGTAAACTTTAAAATACACTAAATGTAATAAATAAATTACATTAAAATTTAATAGGATTCAATCATTAAATAAAATTGTTTTTAAATTGTTAATACTCGTCATTATAGCAATTGATAATCTCTTTCAATTACACATTCCAAATGAGAATAGTTTTTGTTAAATTTATCATTATAAATTAATAACTTACAATCAATTTAAATTAAAAATATCTTGCTTATTCTCAATAACGACTATACAATGCCAGCATCAGTTAGATTAAATAACAATCTATTATTCATTATTTTTTAACATAACAAAGGAAAGGAGTGAGTTATGCTAAGTAAAGCAATTACAGACAAGCTAAACGAACAAATTAATTTGGAATTTTATTCGTCTAATGTTTATTTACAAATGAGTGCATGGTGTGCACATCATGGTTATGAAGGCGCTGCGGCATTTCTTTTACGCCATGCAGATGAAGAAATGGAGCATATGCAAAAATTATTCAATTATGTGAGTGAAACAAGTGGTATGCCATTGTTAGGTAAAATCGAAGCACCTAAAAATGACTACAAAACATTAAAAGAAATTTTTGAGATCACGCTAGAGCATGAAAAATTTGTGACCGCCAAAATTAATGAGCTTGTTGAAGTCACTTTCGCAGATAAAGACTACTCAACGTTTAATTTCTTACAATGGTATGTCGCAGAACAGCACGAAGAAGAAATGTTATTTAATAGTATTATTGATAAGTTTAATTTATTAGGTGAAGACGGGCGTTCGCTTTACTTTATTGATCGTGATTTAGCAACATTATAATTTAGGAGAAGAATATGTTATCGCAAAATGTTATTAATTTATTAAATGAGCAAATGAACCTTGAGTTCTATTCTTCTAATTTATATTTGCAAATGAGTGCTTGGTGTGAGCAAAATGGTTTTGATGGTACTGCAAAATTCCTAGCTGCTCATGCAGCAGAAGAAATGCAGCATATGCGTAAACTATTTACTTATTTAAATGAAACAGGCGCTTTAGCCATTATTGGTGAAATTGCCGCCCCAGCCCATCAATATTCAAGCTTGAAAGAAATCATAGAAATTACTTATAAACATGAAAAATTAATTACTGAAAAAATTAATACTTTAGTAGGTAAAACATTTGAAGAGAAAGATTATTCAGCATTTAACTTCTTACAATGGTATGTGGCAGAACAACATGAAGAAGAAAAGCTGTTTAGTGGTATTTTAGATAAACTGAATTTACTCGGTGAAGATGGTAAAGGGCTTTTCTTAATTGATAAAGATTTAGGCAATTTAGCAATCACTACTAAATAATATAAATAATTCAGCTTAATAAGGAAAAATCAACATACATTAAAGGTTAAAATCTATTCAACCTTTTTTAATACTTACAGCTTAAACTTTATTTTTTATTTAAAAATCATGAATTCTCTAGTTAATTAAAACAATAAAACCCACTTAAAGTGGGTTTTATTAAAAACAAAGAAAAACTCAACTAATTTATTAAGTCAAAATTATTCCATTAATTTTCTATAAAAAATCATATATTAAGTTACTTTGTTATTTCAGCAAAAGAAACACATTATCTAAATCATTTAGATGACATTAGAATTCGTAGTTAACACCCATGTTATAAGACACAGCTGAACCACCTAGGCTTTTCGACAATCCGACTTTCGCCGCGAAGTTGTCATTGAAACGATAACCACTACCAACCGCAATCGCTTTTTCTGATTGATAGCCCCCTACTGCGGCAGTCACGTTCATTTTACCCACGCTATATGGTTGGAATAATCCTGTTAAGGCAGATTGTGTCGCCAAACCACGACGAAGATCTTTATTTAAGTTATTTAAACGTGCATTTAATTGTGATTTTACATCTTGAATTGATTTATGATTTAGCTCAATTTTAGCATTCAGTTCTGACATGGATTTTTTATTTCCTTCAATTGAAGATTTATTTGTATTAATATTTTTCTTGTTTTCTTCAATTAGCTTTTTATTGGTAGTAGTAGTAGCTACAATATTCTTTTCCATTTCTTTAATATCGGCTTTTTCAGAGTATAGTTTATCAATCTTACTAATAGTAGATTTTATATCATTTGAATTTTTATTAATTAGATCTTCATTAGTATTAATCTCATCATTAATAAATTTAAATACATGATAAACAGAATAGTCTCTCATTTCACGCTTATCTTTATTATAATACTTAGGATTATTAGTTATATTTAAAGTTTTCCAACTATTTAATAACTCAATAGCACTCGCATAAGCATATGATTCCATTAGAGCTTTAGAATGATGGTCTTCTATTTTTATAGGTCCATTTGCAATGTTAATAGAATCAAGATCAATTTTATCAAGTCCATTTTCTTGAAAAATATTATTATACTTTAACCCTATTTTATCTTCTATACTAATATATTCAGCTTTAGCTAATGTAGTATTACTTATTAAGTAAAAAGATACCGCTACTCCGACGGCAATTTTTGATAAATTCATTAAGTTTTCTCCTTGATTACTTATACGACTTATATTTATTCAAATTTCAATCCATTCTGTTATTTAATAACCAAGTATCCTACTGGTATATTAAATACACTTCGAGATTCTATATAATTTGTTTTTTAGCACAAGCCTTTTTTTTATTTTTTATTTCAAATGAGCAAATAAAAAACCAAGTTGGAACAAATAAAAAACTACTGAATGTTAAATATTCAATAACAAATCAAAAAATAAACTCAATAATAAAAATTATTATAGATTAATTAAATTATATTTTAATCATTAATAGACTTTAAAATAATCAATATAAAAATATAATTTTAAATTTAATTATGAGATAGGATTAATTTTAATCATTAATTAATTTACTTATATATCAATTACAAATTAAAAATTGAATTATTAATTAAATTTAGAATAAAAATACAATCTACTTTTTATTTTATATTTATTCAAAACAACGAAAAATAGACTATTTTTTAATAAAATCTAATCAATAGAAATTGCCTCTAAGTCAAATAATGAGAAAATGTCCAACTCTTTCTTGGTATCATTTCATGAGATAGATTATCAAATTTTTACATAAGCGATAAAATAAGAGAGAAATAAACGAACTGGATTCATATCAATCTACGTCTTCAATATAGAAAGACTCGATTAAAGGGAAATAGACAAAATAAATAATTCAGAATAACGACAAACTGCTTAGCTAGGCGAGAGGAAAGTGATAATGAGCAATATTTTAGTCACAAAAAAGGACGCTAAATCGCGTCCTAATGCATTTTGACTTTAAAATTAAAGTGCAGATTTTGCTTTTTCTACTAATGCAGCAAAAGCCACTTTGTCGAATACTGCTATATCAGCAAGGATCTTACGATCGATTTCAACAGACGCTTTTCTTAAGCCATTGATGAATTTGCTGTAAGATAAACCGTTTTGACGTGCTGCAGCGTTGATACGAGCAATCCATAATTGACGGAATTGACGTTTACGTTGACGACGGTCACGGTATGCATATTGACCAGCTTTAATTACTGCTTGGAACGCAACACGATAAACACGTGAACGAGCACCATAATAACCTTTAGCAGCCTTAAGAACTTTCTTATGGCGTGCTCTTGCAATAACACCACGTTTTACACGAGCCATTATTTAATCTCCTATTTGTCTATGAATCTAAAAATTTAACTAATCGTACGACTGTACTTAAAACGCAGCTTATGCGTATGGTAAGCACGCTACTACTAAAACTTGGTCAGCTTTCGCAACCATTGATTTATGACGTAAATGACGTTTACGCTTAGTTGTCTTTTTAGTCAAAATATGACGTAAGTGAGATTGTTTACGTTTGAAACCGCCTGAAGCTGTTTTTTTGAAACGCTTCGCAGCACCACGTACTGTTTTAATTTTAGGCATAAGTCTTTATAACTCCGCATTGTTGAATATCAATTACACCTTTAAATTTTCACCTTTACTTATTCACTAAATTCCTCTGCACATGGCATTAGACATCTGCTTCTATAGTATTAGTTAAATTTAAAAGCTCTACTTTTAATAATTAGGCGAATTAAAGTGCGGTCAAAACTGCAAAAATTTCGACCGCACTTAATTACTTGATCTTGCGCTAATTATTTCTTTTTAGGAGCAAGTACCATGACAGCTTGACGACCTTCGAGTTTTCCAGGTGCAGATTCTACCACTGAAATATCTGCTAGATCGTTTTTGACACGTTCTAACACCTCTAAGCCGATGTCTTGGTGTGCCATTTCACGTCCGCGGAAACGAACTGTTATTTTGGCTTTGTCCCCTTCTTCTAAAAAGCGAATCAGGCTGCGTAGTTTTACCTGATAGTCGCCTTCGTCTGTACCAGGACGGAATTTAATTTCCTTCACTTGGACAACTTTCTGTTTCTTCTTCTGCTCTTTTGCCGCTTTACCTTTTTCATAAAGGAATTTACCGTAATTCATAATGCGACACACTGGCGGCTCTGCATTTGGACTAATTTCAACGAGATCTAATTCAGCTTGCTCAGCCATCTCTAATGCTTGTTGAATTGATACAATACCTGCTTGTTCGCCATCTTGGTCAATCAAACGAACTTCTTTCACTCGAATTTCATCATTAATGCGATTCGGACGATTAGCAACGGGTGCTTTTTTTACGGTCTTAATAGTCTTATTCCTCTATTAGTTTATATTGCTTTCATCTGCTGAGCAGAAGAAGATTATTTACTGTTTAAAAATAAACAAAAACGGTCTGGATTCTACTGGATTTTACACATTTACGCAATAAAAATTCAGTGATTTTTAACAGGTAATGTTATACAACACCTTTAGAAAAAGTTAAATAACCTTATGTGTTTTATATATGCTGAACTTATGTCTTATGATTCGCTTAAGGTTTCTGCTTTACTTAGATTTAGTATAAAAATACATTTTATTTTTATGTTAACTAGTTGTTTTTCCTTTATGACTCGGTAAAAGATCTGTAAATAAGCCATTTTGTTTTAATTCTTTGGCGATACGAATGGCTGTTTCTGTTTCACAACCCGCATATTCTGCAATTTCACGATAAGTCCAGTTATAATACGGGAAATTGGTTGTTAAAAAGCACAGACTGTCAATGACACGATCTAAAGTACGTAAATACGCACTTTTAGCAAGGCGTTGCTCAGCATCTCGCAGTTCATTCGCTAAGGTTTGTAAAAGTAATTTACTCAGTTCTGTATTATGTAAGAAAAAGCGGTCAATATTTTCTGGTTTGATACGAATAATTTCCGCTTCAATTAAAACTTTCGCATTACAATGATAACGGCTATCACCCAAACCAAACAAAGTACGAAAACCAAAATAATCGCCTTGCCGATATAATCTCACTAGGCTTTCTTTGCCATTATCGAGCGTATGATATAAACCTACCAATCCCTGCTTCACAAAATAAAATTCCTGCGCGACTTCACCTTGTTGATAGACAGTCATTCCTTTAATTAATTGATGTAAATAAGTGAGCTGACAATATTGTAAATCCGTCGGCAAAATAGAGATATTATCCATACTCTTCCTTAATAGGTATCTAACGTCATTTTGCGTATTTTATAACAGTCTACTACAAAACGATAAGGTTAATAATAAACATGCCAAATCGACTTAATAAAAGCATCCTAAAGAAGGAAGCAAATAAATAGATCTGCCAGAGATTATGCATTTCTCTTTTAAAACAAAATGTTTAATAAAATCATGCTAATCAATCTAACATAGTAAAAAATCAAATATCTATGATGATTATCATATCGTGAGACTCTCAACATTAACTAAACAATGAGATTTTTTTTCAAATATGAGCATGATCATAATAGGTTAAAAGTATCTCAAGACATAATACACAAAAAATACGAGGTTTTTTGTTATGGATACACAATTGATCGTGATTTTAATACTTTGTGGCATGCTCACAAATCTTATGTCTGCCGTCTTTGGTATTGGAGGTGGTGTACTTATGGTCCCGATTCTCTATACACTATTTCCAGATTTTCCATTACAAATGATTGCTGCGACTTCATTAACCATTGTTATTGGTTCCGCTTTAATTAATTTAGCTTATTTTTATAAACAAAAAATTCAAATTAATATTAAATCTATGCTGTTATGGTCATTTGGTATGATTATTGGCGTCCAACTTGGTTTTGAAGCTAGCTTTTATTTACATGACAACATCATTATCGCTGTTTTTGTTACAACACTCGGCTTACTTGCATTACGCACAATCTTCCACAATTCAGTAGGAGATAATCTCACCGTTGCTACGAATGATGGATTAAAAGGTATGTTTTTATGTTTATTTGGCGGCAGTGTTGCAGGTATGACGGGGATCGGTGGCGGATCCATTATGGCACCATTAATTGGTCAGTTACGCAGCGTTAAGCCCTATCAAATTGCGCCTTATACTAATTACATGATGGTCATCGGCGGCTTGGGTAGCCTTTATGGTTATTTATCTAAAACACCGCCATTTCATCTTGATTACGGCTGGCAAGTTGGTTATGTCAATTTTTCGGTGGTAACCCTTGTAGTGCTCAGTTCTTTTGTAACGAGTTTCTTATCAATGAAAATTCGTGGTATTCTAAAACCTGATTTAGCAAGAAAATTACTTGGTTGTATTTTACTCGCCATCGCAAGTTATATGTTGATTGTCCATTTGACTAAATAACATTATAACATCATAAAAGTGCGGTCTAGATTTTAAGAATTTACTCTATGCTTTTGTGCTTTGTCATGCCAGAATAATTTATCTCCAAAAATTAGGCGCCTACTCATAAATGAATAAGACGCCCAACAAGTCCATTTCAGTTTGACACTATTTTCTTTAAATCATATTAACTCAGTTTATAAGCTTCAACTGTATGATGTGGTTTTTGCTCATGTACAGGAGGAAGTTGCATATAATCTCCGTAATACATTGTTAAATGTTCATGGTAGCCATTCATGACAGGAAACGTTTCACCCTCAAAATCTAAATAGACGACATCAGAAAAATACGCTTTCGGCATATATGATTTTTGCCAACCACCATAATCTGATAAAAATAATCCAATATAATCAGCTCTTTCAATAGGATATTTCTGTTGAAATGAGGTTAAGTGTGTCATCATCTTATGAAAAAAATAATGAGATAATTTAGAAAAAACGACCTTCATAAGACTATTCTCTTGCGCGCGATACCATCTTTTACGGCAAGAGGATAGTCTTAATTTAAGTCGGCGGTGCTTTTTCATTGCTTTATAAATGACAGATGGCTCATTTGGCACCCCATCCCAAATAAAAATATCAATAAAAATCCCAGTAGTTCTTCCTTTAGTATCAACTAAACGCGTTTCTTTATCAAAAATTTTTGTCATTTCACCAGGTATCATTCCATCAATACGTTCAGCAAGAGATAAATCATACTTTGTATGTTGTTGATGCTGCCATGCTTGAACAAATTTTTCATATTCATCTCGACACATATAAACATCCACATCATCATCCCATGGAATGAAACCTTGATGGCGTACAGCGCCAATTAATGTTCCTCCGCCTAATGAATATTTAATTCCATGTGATAAACAAATTTGATTAAAATATTTTAAAATATCTAATGCAATTATCTGATGTTCTCGCAACGTAATTCTTTTCATAAGAACCTACATATCTTCTAATAAATACACTTCTTTTATATGGTGCGGCACCCTTTGTTCTACTGGAGGAAGCTGCATATAATCCCCATAGTATAATGTTAAATGCTCATGATATCCTTTCATAACAGGATATAACTCCCCTTCAAAAGGTAAGTATACTACATCATCAAAATATTCTTTCGGCATATAAGCTTTATCCCAATTATTATAATCAAATAAGACCATTGCTATCGTCTTAGTTTGATTGATAGGATATTTTTTCTGAAAAGAATATACATGTGACATCATCTTATTGAAGAAATAAGATTTTAATTTTTGAATAATGTAGTTAAAAAATTTTGAGTTTTGATATTTTTTTTCGCGTTTATCAATAGAGAAGTAATGTGCTTTTAACCTTTTATGTTTCTGCATTATTGAAAAAATTTCTTTAGGTTCATCAGGTACACCATCCCAAACAAAAATATCAATAAAAATGCCATAAACATCATCATTTGTTTCCACTAAATGTGTTTTCAAATCATAAATTTTTGTTGTTTCACCAACAGAAACCCCATCAATTCTCTCTGCCAATGATAATCTATATCTTGTATGGTTTAAGCTCTCCCATATTTGAACAAATTTTTCATATTCATCTCGACACATATAAATATCAATATCATCATCCCATGGAATGAAACCTTGATGGCGTACAGCGCCAATTAAAGTCCCGCCTCCTAATGAATATTGAATATTATGTTCAACACAAATTTTATTGAAATACTTTAAAATATCTAACGTTATCAATTGATGTTCACGAAGTGTTATTGTTCTCATATTATTTTCTAACCAAATTATTTAAAATAAATTCATATTGGATTAAATTATCCATTTCATAACCATCAGATGGTGACAACTCAATTGTTCTGACATCTAATTCAGTAATCACTTCCATCGGAATATTATCCCAATAAAGAGCGCTTTGGCTTAGTATTGTCGGACAAAGATACGCTTCCAGCTTTTTCTTAATTATATCACTGTCATTTTTTGACCAAAAGGAAACCCCTAATAAGCTAGGAAGATGGGCATTTGTTACTTCTATTTTTATGATCTTTCCTGCATCATTTAAAATAGGTACCCACTCTTTATCTTCACTTTTTGGTCTTTTAACAACAAAATAACAACTTGTCTCAGGAGGATTTAAAAAAATATTTCTAAATAAAACAACATCAGAGTCAATAATATAACTGTCAGAAAAATATGTTTTTGCAACTGCAAAAGAATAAATGCTATTATAATCCTTATATTTTTCATTATATAAAAGATGGCAACCATATTGTTCAGATAAATAGTTAAACTGCTCTGATAAATGACCTGTTACAATATAAATATTATCTATACCTGCCTGCTTTAAATATGTAATTGTTCTTTCTATATTTGGCATTCCATCAATAGGGAGTAATGCTTTATGCGTATTTTTTGTAATTTCTTTAAAACGGCTCCCTAAACCAGCAGCTAATATAATTGCATTCATATATTCTCCCTCTTATCTTTTAATGTCAGTCCTGCACCTAAAACAACACCAATCACAAGTAACATTGTCATTATATCAATATGCTTCCCATTTAAGAGAAAGCCAATAAGAATAATCCAAAAACCATACGTAATATTGAGCATCATTGCTCTTATCGGTTTGATTAAATAAATTGCTCTATAATATAAAAAATAAGATGCCATTGAAGAAAGGATAATGAAAATAATAATAGTAAGAAACCTCGTATCTTTAAAAAATTCAATAGAATTAAAAAATTCTACATCAAGATACAAAACAAGAATAATATATCCAAAACTAGAACCTAATTGCCTTAAAAAATAAGCACTAGAAGACTTAATCGATTGCATGACATAAGAGGATATAACAATTTCGCCTCCCCAACTTATAGCGCAAGTGATCGCTAAAACAATACCTAAAACAGAAAATTGAGAGTTGCTTATATCTAATCCCAGTAATATTGTACAACCTATCGCTAGACATAACCCAATTATACCTAATTTTGTAATAGCATCTTTTAAAAACAGAAAGGCAAAAATAGTACCAAAAACAGGATAAATAGATGAGATTGGTGCCGCATAACCCACACCGATATACTGAATTGCTTGCAAATAACATAGCATGCCTATTGGGCCACCAATCATACCAGCGAGAATACCTAGATATACGCTTTTATTTTTTAATTCAAATTGCTTAAATAAATTTAATTTATAATGTGAAACAGCACAAAACATAAAAGCCGAAAATTCTATTATCAATAATAGGAATAATATAATCGTCAATGAGCTAGTCAACGGGTAATATGAACTTAACAGCTCATACAGAATACCTGCAATTCCCCATAATAAACCCGATAGAATCCCCCAGAAATATCCAGCATACTGCCTCATAACTTATTCCTTTTCCGCTTTCCAAGCATGCATAAAAGAAATTGCTCTCTCAATACGATTTTTCCCATAATCAGCAAAAAACTCGCCATTTTCCTCTTTAACTAAGGTCCACACGAACCATAAAACATCTTGAGTAAACTGATAAAATGCAATTTTTACTGATGCTTCTTTTATCTCTTCTGGCTTTTTAAAATAACATTGCAAAAAGAAATCTTGTTGTGTCTTATCTAATTTGGCTTCTAAAAGAAAGGCCGCAATATCAAACATAGGATCATTCATACCTGAATATTCCCAATCAATGAAATAAACATTATTTTCTTTTAAAAGGATATTCTCTGGCACTAAATCATTGTGACAAACAGTAAGAGAAGTCATATTTTGAGAAAAATAAATTTGGATAGTTTGGAAAAACACTAATAAATCTGCAATACTGTCATTATACTGATAAAAATGTGCTTTATTTTTTAATAAACCCATATATTTATCAAACTCTTCAAACACATCAAATCGATTAGCGAGTTTAATTGGCGACTGGTGAAGTAAATATAATTTTTCTGCAATAAATTTTAAATTTGAAAAATTTTTGATGCTTTGATGATCTAATGTACAACTCTCTGATAAATATTTTGTAATTTTGATACCTGATGTAGAATCAAAAAAACAAGTTTCTACATTAAATCCTGCTTCAGACATTGCAAGACTATTTGTTGCTTCATTATCGCGAACAATTAAATTTTCAGTCATAGCCCCAGGAATTCTGACAACATAGCTATCCGTCTCAGTGTTTACAATATAATTTTTATTTGTCATCCCACCTAAAAAAGAAACTTGCGATATTGATGAAAGCGGTAGACTTAATTTCTCCTGAATAATATTTTTTATTGTTTCCATTATAAATTATCTTACTTATTACTTAATTCAACTGTTCTTGATTATGCAATGAGTCGCATTCCCAACCTATATATTCACCATTAAATTGTGATGCAATATGTTCAAATTCCTCAACATATTTAAAAATATCTATACTATCTAATCTAAGCTCTTGTTCTAATTTCACAACATAAAAGGGCGCTTCATCATCAAGAAGTATAGGAGTATTACTGTATTGCATTGAAATAAAGTCAATCTGCTGTAAATTAAAATACTCCATAAATTGGAACATATTATTTTCATCTTCAAAATGAAATCCATGTTCAATCAAATAAGGCTCTGAGAGATTTCGTCCATTTTGAACAAGTAAATCGAGCACTTCTTCTGTTGCATTAATTTTCATTTCCAATGGGGAAGGTAATAAAAAATCAAAATAAATATCCCAATTAGGATCATCTTGAATATTAATATTTTCAATATGATCAAACTGTTGTAATACGTCTAAAACAACTTCTGCATTATCACAATAAAAGTAGAGCTGTGCATTACCTGCCGAAAAAACATGTCCTGCATATAACGTGTTTGGTAATGCACACAATTGACTCCACACTTTAAATACTTTTCCCATTAAGTCTTGATAAGTTTCCAATGCAGGCAATTGATTTTCATCAATCACATCATATGGAAACTGAAATTGTATAATTTTATGACTTACTTCTGAGGGAAATTTTTTTAAAACTTCAAGATTAATTGAAAAGATAGCTAGCTTATCATTTATAACTGAACGATAATTTTGCCAGCTTTGTTCTAGTGCCATCATCTTGCCTTATTTAAATACAGCCCAAACAGGTGCATGATCAGAAGGCTTATCCATTGCTCGGATATCCAATGCAATTCCAGTTTCCACACAGCGCTCGGCTAAAGTATGATTTGCGATAATATGATCAATACGTAACCCACGATTATCATCAAACCCTTTTGAACGATAATCAAACCATGAAAATTTATCACTAGCTTCAGGATTTAAATGGCGAAAAGTATCGACTAAACCATAGTTATATAAGCGGTTTATCCATTCTCTTTCTTCTGGTAAAAAAGAACATTTTCCAGTACGTAACCAACGTTTGCGACTTTCTTCGCCAATACCAATATCTAAATCAGTTGGGCTGATATTCATATCCCCCATGACAATAATCGGATTATCGACTGGGTGCTCTTTTTCTAAATAATGCTGTAAATCTGCATAAAATTTTTCTTTTGCTGGAAATTTTGTTTCATGATGTCGGCTTTCACCCTGTGGGAAATAACCATTAATAACGGTTAATAAACCAAACTCCGTTTCTAAGTCAGCCATAATAATACGTTTTTGTGCATCGTCTTTATCTGTCGAGAATCCTTTACGTACCGCTTTGGGTTTCTCTTTAGTTAGCAAAGCCACACCATAATGTCCTTTTTGCCCATGATGGAAAATGTGGTATCCCAAATGTTGAACTAATTCATAAGGAAAAGCTTCATCAGCAACTTTAATCTCTTGTAATCCCAATACATCTGGCTGATATTTTTCAATGACGGCTTCTAGCTGGTGTGGTCTTGCTCTCAACCCATTGATATTAAAAGAGATAATTTTCATTAGTATATTTCCTTATTAATGTCACTTATAAACTTGGCATTATACTG
Source organism: Pasteurella canis (assembly GCF_020810675.1). Classification (GTDB taxonomy): domain Bacteria; phylum Pseudomonadota; class Gammaproteobacteria; order Enterobacterales; family Pasteurellaceae; genus Pasteurella; species Pasteurella canis. Next base: position 829,986 of record NZ_CP085871.1, read on the forward strand.
GTATATAAAAGATTGCTAAAGTAGAAAAAAGCCCTTCTGTTACTTATCTCACATTTTTATAGAAAATAAATCTGATGAATCATTTTTGATATTGGCTTCTTATTAATTTTTTAATCAAAATTAATGTCGATAATGGATTAATCTGAGGGAAATGAGGGTGGAAAGGCGTGGATAGAGTTAACGTCGTAAAATATAGAAGCATAATAAAAAATAAAGCCCCTTAAAAGATTTTCGGGGCAATAAGTGCGGTCGCTTTTAACGAAATTTTATTTATTAATCAGCGTTAAAAATTCCTTACGTGTTTCACGATCATCTAAGAAAACACCGCCAAACGCCGAAGTGACCGTGTAACTATTAGTATCTTTAATACCACGACATTTAACACAAAAATGCGTTGCTTTCACATAAACAGCCACATCTTCTGTTTCTAAAATCGTTTGAAATGCTAATAAGATTTGTTCAGTTAAACGCTCTTGTACTTGCGGACGTTGTGCAAAAAACGACACAATACGGTTAATTTTGGATAAGCCAATGACCCATTTTTTGGGATAATAAGCAACGGAAACTATCCCATCGATTGTCACAAAATGGTGTTCACAAGTACTCGTTAAAGTGACATCATTAACCAACACCATTTCACTGACTTTCATTCTATTTTCGATATTCGTAATTTTCGGGAAATTAGCGTAATCCATCCCACTAAAAATTTCATCAACAAACATTTTTGCCAAACGTACAGGGGTTTCTTCTAGACTGTCATCACGTAAATCTAGACCAATTAATTTCATTACTTCACGCATATGATTTTCAATCCCAACTCGACGTTCATCTTTAGGCTGAGTAGGCACAATCATAGGGGTTTCGATCCCCTTGCTTAATAAAGCATTACGGACTTTTTCTGCTTCTGGCGAAATCTTATTCATTTAACACTCCCGATAAATAATCCGCACATTCTAGCAAACTCTTACTTAATAATAAAATGAGAATAATCACTATATGGGATGAAAAGTTTTTAGTATAGAATACTCCATATCTCAAAATGCATGTAAAGGATTCAAATTATGTTATCTCTTGAACAAGCACTTGCTCAAATGTTGGAAGCAATACCGTCTCCAACGCTAGACAATGTTGAATTATGTTCATTAGCACAAGCAGCTAATCGCATTTGTGCTGAAGATGTTATCTCGCCTATTAATGTCCCTTCATTTGATAACTCAGCAATGGACGGTTATGCAGTCCGCTTAGCTGACTTAGCAAAATCACCAACTTTAACTGTTGCAGGGAAAGCATTTGCAGGTAATCCATTTAAACAAGAATGGCCAGCTCTAAGTGTTGTGCGTATTATGACAGGTGCTATGTTACCAGAAGGTGCCGATGCTGTTGTTATGCAGGAAGAGACTATATTGAATGAAGATGGTACTGTCACGTTCATTGCTGATCATATCAAACTTGGTCAAAACATCCGTAAAATTGGTGAAGATGTCAAACAAAATGAAATCATCTTAGCAAAAGGTGCTTTACTCAATGCCACTTCTCTGCCTTTACTCGCCTCTTTAGGTATTTCACAAGTCAAAACTTTTCCTCGTTTGAAAGTTGCTATTTTATCTACTGGAGATGAACTTGTTCCAGTGGGGCAACCTTTAACAGAAGGACAAATTTATGATACAAACCGTTTTGCTATTAAATTGATGCTTGAAAAGCTCAATTGTGACGTTGTAGATTTTGGTATTTTGCCTGACAATGAGCAAGAGTTTGAACAAGCCTTTATTAATGCGCAACAACAAGCAGATTTAGTAATTACAAGTGGAGGGGTCTCTGTAGGCGAAGCTGATTTTACTAAAACCGTGTTAGAAAAAGTAGGTCAAATTAATTTCTGGAAAATTGCAATGAAACCGGGTAAACCTTTTGCTTTTGGTAAATTAGAAAATGCTTGGTTCTGTGGTTTACCTGGTAATCCTGTTTCTGCACTTGTAACTTTTTACCAATTAGTTCAACCCGTTATTGCTAAACTGAGTGGCTATTCTGCATGGCAACCTACACAACGCTTTACTGCTGTTGCTACTGCTAAAATAAAAAAAATTCCAGGGCGTTTAGATTTTCAACGGGGATTTTATCACGTGAATGATAAAGGTGAAATTGAAGTCGAGCCCGTTGGGTTTCAAGGATCGCACTTATTCAGTTCTTTTGTAAAAAGTAACTGCTTTATTGTACTAGAGCGTGAGCGTGGCAATATAGAGGTAAATGAAACTGTGACGATTGAGCCTTTTAATCATTTAATTAAGTAGTAAATATGACAGTACTTTCCTATCAAGAAGAACTACGTTATAACCGCCAAATTATTTTAAAATCGATTGATTTTGATGGCCAAGAAATGTTGAAACAAAGCAAAATGTTGATCGTTGGCTTAGGCGGTTTAGGTTGCGCAGCAAGCCAATATCTTGCAACAGCAGGTATTGGTCATTTAACATTGTTAGATTTTGATACTGTCTCACTGTCTAATTTACAACGTCAGGTATTACATGATGATAGCCGTTTAAATATGCCTAAAGTAGAGTCAGCAAAGCTCTCTTTACAACGTTTAAATCCACATATTCAAATTGAAACGATGAATAAAAAACTCACATTTTCAGAACTAGCTGAAATGATACCGCACTTTGATGTTGTGCTAGATTGTACTGATAATGTCGACATCCGCAATCAAATAGATACTTGTTGTCAACAAGCTAAAATTCCTTTAGTTTCAGGTGCGGCAATTCGGATGGAAGGGCAAGTTAGTGTCTTTACTTATGAAGAAAATACGCCGACGTATCGTCAATTAAGCCAGTTATTTGGTAAAAATGTGTTAAGTTGTGTTGAAGCTGGTGTACTCGCACCCATTGTAGGCATTGTGGGCAGTATTCAAGCTCTCGAAGCAATAAAAGTGCGATTAAAAATTGGTAAGAATCTCTGTGGGCGTTTATTAATAATTGACGGGCTAAATATGTCTATTCGCGAAATAAAATTACCCATTTAAAATGGGTAATTTATTCTTTATCTATACTTCCCCAACGTTGAAACAAATCTTGTTCTAATTCAATACCAAATTGGTCACACAATCGATTCACACTCTGATCAATAATATCTTGAACAGTTTTAGGATGATGATAGAACGCAGGCATTAAAGGGATAATTTGTGCCCCAATTTCTGCAGCTTGAGTCATTAAACGTAAATGCCCTAAATGTAATGGTGTTTCTCTCACGCACAGCACTAGTGGCTTACGTTCTTTTAAACAAACATCTGCTGCCCGAGTAATGAGATCATCAGTATAACTATGTGCAATGCCTGATAAAGTTTTAATTGAGCAAGGTACAATTATCATGCCTAGAGTACGATAAGATCCGGAAGATATAGCTGCGGCAATATCTCGAATGTCATAATTCACATCTGCAAGTGCTTTAACTTGTTGGATACTATAATGGGTTTCTGCTGCAATAGTCTGTTTTGCCGCATTACTTATGATTAAATGTGTTTCTATATGTATAAGAGGCTTTAAGACCTCTAATAGGCGGATTGCATAAATTGCCCCTGAAGCACCTGAAATAGCAATAATGAGACGTTGTTTTTCATTTTTCATAGCTAAAAATAAGTTTCTATAAATTGAAGTTATTCTATCATGAATTCTGTTTTGAATATGGCGTTATTATAATTGATAAAAAGACTTATCTCATTTCTTTCCTAACTTTCATTCTAAAATAGAGCTAATTTGCTGCCATAAAGATAAATCTCTTCAAGCAATAAAACGATTTAAAATACAAAATAAAGATAAAAATGATTGTGAAGAATCAAATGATTAATTATCACACAACAAAAATATAATAAATCCAACAGGTTAGACCAGAAATATTTAATTTTAAAATAAAATTAATTTATTTTTTATCAATAAGGAAATTGATGTTTAAACATATAAGTAACCTCATATTTTCTTCTGCCTCTATGGCATTTTTAGTCATTTTAGGTTGGTCAACTGCTTACTCATATGGATGGGGGCAATCTTATTTTTATGGCTACCCATGGTGGTATGTTGATATTCATATAAGCAACATTGCTCGAACGACGGGTTATGTTATTTCAGTTACACTGATACTAGCAAATATTTCTTTTCTTGCAATTTATGCTGTTCGGAAATTAAAGCCTTTCCTTTCCTACAATAACTTAAATCGATTACGCGCTTCAAGTTTAAGTTTTATTATCTGGCTTCCTCTTTTAATTATTAATTTCTTATTAACGGGTTATTTCAATTATCTCGTTATTCTAATCTATATCATTTTATTTATCTGTTTTACTTTCATTATAAAGGGCTATATTGAAAAATATATTACTTTTTTCAAAAAAGATATCATCTTAAAATGTATTTACAACCATCAATATTGCTTACTGATCTTTACTTATCTATATTTTGTTATTGCAGCGTTTGTGATTGGTTATTTTAGGCCTTGTTTTACGCAAACTTTCGATATGGTGGAGTTCAACCATAAAATGTATTATGTACTATCAAAATATGATGATGCCATCATACTTTCAGAACAGATTAAGAAAGATGGAAAAGATTTTTACATCTATCGTATCAATACTAATGTACTCAACCATATAAAAACAGGTCAACCCGCACATTTAGTGAACTCTGAATGCAATCAGAAACATTAAAAATAAATTAGGCGCTAATACGCGCCTAAGGTTAAAAGTTAATCATTATTTTTCATTATGCATTTCAAGATTAGTCGCATCTTTTTCTCGTTTTTTCTTTGCCACATCACTACGCTGCTGTGCGATATTATCTAAATACTCTGGTGTAATATCACCCGTAACATAATGACCAGTAAACACTGAACAGTCGAACTCCTTAATCGCTGGATTTTCTTGTTGAACAGAGGCGGTCAATGCATCTAAATCTTGGAAAATTAATTTATCTACTCCAATTAATTTTGCAATTTCATCGACATCACGGCCATAAGCGATCAATTCATGCTTAGTTGGCATATCAATACCATACACATTTGGATAGCGAATTTCAGGTGCTGCTGAAGCAAAATAAATTTTCTTAGCACCAGATGCTTTTGCCATTTCAATAATTTGTTCAGAAGTTGTCCCTCTTACAATAGAATCATCGACTAATAGCACATTTTTATCTTTAAACTCAGAAGCAATTGTGTTTAGTTTACGGCGTACTGAACTCACACGTTGTGCTTGCCCTGGCATAATAAATGTACGTCCAACATAACGGTTTTTCACAAAGCCTTGACGATATGGTTTATTCAATACGCGAGCAATGCGCAAGGCAATATCATTAGAGGTTTCTGGTACAGGAATAACCACATCAATATCATCCACATCCTGCCATTCTCTAGCTATTTTCTCCCCTAATCGTTGTCCCATATGCACACGAGCAGCATAAACAGATACACCATCAATACAAGAATCAGGACGTGCAAAATAAACATACTCAAAAATACAAGGGGTTAATTTAGCATTTTCAGCACATTGTTCTGAATGAATATTCCCATCAAAAGTGACATAGACCGCTTCACCAGGTTGAATATCACGTACAAACTCAAAACCAACCGTATCTAATGCAATACTTTCAGAAGCAAACATATAGTCGGTTTTACCATTTTCTTCACGTTTTCCTAACACTAAAGGGCGAATTCCATTCGGATCACGGAATGCAACCATACCATGCCCAATAACCATGGCAACGCAAGCATAAGCGCCTCGAATATCTTTATGTGTTTGTCTAATAGCAGCAAAAATATCATCTGCATCTAGCTGGTATTTTTCAAATTTATCTAGGTGATTCGCTAGGATATTGAGTAATAATTCTGAATCGGAATTCGTATTGATATGACGACGAGCTAAACGAAAAAGCTTCTCTTTTAACTCAGAAGAATTAGTTAGATTACCATTATGAACAAGCGTTAAGCCATAAGGTGAATTGACATAAAAAGGCTGTGCTTCTGAAACACTAGAACTGCCTGCTGTAGGATAACGAACATGCCCAATACCTGCATTGCCCTGTAAACGCAACATATGTACTTGTTCAAATACATCACTAACCAAGCCATTTGCTTTACGTAAACGAAAACGATTTTCGTCATCTACTGTTACAATGCCTGCTGCGTCTTGTCCTCGATGTTGTAATAATGTTAACGCATCATAAATAAGTTGGTTAACGGGATTTTGGCTAACAATACCAACAATACCACACATTCGTGCTTATCCTCTATTTGTTTAAAGTTGAGTTTATGAAACTAGAACCTGCTTGTAATTGTTGAAAAAACCATTCAACAATAAAACCAAAGTGCGGTATTAGTTTTGACTCTTTCCACCAATCACTTTGGCTGAAATTCGTAAAAGTATCCATAAAGAACAGCAATGCTGCCACAATTAATACACCTCTCAGTAGTCCAAAACATGCACCAAGAACTCGATCTGTACTTGTTAGCCCCGTTTTATCTACTAACTCACCTAAAACATAATTGACAATACCGCCAACAATTAAAGTTGCGATAAATAAAATGGCAATTGCTGTCCCATTTCGTATATAAAGTGATTCGATTTGAGTCAAATAATTAGCAAGATAAGGATAAAAATGGCTCGCTACAAAAAATGCAACAACCCAACTAACAAGGGACATGACCTCTCGGATAAATCCACGTAACAGACTGATAATAATCGAAAATGCAATAATGGCGATGATAATATAATCAATCATAGGCATATCTCTAAAAAACTCTCGAATTTTCGCCAGCGTTATTTTACAAAAAAAGAAAACGTTTGCGTAGTGAAAATTTCAAGAAAGTTGAACAAAAATAAAAAAGAAAAAAGCTTAATAAAAAGAGGCAAGGTAACACGATAAACTTGAGCTCATTTATAATTCTTGCCAAAAAGCTTTATCCAGTTTTCGTTGCGCCTTGTTGAGTACATCCGCTAAATTCTGGTAGTTGGGTTGCTCTTTTACGATAGGCAAAGCTTCGTTAACTTGCTTTAATCGCTCACAAATTTCATAAAACCAGACCGCACTTTGTGGGGATAAGGGCGTAATAGAACGTTTACCTAACCAATATAAACCTTGTAATGGAATCAACAATGCAAAAATTGCTGTCAATGCAGCTATTGCTAATGCACTTATATCGGACTTTGCGTAAACTTGTTGCCAAGTGATTGAAAACACTGCTAAGAACGGCATAAACTTCTGAGCAAAAAGCGTCGCTTTAATCACTCGATTTTCAGGAAAAATCATTCCTAGCTTACTTTCCAATGGCCAACTTTTTAAATAGTGTTGGCCTTTTTTAAAAAAAAGAAAAAAACTCATTGTGCTATGACATACTGTCTCTGTAATAAGATTGCACTATAAAGATAACATAATTTAGTCAAATATTCAGCTCAATTTAACATCAACTTTTCTTTATTTTTAACCAACTACAAAAAATGTTTAATATTTGATAATTTTTTTGATAAATGTCTCATTTTTATCTCTTAGTGAATTTATTTTATTGTATGAAAGGTGTATCCTATAAGCATCAGATTTTCATCTGCCTATTCGCTCAATTATTGAGCGAATAAATTTTTTTAACTTAAAATCAAATAATAGGTCTCTTATGTCTCAAAAATTAGTCCTAATCTTAAACTGTGGTAGTTCTTCATTAAAATTCTCAATTTTAGATCCACAAAATGGTGATGAAAAATTATCAGGATTAGCTGAAGCATTTCATTTAGATGATGCACGTATCAAATGGAAATTACATGGCGAAAAAGGTAACGCTGATTTAGGTGCAGGTGCGGCGCACAGTGAAGCACTCAGCTTTATTGTAAATAATATTTTTCCTTTAGATCCATCATTAAAAGAGGATATCGTTGCTATTGGTCACCGTATTGTTCACGGTGGTGAAAAATTCACATCTTCTGTCGTCATCACTGATGAAGTTGTTCAAGGCATTAAAGACGCTGTTCAATTTGCTCCATTACATAATCCTGCTCATCTCATTGGTATTGAAGAAGCATTTAAAATGTTCCCACATTTAAAAGATAGAAATGTGGCTGTGTTTGATACTGCATTCCACCAAACAATGCCTGAGGAAGCTTATTTATATGCATTGCCATATTCCTTATATAAAGAAAATGGTATTCGTCGTTATGGTGCGCACGGTACAAGCCATTTCTTTGTTAGCCAAGAAGCAGCAAAACGTTTAAATGTCCCGGCTGACCAAGTGAACGTAATTACTTGTCACTTAGGTAATGGTGCCTCAGTTGCTGCAATCCGTCATGGTAAATGTATTGATACCTCAATGGGTTTAACACCATTAGAAGGTTTAGTCATGGGAACTCGTTCTGGTGATCTCGATCCTGCAATTATCTTCTATCTTCATGATAATCTTGGTCTATCTATTAATGAAATTAATACATTGCTAACTAAAAAATCAGGTCTATTAGGATTAACTGAAGTCACTAGTGATTGTCGTTATTCTGAAGATAATTATGCTCAAGAAGCTGCGGCAAAACGAGCATTAGACGTGTTCTGTTACCGTTTAGCTAAATACATCGGCTCTTATATGGCAGTTATTGGTGAGCGTTTAGATGCGATTGTATTTACTGGTGGTATTGGTGAAAACTCTTCTTTAGTTCGTGAGTTAACTTTAAATCACTTGAAACTATTTGGATACCAAGTTGATGCTGACAAAAATAAAGCAGCACGCTTTGGTAACGAAGGTGTTATTACTGCAGATGATACACCTGTTGCAATTGTTATCCCAACTAATGAAGAGCTTGTTATTGCTCAAGATACAGCTCGTCTTTGTATCTAAAATAGATCAATGAACTGCCGATTTATCGGCAGTTTCTTTTTGTAAACAACTAACAAATGTAAGGTTTATTATGTCACGTACAATTATCCTTATCCCAATTAGCGCTGGCGTTGGTTTAACAAGTGTGAGCTTAGGCTTAACTCATGCTTTAGAGCAAAAAGGGGCAAAAGTTGGTTTTATGAAACCAATCTCGCAACCAAACTCAGGTGAAGATACGATTGATCGTACTACATCAATTATTCGCACGAGTACTACCATTGAAACTGCCGAACCATTTATGTTAAGTGTTGCGGAGTCATTAATTGGTCAAAACCAATCAGATGTAGTGTTAGAAAAAATCGTTGAAAATCATCAACAACTTGCCAAAAACAATGAAATCATTGTAGTCGAAGGCTTAATTCCAACACGCAAACATTCTTATGCAAACAGTATTAACTATGAAATCGCTCAAGCTCTTGATGCAGAAATTATTTTAGTCGCAGCACCTGCTACGGAAACACCTGCTGAGTTAAAAGAACGAATTAAGGCAGCAGCCTCTTTATTTGGTGGTAAAAACAATCCAAATTTATTAGGTGTAGTCATTAATAAATTTAATGCACCAATTGATGAATCAGGTCGCACTCGCCCTGATTTGGCCGAGATTTTTGATTCATTCCAGCATACACAAAATCAAGTTTCTGAAATTTATCACCTTTTTGAAAAAAGCCCGATCAAGATTTTAGCTTGTATTCCTTGGAGCGCTGATCTTATTGCAACACGAGCAATTGATTTAGCGAAACATTTAGGGGCAGCTATCATTCATGAAGGTGCAATTAACGAGCGCCGCATTCGTGGTATTACTTTCTGTGCACGTAATTTAACTAATATGGTAGAACACTTCCGTGTGGGCAGTTTATTAGTTACATCAGCGGATCGCCCAGATGTCATTGTTGCTGCAGCATTAGCCGCAAGCAATGGTGTAGAAATTGCAGGTGTATTATTAACTGGTGGCTACAAAATTGATAGTCAAATTAAAAAATTATGCCAACATGCTATTGAAAGCACTGGATTACCTATTTTCCGTGTGGAAGGTAACACATGGCAAACGGCACTTGCATTACAAAGCTTTAACTTAGAAGTACCAGTGGATGATAAAGAGCGTATCGAAAAAATTAAAAGTTATATCAGTGAGCTGATTGATAGTGAGTTTGTCGATTCGCTTGCCGCTGCCTCATCTCGTTTACGTCGCTTATCACCACCAGCATTCCGTTTCCAATTGACTGAATTAGCACGCCAAGCACAAAAACGTATTGTTCTACCAGAAGGTGACGAACCTCGTACAGTTAAAGCCGCTTCACTTTGTGCAGAGCGCGGCATTGCAGAATGTGTATTATTAGCAAGCCCAGAATCTGTCATGCGTGTTGCTGAAGCACAGGGAGTTCAATTAGGTAAAGGTATCACGATCATCGATCCAGCAACAGTACGTGAAAACTATGTTGCTCGCTTAGTCGAACTACGCAAAAATAAAGGTATGACCGAAGATTCTGCACGTGAACAATTAGAAGATAATGTGGTACTTGGTACTATGATGCTAGAGGCTAATGAAGTTGATGGGCTCGTGTCTGGTGCAGTTCATACCACAGCGAATACTATTCGCCCACCAATGCAAATTATCAAAACAGCACCAGGTAACTCTATTGTTTCCTCTATCTTCTTTATGCTATTACCAGATCAAGTTTTAGTTTATGGTGACTGTGCGGTAAATCCAGATCCAACAGCGGAACAACTAGCTGAAATTGCGATTCAATCTGCTGATTCAGCAAAAGCCTTTGGTATCGATCCAAAAGTAGCGATGATCTCCTACTCAACTGGTACTTCTGGCAGCGGTGCAGATGTTGAAAAAGTGAAAGAAGCAACACGTCTTGCACAAGAAAAACGCCCAGACTTAATCATTGATGGTCCATTACAATATGACGCAGCTGTAATGGAAGATGTTGCGCGTTCTAAAGCACCTAACTCACCAGTTGCAGGTAAGGCAACAGTCTTCATCTTCCCTGACTTAAATACAGGTAATACTACTTATAAAGCAGTGCAACGTTCGGCTGATTTAGTTTCTATCGGACCAATGTTGCAAGGTATGCGTAAGCCTGTGAATGATTTATCACGTGGCGCATTAGTTGATGATATTGTGTACACTATTGCACTCACTGCAATCCAAGCAACACAATAACAGCCAAACTTTTCTAAAAAACAAACCGCACTTGTATAAAAAGTGCGGTTTATTTTTACAAGTATTTAAATCTTTTCATTACTTTTTAGTGTCGCTAATAATGCTAAACCAAATTCCCGACGCCAGCCAATTAATAAGTCTGGTAACTTTTCAACCGACTCCTCTTCTAACCAATACCACTTAATTAAACTTTCTAAACTACGTTTACTTGCAATAACTTCTATAGGTAAATCTCGAGGAGATAAGGCTTTTAGTTTTTCTTGCAGTGCTTTTAGCGTTTTTTTATAACGCGGATCATCTGCAATACGTACTATTGGTGCTGGATATTCAATAGGCTGGATTCGCTTTACTTGTGTCAGCAGATGCAATATTTTTTTACCATGAATGCGCACTTCCTGTGTAGTTAATCCTAATTCCAATAATTCTGATGTATGCTTTGGATTATATTTTGCAACTTGCAATAAGTGTTCAGATCTGACAACAAAATTTAATGCTAAATCTCTTTTCATTGCTTCTTCTTGTCGCCATTTTGCCAAAAGTTTAAGGCGCATCAATTGTAATGAATCCAAACGCCATCCATTTGCAATCGAGAGATAAGCTAACTCAGGATCTTTACTTTGTTCTCTTTTAATTAATAGTGAATTACAGTCATCTTCGACAGCTTTTTGCCAAACTGTTTTCGCTAATTCTTGCTGCATACGTTGATATAGTGGTAATAAATACCATACATCTGCAGCTGCATAAATCAATTGTTTTTCAGAAAGAGGGCGAGCAAGCCAATCTGTACGCGATGCACCTTTATCAATTTCTAATTGGAAATAATGCTGAATTAAGGTTGCTAAGCCAGTCGAGTTAGGAAAGTTGAGAAAATTTGCCATAATCTGCGTATCTCGCATCGGTATTGGCAGCTGTTGAAAATAGTGTAAAAAAACTTCTAAATCTTCACTGCTCGCGTGTAATACTTTCAATACTGACTGATTCGCTAAAAGTGCAACAAAAGGTGAAAAATTTTGGATAACAATAGGATCAATCAGATACACTTGCTCACCATCATACAGTTGAATTAAACCTAATTTAGGATAGAGCGTTCGGATACGAATAAACTCAGTATCTAAAGCAATAACGGATTTTTGCTGTACTATATGGCAAATCTCAGCTAAAGCGAGATCTGTATTGATCACTTTAAAGTGCGGTTTATTTTGAATTTCTTTTAATTGACAGTTCATATTAATACGACAAATTAGGGGCTTTTTATGCCCCTAACAAATTAAATGAATGGACTTATTCAGCTGGACGTTTTGCCAGCTCCTCATCACGTAATACTCGACGTAATATTTTACCAACATTACTTTTTGGTAATTCATCACGGAATTCAATATCTTTTGGAATCTTATAGCCTGTTAGATGCTGACGACAGTGCTTACGTAACTCATCACGCGTTAAGCTTTCATCTTTCTTCACAACAAAGATTTTAATCGTTTCGCCTGACACTTCATTTGGTACACCAATGGCAACAACTTCTGAGACTTTGTAATTTAACATGACAACATCTTCGATTTCATTTGGGTATACATTAAAACCAGACACCAGAATCATGTCTTTTTTACGATCAACAATACGTAAATAATAGTCATTATCCATGACAACAATATCACCCGTAGCTAACCAGCCATCTTGTAATACTTCAGCGGTGGCCTCTGGACGTTGCCAATAGCCTTGCATAACTTGCTCACCTTTCACCCATAATTCACCAGCTTCACCAAGTTCTGCTTCTTGCCCATTCTCTTTAATAATACGCACATCGGTATTTGGTACAGGCACACCAATGCTACCATTATGTTTTGTCATATTTATTGGACAAGCGGCAATTAGTGGTGAACATTCTGTCATACCATAACCTTCAATAATATTACAGCCTGTTGTTTCATGCCAACGGGTTGCGACTGACTGTTGAATAGACATACCACCACCAACAGAAAGTTTCAATGATGAAAAATTCACTTCTTTGAAATTTTCATTATTGAGTAACGCATTAAATAAGGTATTTACGCCTGTTAACGCCACAAAACGATGTTTTTTCAATTCTTTAACAAAGCCATCAATATCACGCGGATTAGTAATTAATACCCCTGTAATACCTAGTTCAATAAATAATAAACAATTTACAGTCAATGCAAAAACATGATAAAGCGGTAATGCAATAATGGCTTTACGCTCTTTAGTACGATCACCGACAAAAGGCTCCGCAATCCAATTAGACTGAAATATGTTCACAATAATATTACCATGTGAAAGCATTGCCCCTTTTGCCACACCTGTTGTCCCACCTGTATATTGCAAGAAGGCTAAATCTTTACGCTCAATTTGTGGACGTACATATTGACGATATTTCCCAACACTAAGTACTTCACGAAATGTAACCGCGTTAGGTAATTTATATTTTGGTACTAACTTCTTAATATATTTGACAACAAAATTAACTAAAGTCCGTTTGCCAAAAGAAAGTTGATCGCCCATACGGGTTAAAATGACATGTTTCACATCCGTGTTAAAAACAACTTTTTCTAATGTTGACGCAAAATTTGATACGACAACAATTGCAGTCGCACCACAGTCTTTTAACTGGTGCTCTAATTCACGTGGCGTATAAAGTGGATTAACATTCACAACAACCATACCAGCACGTAATACACCAAATAACGCGATAGGATATTGTAATAAGTTAGGCATCATCAATGCCACACGATCACCGCGTTTAAGCTTTAATTCATTTTGTAAATAAGCAGCGAAAGCTCGACTACGTTCTTCTAATTTACGAAAAGTTAATACTTGCCCCATATTGATATAAGCTGCACGGTCAGGATGTTGACGGACTGCATTATCAAACATATCAAGGAGAGAATCATATTTTGACGTATCCAACTCTCTTGGTGAACCTTCTGGATAATTTTTAAACCAAGGTTTTTCCATTTTATATCCTTATTTTTTAACAAAAATTGCTCGAAATTATAACTTAATCATGCCTGTTATGCGAAATAAGAAGTTTTAAGACTGGTCTTACCAATTATTTTCTGAAATATTCTTATTTCGTTATATTGTTTTAATGTAAAACATAGCGTAATCGTGGCTCTGGTCGCCAAAATGAATATCCCCAACCACGTCGTCGACTCTCTCGCCAATCTGCCATTTCATCGGGATCATAGTAATATTCTGAAACCAATTTCCATAGTTTGTAATGATTTACCATCACAACGGGATAGGTATAGTCTACTTGATCAATTTTACCCACTTCTAGTTTCTTTAACGTCCCTTTTACAGTGATAAATTGTTCTTTTAAACTTTCTGGATCAATAAAACCGTCCAGATAAGCAATAAAACGCCCATTAGTATCTGCGGAGAGATGTGGTTTAGCTGAAAGAGAAATAATTGGGAGACTTAAAATCTCTAATCTCATTTGTCCTTTTAGTGCTGTTGCTGACAAAATTTTTCCACCTAAACGAGCCTGCTGGCACTGACAGTCATAATCTTCTACAGTAATTGCCTCTAATCGCTGTATCGTAAACTGATCACGCTCTAATCCTTTTGGAGCCATAATACAGCCTGTTAATAGTACAGACATAAAAAGTGCGGTCAGTTTTTTCATGATTTACCTCCATTACACTTACGTTATTTAAGATTTATTCACGTCCAGGTAATTTTTTCCAAGTCACCTCATTGCGTAAATAAGTCGGTTCAATCTCTAATGCACTAATAGTTTGTTTTTGCAGCCACTTTAACTGTGCAAGCGATAACATATATTGTGCAGAAGGAAGCACAATATCCGTTTCTCGTCCAACTGCGATAGCTGTGAGTTGAGGATACGCTGACCATCCTGTTCCTACAGTTTTCCATCCATCTGTTAATTGCCCTAATTGTGCAACAACGCTCTCGGGACTTAACACTTGTTCAGGACACAGCAATTGCCAATCTAAAAACTCCCCCACATCTAACTGCACTTTTTGTGCACTCAGCTGTGAAAAATATACTTCATTCATACGTGCATCAATAGCACTTAATACCTTCTCTACACCTTGTTTTTCATAGGCTGCTTGTGCCATTGCGGTTAGATTAGAAATCGGAATCACAGGTAAATTCGCGCCTAACGCCAAACCTTGTGCAATACCTGCCCCAACACGTACACCAGTAAAACTACCAGGTCCTCGTCCAAAAACTAAGGCATCGACTTGTTTTAAACCAATACCTGATTGTGCTAATAATGTATCAACCATAGGCAGAATACGTTGGGTATGAGTTCTCTGGGCAAATTCATCTAAGCTTGTCTTTTCCCCTTTGTAAAGTAGAGCAACTGAACAAGCTTCAGTCGAAGTATCTAGTGCTAATAACGTTAAATTATCCATGCTTATTATCCATCTTAAATTTTCGTCAGGAATTGTACCACTTTGTTTAAATCACGGGTACGTTTTGAGTTAGGTAAGCTTTTTAAGAAAGTCGCACCATAGGCACGTGTGACTAAGCGGCTATCACAAATAATTACGGCCCCCCGATCGCTAACATCACGGATCAAGCGCCCAACACCTTGTTTTAAACTAATCACGGCTTCAGGAATTTGGATATCATTAAAAGGATCTCCACCTTGTAAACGGCAGTCCTCAATCCGTGCTTTTAATAGAGGCTCATCTGGCGCAGTAAAAGGTAATTTGTCAATAATCACTAAAGAAAGCGCATCACCGCGTACATCAATCCCCTCCCAAAAGCTTGAAGTTGCTACTAATACGGCGTGTTCCTCAGAAATAAATTGATCTAACAGCGTTGTTTTAGCCGTTTCGCCTTGTAATAAAACTAATAAGTTACTCTGCTCACGAAAATACTCGGCTAAACCGCGCATCATGACATAAGAAGTGCAAAGTACAAAACAACGTCCTTTATTTGCCTCGATCACAGGTAATAACATTTCTCCTAGCTGTTTTAAGGTATGTGTTTGATTACTCGTTGGCAAATAGCGAGGCACACAAAGCAAAGATTGCTCAGGATAATTAAAGGGACTCGGTAAAATTTTCTGTTCAGCATGGCTGATACCCAAACGTTGGCAGAAATGCTCAAAACTGCCTCCCACTTCTAAGGTTGCAGACGTAAAAATCCATGCACTTTCTCGTTTTTGCATTTCCTCATTAAATTTTTCGGCAACAGTTAAAGGCGTAATATGTAAAGCAAATTGACGGCCCATTGTTTCATACCAATAACAATGCCCCGTAATAGACGTATTGGCTAAACGTTTTAGCTGAATTTTCATCGCTTCTAAGCGTTCAAAAATACTGTCTAAGGTTTGTGAACGTCCTAAAGCTAATTTTACAACTTGTGAAACGAAGTCAATTTTCTCTTGTAAATGCTCAAAACTGTTTTTAACAGCAGTTTGTGTTAATAACTCACGCCAATTACCACGTAAATTCCCCTCACCTAGAACTAAACGAAAATCTTGTACTGTTTTTAATAAATGATCCGAAGCTGTACCGAGCTGCGCCATATCCTTAATTTCAGTACGATAAACAATATTGATGTCTTTGCATAAATCAAATAATTGACGAGAACTCATCGACTGCCCAAAATATTGACTCGCAATATCAGGTAATTGATGGGCTTCATCAAAAATAATGACATCCGCTTGAGGAATTAACTCACCAAACCCTGTCTCTTTTACTGCAATATCGGCAAAAAAGAGATGATGATTCACCACGACTAAATCAGCATTTAATGCTCGCTTACGTGCCGCCGCTACATAACAATCACCATAATTAGGACAATCCGTACCTAAGCAACTCTCTGCTGTACTGGTCAATTGAGGCAAAATAGGACTGTCTTCAGCAAGCGAAACACATTCTGTTAAATCGCCTGTTTTAGTCGCATTATTCCATTGTCTCACTTTCGCAAGATCGGCTAACACAGTGCGATCACCCAATACACCTTGTGCGATCAATTGATCTAAGCGCTCCAAACACAAATAATTAGCTCGCCCTTTCAATAGGGCAATTTTTCCTGTGTAACTAAGCGCTTTTTTAATTGCAGGTAAATCACGTTTAAATAACTGGTCTTGTAGATTTTTTGAACCCGTTGAAATAATCGTTTTTTTGTTTGCTAATAATGCAGGCGCTAGATAAGCAAAGGTTTTGCCCGTCCCTGTTCCTGCTTCCACAACTAATGCTTTCTTATTTTTAATTGCATTAGCGACCGCATTTGCCATATCCAATTGTTCTACACGAGGGCGGAAGCCTTGAATATGCTGACTTAATGCACCTTGTTCAGAAAAGACCTTGATTATTTGTTCAATATTCGCCATTATTTTTCAGATAAATTTCAACATTCTGACATAGTTTAGCAGATTTTCCCTGACCACCAAACAACATACTGAATAAAAAAACAGTATTAAGAGGTTTTATGAAAAATCCAATTCAACCCCAATTTATTAAACACATTACACCTGAACTGAGCTTATACCAATATCATCAAATTCCTGTTATTGTTTTACAGCATTCTGTCGGAACAGCACAAATTGCCTTACAAGGTGCTCACCTCTTTAGCTGGAAACCTGCGGGTATTGAGCAAGACGTTATTTGGCTCAGTGAAATTGAGCCTTTTCAACAAGGTCATGCTATTCGTGGCGGTATTCCTATTTGCTATCCTTGGTTTGGTCCAGTGAAGTCCCCCTCTCATGGCACCGCTCGTATCCGTTTATGGCAACTTACGGGCTATGAAATTGAAGCACAACAAGTACAATTAGAATTTGGTTTATTTAGTGAAGATCATCTTATTGAAGCCAAAATTAACATGATTTTTAGCCAACAATGTGAGCTTATTTTTACACATTATGGGCAGGAAATAGCACAAGTCGCATTACATAGCTATTTCAACATTGGTGATATTCAACAAATTGAAGTACAAGGTTTACCAACGACTGCTGTTAGTAATATCACTAAAGCTCAAGAAAGCGTCCCATCGCCACGTAAAATTAGTGAAAATGTCGACAGTACTTATCATATTGACAATGCACGAACGGCAATTGTGGATAATGCATTACAACGTATAATCACCATTGAGCATCATAACGCATCTGATGTGGTGTTATGGAATCCATGGCATAAAGCTACAAGTGGTATGAGTGAGTCTGGCTATAAAACCATGGTTTGTGTAGAAACTGGACGTATCAGTCGAGAATTAAAACAAGGGGATCAAGTATCAGCAATCTTAAAAGTGCGGTCTGTTTGATAAAAATTTTAGAGGCTGACCTTTCAGCCTCTTTCTAACTTTAGATTATAGCGAGTCGTTTATTCACTTCGTCACACCCAACCTAATTGTGATAAAATTAATAAACCCACTGAAGAAGTAATAATCGCACCTAATGTGGTTAAGGCAATAGTATTGGCTGCACTGGTACCATTACCGCCCATACCACGTACCATCGCATAAGTAATAGTCGCCATCGGTGTTGCTGCCATTAAAAATAAAATACCCATATTCATACCAGATAAACCAAATAATTTACCTATACAGACCATAAAAATAGGGGCAATAATCACACGCCCAATACTTCCCCAAATCACTGTTCGAGAGCCACTCGCACTCCCATTGAATTTAACACTGGCTCCCGCGCAAATTAATGCTAAGGGTAACGTCATACTCGCAAGGTAGTTTCCCGTCGTTTGTAATGTTTTTGGAAACTGTAGTTCTAGTCCATTTACCACATACCCTAACACAATGGCAATAATCAAAGGATTTTTAATGACATTTTTAACAATCCCCCAAAAACTGACTCGTCCATCAGCAAACGAACGGCTTAAGGTAATCACGCCTAATACATTAAATAAAAAGATCGTCGCTGCCGCATAAATTGAAGCAGGAGCTAACCCAGCCTCACCATATGCATTAATACATAATGCTAAACCTAAAATGCCATTATTACCACGATAGACACCTTGTACAAACGTACCGCGTTCTTGCTTTTCCACGATGAACTTTGCAGCAACTAGCTCTGCCATAATAAAAAGTAATAATGTGCCTGTGAAACTTGCTGCAATGGGTAATAACTGTGAGCGAAACTCTACTGGATTACTCGTAATATTTAAAAATAACAAAATAGGTAAAGTAATATTAAAAATAATTTTTGTTGCTTGTCCTGTAAACTTATCATCTACTATGTGCAATCTTTGTAAAACCACACCGAGTAATAACATTAATACTGTGGGTAAAGTAACACTCATTGAAAATAAGAACGAGGAAAGAAAATCGGTATTATGCATATTTATATTACCTGTATTGAATCAAATCGCTTTCTCTAAACGCCATTTACGGTTAGAATTGCGCAATTAACACTTTTGGTCATTATGCAAAATTTCACCCAAAATGACCGCACTTTTTCTCTAATTAGGATAAATTATGTCGATTACATTATCTACCAAACAAAAGCAATTTTTAAAAGGTCTTGCTCACCACTTAAACCCAGTGGTGATGATCGGTAACAATGGTTTAACTGAAGGTGTATTAGCCGAGATTGACAATGCACTAGCACATCACGAACTCATTAAAGTCAAAATTGCAGGCGCAGATCGCGAAGTAAAACAATTAATTATTGATGCGATTGTACGTGAGACAAAAGCTTGTACAGTACAAACTATTGGGCATATTTTAGTCCTCTATCGCCCAAGTCAAGAACCCCAAATTCAATTACCACGTAAGTAATCAATATAAATAATAATAAATAAAGAGTAAGAAAAACGGCAATAAATGCCGTTTTATTTTTCATATAAAAAAGGGTATTGCACATTCAATACCCTTTTGTTTTATTATTTTAGTGGAAAATTACCATTGATAACCGATACTACCACCTAGGTTAACATCGCCACGGCTATTTACACCACCACCCAGCTTAATCGAGATCTTGTTGTTGTCAGAGTTTCTTGCATAACCGACTGCAACTGCTGACTCACTCTTATAATGTCCCACACCTAATGAAACAAGGCTCTTACCTGCTTCATTTGGACGTTGTAAGAAGGCAACTGCTGTTGCACCTGCAACACCTGCACGTAGATCTTTATCAACTTTATTGATGTGATCACCCAATTTATTGATTGCGGTTGTATTATTGTTCACTTGTTGTTGAACTTTATGTAACTGGCTACCATTCACTGCTTGCTTGCTAGTTGCACTCACTTCACCATCAGCCACGCCGTTAATCACGTTGTTACCCATGTTGATTGCTGCACCTTTCTCTACAGTAAATTTCTCTCTAACTGTTACACCTTTCACATCAATATTGTCTTTCAGTTTGACACGAATTGTATCACCTGCTACTTCAGTTTCGATATTTTTATCGTCACCTTTCACTTTCACTGTTGTACCAAGTTTCGCTTTGTGCTCAGTACCTTTATCCGCACCAAACACTAAACCATCGTTCATGGTCGCCACTTGCTCTTCTGTGCCATCTGGTTTTTTATAGACAATGCGTGTTTTACTATTGCCATCTTTACCATCATTGCCATCTAAGCCTTTCACGCTATCTTTCACGCCAATGATAGCATTCGCATTTTTACCATCTGCACCAGCTGGACCTGTTAAGCCGATAGTACCCACACCATCTTTACCACTGATAGCCACTGCATCTTTACCATCTTTACCGACGATACTGATACCATCTTTACCATTCGCACCATCTTTCGCATTGATGACGACAGCACCTTCACCAGGTTTACCATCTGCCCCTTTTGGACCGACAACAACAGAGTCTTTCACATTAATGCTATCTGCAAGACCAAATGTCACATTATGTTTATCATTGTCAACTGTTTTGCTGATCACAATATTACCATCAGTATTGTTCAAATCAACAGTGTGTTTTGGTTTCACGTTAGATACATTGTTATTCGCATTGTCATTAACCGAAATATTCCAGCCCGAAGCAGCAAGCTCTGCGGTTTCTTTCACAGCATGAAGCTGGCTACCATTCACTGCATCTTTGCTCGTTGGCGAAATATCACCATCTGCTACACCAGTAATCTTAACGAATTTATCCGCGTTTGGATTAGTAAGATTCAAAGTTGGATTACCGTCTTTATCTTTGGTTGTAGTCATAGATAATGATTCATTGCCGTCCTTATCAGTAAACTTAATTGAAGCATCTTGACCATCCTTACCATTCAAGACAATACCTGAAAACTCTGGACGTTCTTTCATTACCACTTCTAAACTACCTGTTGGATTACCATTTTGATCCGTAACAGCACGCACACCGACATTGCCACTTGATACTTTAGTATTGTCCTTGACAGTAGCTGCATCAACACCACCTTTGATACCTAATGTTTCATTCAATTTACGAGTCACAACAGTACCATCATTGCCCTCAAATTTCATACCATCGTTTAAGGTAGCAACTTCCTCAGTGATCGGTTTACCACTTGCATCCTTAATAGGATTACCATCTTTGTCTTTCAACGTGTAAACAATACGTGTTTTACTTGTACCGTTAGCACCATCTGTACCATCAACACCAGCAGCACCTTCTTTTACACCAATATCCGTTGAAACTGATTTACCATCAGCACCACGTGGACCAGTCAAACCAATCGTACCGTCTTTACCATTTAAGACTACACTTGCACCATCTTTACCAGTGACTTTAACAGAACCATCAACGCCTTCTACACCACCTTCCGTTGGTTTACCTAACGTAATATTATCCGCTAAGCTGACTTCTAGGGCTTTAGATTGACTACCATTTGGATTTGTTACATCAACAACTTTCGTATTGATATTACTATCTCCTGTAATCTGTGCAGCAGTACCTAAATCTTGCTTGAATTCATTACCCGCTTTATCTTTCAAGCCAAACCCACCATTTCCAGCAGAAGTAATATCAGTAATGGCATTTTTCAGATCGCCAACATTCACACCATTAGTTAAAACATCACCAGTGGCATCTTTTAATTTAACATCATTACCATTACGATCTTTCAAACCTGTAGCAACATTCACAATTTGGTTACCACCGTTATCTAATCCTTTTTCAGTTAGGCTTACAATTTTATCTGTATCACCCACAACATTTGGATCAGCTTTTTTCGTAATAGTCAACCCGTTACCGTTGAGGACGCTACTGCTATTATCCGTACCACCAACAAAACTCGCGCTGGTTAAGTCTTTTAATGCTTTAGCTAAAGCGATAGTAATCGTATTACCTTGAATCTGAGTCATAATATTCTGACCCGCATCAAAGTTAGCCCAAGTTGTATTGTTGACATGTCCTTTCACATCAACACGCGTATTGAGTTTGGCATTATGTACAGCTCCATCATTCGCACCAAATTTTAAGCCATCGTTTAGTGTAGCTAACTCTTCAACTGTTGGTTGTCCACCTTGTGTTGAATTTGGAATCTCATAAGTAATACGAGTCTTTTTATTACCATTAGGGTTATTTGGATCATCTGCTGTATTTGCTAAATCAGGATTTCCTTCAGCTACTTTAATTTTCGCCGTTGGTGCTGCTCCACCGGCTTGATTTGGCTGCCCCGTTAATGAGATAGCCCCTTCACCACCATCAACCACAACACGATCTATACCTTTGCCATCTTTTAATGTGACTTTACCTGCTTCCCCCGTTGAGTTAGGTGTAGCATCAGGTCCTTTACCTAAAGTTAATTGGTTAGCTAAGCTTACCTCAAGGGCTTTACCACCATTTTGACCATCTACTACTTTGGTATTCACATTTGAATCACCCGTAATTTGTGCTGTTTCGCCTAAGTTTTGTTTAAAGATTTGACCAGCTTTATCCTTTAAACCAAAACCACCTGTAGCATTAGGATTACCTTGATTATCATTACCGTTAACAACATTTCTTAAATCATTAACATTCACGCCATTAGTACCAACCGCATTAGCAAGATCTGTTGCTGTACCATCAGCTTTAGTTAAACCACTCGCAACATTCTTGATTTGCTTATTCCCATTGTCTAAACCATTATCAGTTAAACTGACTGTGTTATCACCTTGAGTAATAGTTAAGCCATCTTTGTTAATCACTGCACCATCTTTCGGATTACCAGCAGGATCACCAAATGTTGCACTAGTCAACCCTGACAATGCTTTCGCTAATGCGACAGTAATAGTATTACCTTGAATCTGAGTCATAATATTATGACCTGCATCAAAGTTATCCCAAGTTGTGTTTGTAGCTTTACCTTTTACATCAACACGTGTATTCAGTTTAGCATCATGTACATCACCTGTATTCGCACCAAATTTTAAACCATCGTTAAGTGTAGCTAACTCTTCAACTGTTGCACCACCAGTCGCAGCTGGAATTTCATAGGTAATACGGGTTTTATTGTTAGGTGCAGTATTAGGAGCTTCATCTGGCGTAGAACTTAAATCAGCTTTACCCTTAGCCACTTTAATCTTCGCACTTGGTGCATCTGTTGCTGGAGCTGTACCTGCTGGTAATGCATTACCAGTTAAAGTAAGAGAACCATCTGTACCATCAAGCACAGCACGATCTTTACCTTTATCATCAGTTAACGTCAATTTACCCGCTTCACCAGTAGCAGTTTCTGTACCCTGTCCTAATTTAATATTATTAGCTAAGCTAACTTCTAAACCAGTTGCATTATTACCTTCTTTTAGAATCTTAGTGTTAACATTGTTATCACCCGTGACTTTGATACTTTCACCTAATGGTTTTCTAATCGTTTCGTTATCTTCAGCTGTTAAACCAAAACCAGCTGCTTTAAGATCATTTAATTGTTTTACATTAACAGCATCGGTATCAGCTTCACCGGCTTTAACATTAGTGATTTTATTATCACCATTATTTAAACCACTATCAGTTAAACTGACATCTGGTTTACCATTATTAACAATTGTTACACCATCTTTATTAATCGTAGTTTTATCAGTTCCGCTACCAAAAGTTGCTTCTGTTAAATTAGAAAGGGTTTTAGATAATCTTACCTCTAATGTATTATTACCATCAGAAATTACACCAATATTTTTATCTGATTTTCCTGTTAGTTTAGTTGTATCACTTTCACCACCAAGAATTTTCATACCTTGGTTTGAGCTACGTGAAATAACTGATGTGTCACCATTTGGTTTACCTGCATCTGGATTACTTAAATTAGAGTTATCACCTGCAAAACGTAATGGACGCGTTAACGCAAATAACTGGCTACCATTAATCGCATCAGTACTGCTTTCTGACACTAAACCAGCTGATAAATTTTGAATACGACGCTCTGTTCCAACACCACCTAAAGTTACCACACCTACTGGTGCTAGATTTCCAGCAAAAGTATAACCTGATTTGTTTGAACCATCCGCAATATTTGCATACGCCTCATTACCAGCAGTAGATGCTCCTTTAACAACATATCCAGAGTTTGAACCTAGATAAACTGAGTTTGCTAAGGTTGCAGTAACATTATTACCTAATACAAAATAATCACTACCTTTGGTATTTAAAATGTTATTCGCACCAATAACCGATGAATTAGTTAATGTAAATTCTTCTGTTGAATCAGGATCTGGTAATTGAGCAATTTTGTTATTATGACCATAAACAAACAACCCACTTAAATCTTTTGCTAATTTTTTATCGCTGCTGATTTTGTTATCATAACCCGTAACATAAATGTCTTTTAGATCATTAGCTGGTGCAGCGGGTGGTGTACCAGGTACATGAGTCTTCTCTTCAATTGCACCAATACTGTTTTTATTACCAACAATTCGAGCATTTTCTTTCGCTTTAATTTCATTAGTATTACCAAAAATACCACTTTCATTAGCTGTTAACGTGCTGTTGGTATTACCTAAAGAATATGTTCCCTCGCCACTAATTACTGTAGTTTCTTTGTTACCTAATGCACCAGCATAACCGATACTACCTGAGTTTTTCCCTGTAACATTCTGGTGAGTACCAAAGGCAATTGAGTTTTCCCCTGTTGCATTCGCTTTAGTACCAATTGCATTAGAAGACACAGCTCCTGAAAAAGCTTCACTACCAAACGCATTACCAGTTAGTGAATTTGCTACCGCACGATCCCCAATCGCATTGGCTTTTTCCGCTGATGATGTTGCTCTATAACCAATCGCGATCGCGCGATCCACATTGCCTTTTTGGATGTCTTTATTTGATGCAGCTGATAAACTACCGATAGCAATAGAATTATTCCCTTCTGAGTTTGCCCCTGCACCAATCGCTAAACCATATTTATATGGTTGATTCGCGACAGCTGCATTAGTTGCACTACTTCTTGCTACGCCATCATCTAACTCAGCACTTCCTTCATAGAAAGTACCAATCGCCATTGAACCTACACCATGTGCACTGGCTTTATTACCAATTGCCACACTGCGTTCTTCTCTTGCAATAACACCTTGACCGATCGCCATAGAAAGACTAGCTTTGGCTTCAGTATTATCATAGTTCGATGGTTTTTCAGTTAAACCACTATCATTCACACTAAAGTAATGCGTTTTTTCTTTACTGATAATACTTTCTACTTGTCCCAAATTCACTGCATCTGTTGCAACTTTTGCAGTGGCTACATTAGAAATGCGAGTATTGTCTTTCAGTACAATTTTATTCTTAGCATCATCACCTTGTTCTGGTGCCCAGGTAGCATATCTAATTTCAGAGTTCGTACTACCATGGTTTAAGTTATTAAATTGTGCTTGTAGCTTTGTCGTCACATCATCAGAAACACGTTTTAATTGTGCTACTGTTACAGCATCTTGATCTTCTGCACCATCAGCTACGTTAGTTAAACGACGTAAAATACGCTGATTTTCATTCCCCTCTTGAGTTCCTACAGAAACAACAAGATTTGATTTTTTACCCGTTAAATATCCCTGAACCTCTGCAGTTGCTTTTGCAATAGAACCAGCACCTAATGCTACATTATTTGTGCTTGCGATTGCATTAGAACCAAGAGCTACAGCTAAATCACCTTCTGCTTTTGCCGCATACCCCACAGCTGCTGCTTTTTGTCCCATCGCTTGAGCATCATAACCAAATGCACTTGAGTCTGAAGCTGTCATAGCTTTGGCCCCTACAGCAGTACCACGTTGTAATGCTGTAGGTGTTGTATAATTATTAGTTGCATTACCGATAGAAACATTATCGCCCACGGTTTCTGTTGAGTTAGCTAAATTTGTACCAGCATAAATACCTAACGCAACATTAGCCTTACCAACAACGCCTTTACCTGCCTCAGTACCAATACCGATATTATATTGACCTTTAACACCTTCTCCAGCACTTTCACCAATATTAATATGAGAGTGCTTTGTACCATCTTTATCTGATTGTTGACCTTTACCTGCGTTTAAACCTATTGAAATCGTTTTGTTTGGTAAAGCTTGAGCTGTTTCACCAATTGCAATACTTTGTGAACTTAATGCCTCACTATTTTTACCAATTGCAATAGTCGACGCTGTATGAGCTTTTGCATTAGTACCAAATGCAAGAGCCGATTCTCCTTTTGACTGTGCAGTATTACCAAGTGCAATAGATTTTTCTGCAAAAGTTTCTGCAGTATCACCAATTGCAATAGAAGAATCAGAATCTTTATTTGTTCTTGCTTTATTACCTAATGCAATTGAGTTATCACTCGCTATTGCTTGAGCACTCGTACCGATTGCAATATTATTACTAGCAATTTGTTTTTTAAGATCTTTATTTGATGTAATTGCATCTTTACCAATCGCAATACTTGCTTTACCTCTACTGATAGCTTTATCGCCAATAGCAACTGAGCTTTCACCATCTCCATCACCAATCACATAAGAGGATGAACCATCATAAACCACATCACCTTCTTGTTTAGAACCTACTCGGGCATCATTACCAATTGCCACCCCTTTATTTGCAGTTTTTACAGCATAAGTACTATTACCCATAGCAACTGACTTCTCAGCATTTGCAATTGCAAAATGCCCAACAGCTAAGGCATCATCTTTTGAAGAAACTGCTTTAGGTCCAATAGCAATAGCATTCTCTCCACTAGCCTCTGCATCAGCTAAAGTTGATTTGACACGGAAGTATTTTATACCACTATATTCAGTACCTTCTTTTGAACCTAATGATGCAACCAATGTACTTAATTTCTCAAAATCTGCTTTATTAGCTTTTTTAGCTAATTCGGTATTTACAGTTGATTTATCTGCTTTTAAATTCAATCCTGTTGTTAATTCAGTTTTATCTGCTTTAACTGTTTTTAGTGAATCAACATCTGACTGATTTGCTTTTTGATTGACTGTCTTAGTCAAATCAGTAACTGTATTTTGATCTGCTTTCTGATTTACAGCTGAAGTTAATGTAGTTATTTCTTCTTTTGTTGCAACATTTTTTCCACCAACAGTTAAAGTTGTAGCAACGACTTCACCTACAGTAACCATATTATTAAAGGTTGCAGTATTATTAAATGTCGCTGTTCCTGTAAAAGTGGAAGCACCATTAACCGTCAAGTTATCTGCAGTGACATCCTGCGCCATCACAGATGCTGGTGAGAAAGTTAAAAGTGAGAGTACAGCTATGGCACTTAGTTTAAACGAGGTTGGAATACTTGTACTAACTTGTGCTTGTTGATGAGAAGGTAAAACACTATACGATTTCACCTTACCTTTTGAAGTTGTTAACTCCGATACAGCAATAAAAGTATTAGTTACATGGCTCCATATAACTCGATAAACTTTATTCATAAAAAAAGCCCCTTTGGATAGAAAATATTTAAATTAGAGATAGATTCAAACGCGAGATAATACAAATAAACACTAAATCTATAATCTGTAACTGATAGTCCTTGAGCAATAAGGACACTAAATCGACAATATTGGAGCATTTATTTTTAGGTAAGTAAATTGAGTGTATAGTGTTCAAAAAGAGAATACACATTAACCAATTGAAATATAAAGAAAAAGTTAAATGTAAAGTTAAGTAATATTCCCTTTAGATAAAGTTTACATAAAAAACATTATTTACATAGTAGAAATAAATATTATTTATCAATAAGTTATGAAGTTTTTATATAATCACAGTCTTTAGGTAAAATCATAAAAAAAGCCTGATATCTATACAGAAATCAGGCTTTAAAGAAAAGGGCTGTCACTACCTATAAATAGTTAACCTCAATAATCTCAAATTCCACTTTACCACCTGGTGTTTGAATTGAAACTATGTCATCGATTTCTTTCCCTACTAGACCTCGAGCAATAGGTGAATTAACTGAAATTAACCCTTCTTTAATATTCGCTTCATCATCACCTACAATTTGATAACTGACTTCTTCTTCAGTATCTATGTTAAATAAAACCACCGTCGATCCAAAAATTACTTTGCCATTATTTGGGATTTTAGTGACATCAATAATTTGGCTATTAGCTAACTTCCCTTCAATCTCTTGAATACGTCCTTCACAAAACCCTTGTTGCTCTCGGGCTGCATGATATTCTGCATTTTCTTTAAGATCGCCATGTTCACGTGCTTCTGCGATCGCTTTAATAATTTCTGGACGGCGTGTATTCTTTAAAAAGTCAAGTTCTTGCCTTAATTGTTCAGCTCCACGTATCGTCATTGGAATTTGTTTCATATTCTTTTTTTCTTCCTTTAAGATAAAAACAAACCGCAACATGGTTATTCACTATGCTGTGGATTGGTTAAAATAATTAATTACGAGAAAGGATTGATTTACTCTCGAAGATTCAAATACTATTATTGTTCTTCTAGGAAAAAATAGCAACTATTCGGACTAATTATGTACAAAGTATCCTCTTTTTTAACCGCACTTTTTCCAAACGCACTAAAAAGTGCTCTTTTCACATTAGTGCTATTTTTTAGTTATCCTCTCTCAGCCAATATCGATATGACAGAAATCTCCACACATTTACCAGAGGGGACGAGTTTTGCTTTCATTGCTAAAAATGTAGAAAGCGATCAAATGATTATTGATCATAATTCAACAACCTTTATGCTCCCAGCGAGTACACAAAAAATACTGACCGCATTAACTGCGAAATTAGCATTAGGTGATCAGTTTCAATTTGAGACTAGCTTATTGACAAATGGGAAAGTACAAAATCATGAGCTAAGAGGTGACTTAATTATTCGTTTTACTGGTGATCCTGATCTCACAAGTGGTCAACTATATCAGTTACTCGCCCAGTTAAAAAAACAAAAAATTAATAAAATCAAAGGTGATTTAATTTTAGATACTTCAGTATTTACTAGCCACGATCGTGGCTTGGGCTGGATTTGGAATGACTTAACGATGTGTTTTAATGCACCACCAGCCGCAGTCAATATTGATAATAACTGTTTTTATGTTGAACTAGACGCAAATCATCCTGTAGGCGAACAAGCAAAAATTATTATTCCCGCTCAATATCCTGTGCAAGTTTTTGGACAAGTCTATATTTCAACCCCAAAAGAAGCTGGTTACTGTCAATTGGATGCGGTTGTATTAGACAATAATCGCTACCAGCTAAAAGGATGCTTATCTCGAAAAAATAAGCCTTTTGGTTTGAGCTTTGCGATTCAAGATCCAAATGCCTATGCGGCTGCAATTATCCAACGAAACTTAACGCGTTTAGGAATTGAATTTAATGGCAAAGTAAAACAACCTTATCAACAACAAACTGGACAATTACTTGCACAACATTTATCAAAACCACTACCTGATTTAATCAAAAAAATGATGAAAAAATCAGATAATCAAATTGCAGATGCACTATTTAGAACCACTGCTTATCACTATTATAAACGCCCTGCTTCTTTCCCATTAGCAAGCCAAGCGATGCGACACATTTTACAGAGTAAAGCAGGTATTAAATTAGGTAATGCTATTATTGCTGATGGTTCTGGCTTATCACGCCATAATTTGATCTCTGCGCAAACATTACTACAAGTTTTAGAATATATTGCTAAAAATGAAACTACATTAAACTTACTTGATACTTTTCCCATTGCTGGTGTAGATGGCACATTAATGGGGAGAGGATCACTTATCAACGAACCATTAGTTAAGAACGTCAGTGCTAAAACAGGTGCATTAAAAGGTGTTTATAATCTAGCTGGTTTTATGACTAATAAACAGGGAAAAAAAATCGCTTTCGTCCAATTTATTAATGGCTATTCTACGGGGGATTTTGAACAAAAAACTAAACGTGCGCCATTAGTACAATTTGAAAGCCATATTTATAACGCAATTTATCAGGATTAATATGCAAGTTACACAGCTTTATCTCTACCCAATAAAATCAACACAAGCTTATCAAGTTTCTCAAGCTGTCGTCCAACCACAAGGGTTAAACTTTGATCGTGAGTTTATGTTAACTGAACTAGATGGCAAATTTCTTAGTGCGCGGAAAGATCCCGAACTATACCACCTTTTTACGTTTCCGATTCCTCTGGGGCTACAAATCCAACATAAAGACGGCGATATGCTGACGGTGTATTATCGTCACTTTCAACAACAGTCTGAATCAGAGGTGTGGGGAAATCATTTTCTATCTTGGGTTGCAGAAGCATACATTAATCAGTGGTTTAGTGAAAAAATCGGACGGCAGGTCCAACTACGTTGGATCGGAGAACAATCACAACGATACACTAAACGTCAACCAGATTCCCCTGTTTCTTTTGCAGATGGCTATCCTATTTTGCTTACCACACAAGCTAGTCTGACAGAGGTTCAAACACAATGTCCTTCTCAGATCAAAATGCTGCAATTTCGTCCAAATATTGTGATTGATGGCGAACATCCTTTTATAGAGCAAGAGTGGAAACAACTCAAAATTGGTAATGTCGTCTTTTTAAATGTTAAGTCTTGTACTCGATGTATTTTGACAGCGCGCGATCCTGATAAAAATACTGTTGATGCGAAGATGGAACCTTTTCGTACATTAAAAAAGATCAATACTAATGTAGATGGTCAACCCTTATTTGGCATTAATCTTATCCCACTCAATACGGGTATTATTCGTCTTCATGATAAGATTGAAATTATTGAGTAAATACAATGACAGGGGGTAATTCCCCCGTCATAAACAGAATAACGATTTAAAGTTCTCTCCTTTAATTGTTTATGACATAAAAAGATGTAGAAATGAACTAATACTCAATTTATAACGTTGGCTAGTAATCAATAAATATAAAAATGCCTAAATAAGCTCAGCTTAGATGTTCAAATAATGGAGTTTAATACGAAGTTTTGTCAAAATTGACCGCACTTTTTATATTGAAAACGCTATCAAAAATAAAATTTGATCTAGTGCACAAATTTTAATAATTCAATTTTTCTGACCAATAAAAATTTTACTTATTTATAAATAAGTTATTCTATGTCAATAATTCAAGTAAAAAATTTACTGCTTGAATTTTAGTTATAAGCACATTATCTTGTATCCAATTTTCCAATATATAACTATATCTTGTGTTTTCACAATTCTAGAAATAGGTCAGCAATATGAATAAAGCATTGAAAGTCACTAAACGTGACGGGCATCTTGAACCGATCGATCTTGATAAAATCCACCGTGTTATTACTTGGGCCGCTGAGGGATTGGATAATGTTTCCGTTTCTCAAGTAGAACTACGCTCACATATTCAATTTTATGAAGGGATCCGTACTTCTGATATTCATGAAACGATCATCAAAGCTGCTGCTGACTTAATTAGTAAAGAAAGTCCAGATTATCAATATTTAGCTGCCCGTTTGGCTGTTTTTCATTTACGTAAAAAAGCTTATGGTCATTTCGATCCACCTCGTCTTTACGATCATGTTAAAAAATTAGTACGCATGGGCAAATATGATCCCGCTCTACTGGTGGATTATACGCGTGAAGAATGGGATGAAATGGATAGTTATCTTGATCACTGGCGTGATATGACGTTCTCTTATGCTGCCGTCAAACAACTTGAAGGTAAATATTTAGTCCAAAACCGTGTCACAGGTGAAATTTACGAGTCTGCACAATTTCTCTATTTATTAGTCGCTGCTAGCTTATTCTCTAAATATCCACAAGAGACTCGTTTAGACTATATTCGCCGTTTTTATGATGCAACTTCAACTTTTAAAATTTCTTTACCTACACCAATCATGGCTGGGGTTCGCACACCAACGCGTCAATTCAGCTCTTGTGTCCTAATTGAATGTGGCGATAGCCTTGACTCTATTAATGCAACAGCTTCAGCAATTGTCAAATATGTTTCGCAACGTGCAGGTATTGGTGTCAATGCGGGTGCAATTCGTGCCTTAGGTAGCTCGATTCGTGGTGGTGAGGCCTTCCATACAGGTTGTATTCCGTTCTACAAATATTTCCAAACCGCAGTAAAATCCTGCTCACAGGGTGGAGTCCGTGGTGGTGCGGCAACAGTTTACTATCCAATCTGGCACTTAGAAGTGGAAAGTTTATTAGTATTAAAAAACAATCGTGGCGTAGAAGATAATCGTGTGCGTCATATGGATTATGGTGTGCAGTTAAATAAACTGATGTATCAACGCTTAATTAAAGGCGGTGATATTACGCTCTTTAGCCCATCAGATGTACCAGGACTATATGAAGCGTTCTTTGCGGATCAAAACAAATTTGAACAGCTTTATTTACAATATGAGCAAGATCCAAGTATTCGTAAACGTTCAGTCAAAGCTGTTGAATTATTCTCATTGCTTATGCAAGAGCGCGCTTCAACAGGACGAATTTATATTCAAAATGTCGATCACTGTAATACCCATTCTCCATTTGATCCGACCGTCGCGCCAGTACGCCAATCTAACTTATGTTTAGAAATTGCATTGCCAACTAAACCATTACAGCATTTACACGATGAAAATGGTGAAATTGCGTTATGCACATTATCTGCTTTCAATTTAGGTAAACTGGAAAACTTAGATGAATTAGAAGAACTATCAGATCTTGCTGTAAGAGCATTAGATGCGCTACTTGACTACCAAGACTACCCTGTTATTGCTGCGAAAAAAAGCTCACTTGCTCGCCGCTCATTAGGTATTGGCGTGATTAACTATGCTTATTATTTAGCAAAAAATGGTGTACGTTACTCTGATGGTAGCGCTAATGATTTAACTCATCGTACTTTCGAAGCGATTCAATATTACTTATTAAAAGCCTCAATGAATTTAGCTAAAGAACTTGGTGCTTGTGAGTACTTTAATGAGACAACTTATGCACAAGGCATTTTACCAATTGATACTTATAAAAAAGACATCGATAGCTTAACGAAAGAACCACTCCATTATGACTGGGAAACCTTACGTAAAGATATCCAAGAATTTGGTTTACGTAACTCAACATTAACTGCATTAATGCCATCTGAAACGTCATCACAAATTTCTAATGCTACGAATGGTATTGAGCCACCACGAGGCCATGTCAGTGTGAAAGCATCAAAAGATGGTATCCTTAAACAAGTTGTACCTGAATACGAAACTTTGGGAGAAAACTATGAATTACTGTGGGATTTACCAAATAATGATGGTTATTTACATTTAGTCGGTATCATGCAGAAATTCGTTGACCAAGCTATTTCTGCCAATACTAACTATGATCCACAACGTTTTGAAGATGGTAAAGTACCAATGAAACGCTTATTGGGTGATTTGTTAACTGCTTATAAATATGGCTTAAAAACACTTTATTATCAAAACACACGTGATGGCGCAGACGATGGTCAAGAAGACATTGATGATGGCTGCTCAGGCGGTGCGTGTAAAATCTAATTGATTATAAAATAATCTAACTTACTGAAAGTGCGGTCTTTTTAATGAAAAGATCGCACTTTTTTTATCCTTTTTTAAACGAGTTTTGCTAGTTTTTTCCTCTCTTAAGCATGTATAAACACAGTTGTTAAATTTGTTAAATTATTTTTCTTAATATTTAAAGCTAAAAATAAATTAAAATACAGAATATAAATCCTGTAAAATATAATTTATTCACCAAAATAAAGCATTTATTCCTATTGACTCAAGGCAATATTTCATTATATTTCTAAATCCTAACATTTTTTTAACCAAAACTAACAAAAACAAAGGTTGTGATTATGACAACATCATCTCAAAGTCGCGAAACGTTCTCTGGACGTAAAGCATTTATTTTTGCGGCAATCGGTTCTGCCGTTGGGCTAGGAAATATCTGGCGTTTTCCTTATGTAACATATGAAAATGGTGGTGGTGCTTTTATCATCCCTTACTTAGTCGCATTATTAACTGCAGGTATTCCACTTTTATTTCTTGATTATGCGATCGGTCATAAATATCGAGCATCTCCCCCACTTGCTTTTCGTAAGCTAAATAAAAATTTTGAAACCTTTGGTTGGTGGCAAGTTATGATCAATGTGATCATCGGTATTTACTATGCCGTTATTCTTGGCTGGGCTGCATCTTATACTTTCTTCTCGTTAAATAGTGCTTGGGGTGCAGATCCTGCTAGCTTCTTCTTTAAAGACTATTTACAAATGGCAGAAGGCGTTTCCATCAGTTTTGATTTCGTAAGCAGTATCACTGGACCATTAGTCGCTGTATGGCTTTTCATTTTAGCAATTTTAGCATTAGGTGTACAAAAAGGAATCGGCAAATCCGCTGCATTCTTTATGCCATTATTAACGATCATGTTTGTCATTTTAGTTATCACCGCACTGTTCTTACCTGGTGCAACTAAAGGCTTAGATGCGTTATTCACACCTGACTGGTCTAAACTATTAGAGCCAACTGTTTGGGTTGCCGCTTATGGGCAAATTTTCTTCTCATTATCTATCTGTTTCGGAATCATGATCACTTACTCTTCTTATTTGAAAAAACAAAGTGATTTAACAGGTTCGGGCTTAGTGGTTGGCTTCGCCAATAGTAGCTTTGAATTACTCGCAGGTATTGGAGTATTCGCTGCACTCGGTTTTATGGCAACAGCAGGTGGTAAAGAAGTAAGTGAGGTAGCAACATCGGGTATTGGTCTAGCATTCATTGCATTTCCTGCTATTATTGACCAAGCACCGTTCGGCGCGGTTATCGGAGTATTATTCTTTGGTTCATTATTATTCGCGGGTATTACTTCCTTAATGTCGATCTTAGAAGTGATTATTTCTGCAGTACAAGATAAATTAAGATTGCGTCGCTCTATTGCTACAGCTGCAGTCTGTACACCAATGGCATTTGTTTCAATCTTATTATTTGGTACAACGACAGGCTTACCTGTATTAGATGTATTAGATAAATTCGTCAATAGTTTCGGTATCGTTGCCGTAGGTCTCATGGTGATTTATGCCATCTTAATCAATGAGTCTTTGTCAGGTTTAGCTGCCCACATTAATGAAACTTCCTCATTCAAAGTCGGGGTAGTATGGCGTGTATTAATTGGTACCGTCACATCAACTGTGCTTGTTTATATGCTATTTACTGAGATCAATAAAGTTGCTACAGAAGGTTATGGTGGTTATCCAGATTGGTTTGTAAACACATTTGGCTGGGGAATGGCAATTGGTTTAGGGGTAATCGCTTTCTTACTATCACGCTTACCTTGGAAATATTTAACTGATTCAACAAAAGGAGATAAATAATGAGCACTAGTGCAATTATCATGATGTTAGTCGCATTGGCTATCATCTGGGGCGGCTTAATCATCTCTGTCTCTCGATTACCAAAAGAATAAAATAGACGACTATATTTTAATCAGCACCAGCAATGGTGCTGATTTTTTCTAAATGTAATTCTATCGCAATCCTGCCCAATCATTTCTACATACTGAAAAACATTTTAGCTTATAAAACAATATATTATAAAAAATATAATATCGCATTATCTATAAACAAATGAGAAATATTGTCATTTCTCTAGCTTAAATTTTATGACTTGGGTAAAATAGCCATCGTCTATTAATTTCATCAAAAGTGCGGCAAATTTTTAGCTACTTTTACTATGGAGAAAACAAAATGGCCTACACCACTTTTTCACAAAACAAGAACGATCAATTAAAAGAGCCAATGTTTTTTGGTCAGAACGTGAATGTTGCTCGTTATGACCAACAAAAATACGAGACTTTTGAGAAACTGATCGAAAAACAACTTTCTTTCTTTTGGCGTCCTGAAGAAGTCGATGTCTCACAAGATCGCATTGACTATCAAGCCTTACCAGATCATGAAAAGCATATTTTCATCAGTAACTTAAAATATCAAACTCTTTTAGATTCGATTCAAGGTCGTAGTCCAAACGTTGCATTATTGCCATTAGTTTCCATTCCTGAACTTGAAACTTGGATTGAAACTTGGACATTCTCTGAAACTATTCACTCTCGATCATATACACATATTATCCGCAATATTGTCAATGATCCGTCAGTTATTTTTGATGATATTGTGACTAATGAAGAAATTATTAAACGCGCTAAAGATATTTCATCTTACTACGATGACTTAATCCGTGATTCACAGCTCTATACACTCTATGGTGAAGGGACGTATACTGTTGATGGACAGGAATGTATCGTTACATTACGCAATCTTAAAAAACAACTTTATCTATGCTTAATGAGTGTTAATGCACTTGAAGCAATTCGTTTCTATGTGTCATTTGCTTGTTCATTTGCTTTTGCTGAGCGTAAATTAATGGAAGGTAATGCAAAAATCATTAAATTTATCGCACGTGATGAAGCATTACATTTAACAGGTACTCAACATATTTTAAATATTATGGCATCAGGTCAAGATGATCCAGAAATGGCTGAAATTGTGGAAGAATGTAAACAAGAAGCTTACGATTTATTTGTTGCGGCTGCTGAACAAGAAAAAGAATGGGCTGACTATTTATTTAAAGATGGTTCAATGATCGGTCTTAACCGTGATATTTTGGTACAATATGTTGAATATATCACCAATATCCGTATGCAAGCAGTAGGCTTACCATTGCCATTCCAAGCTCGCTCAAACCCAATTCCATGGATCAACGCATGGTTAGTATCAGACAATGTACAAGTTGCGCCACAAGAAGTTGAAGTGAGTTCTTACCTTGTTGGTCAAATTGACTCTAAAGTTGATACCAAAGACTTTGGTGATTTTGATCTATAAAATTAGCTAAAAATAGACCGCACTTTTCTAACAAAAAACTGTGCGGTCTTTATTTATTGGAAAATAAAAAATGAAACAAGTTTATGTTGTTCATGGGTATACAGCTTCAGCGAATGCGCATTGGTTCCCTTACTTAGCACAACAACTTCAGCAAACTGATATCGCTTGTTATTGCCTTAATATGCCTGATTCTATGCAACCAAATCCTACAGAATGGCTTGATTATCTCAAACAACATCTACAATTAACAGAACAAACCCTAGTCGTTGGACATAGTTTGGGTTGTATTGCTACTCTCAACTTACTTCTGAGTCGACAGCAACCAATATTAAGCGGTATTTTTGTGTCTGGCTTTAACCAGACTATACCACACCTAGCTGAACTCACCCCCTTCATAGACATTTATCAAGAGCTTTTAGTCAAAAGTGGATTGAGCATAAAGCAATTATTTAATAGAACACCTTGTGCTATTGCTGCATATGATGATCATATTGTCCCCCATCAATATACTGATACATTAGCCACATCACTACAAGCAAACTATATACGTTTACAGCAAGGTGGACATTTCCTTGATCGCGAAGGTTGGAAAGAGTTCCCCCTCGTGTTACAACAAATTCAAACATATTTTAATAACGAATGAAAATTCATCTAATCCACAGTCAAATTACTCTTGAATACAATAACCAGCTCTCTTTGCTTTCTCATTTAGAAAACAACGGGATTTTTCATGAATACCAATGCCGTTCTGGTTATTGTGGCTCTTGTCGCGTTAAAATCAGAAAAGGAAAAGTATCCTATAAAGAACCGCCACTTGCCTTTATTCAATCTAACGAAATCTTGCTCTGTTGCTGTCATGTTGAAGAAGACTTAGAAATTGAGATGTAGATAACTCGATTTTGTCATAAACAGTAAAAACTGACCGCACTTTATCAACTGTAAACATAGCGAAGATATTCACTAATCTGATCTAAAAAGTCATTCTCTCAGCTCTTACTTTCCATCTCCTTATGCAATCCCCGTTGCTTTATTGTCATTACAATCTCAATCACTACCAAAAACTAGAAAGGCAAAGTATCAAAATTGTTTACCTTGCCTTTCCTTTAAATTGTTATCTTTTAAATGAGTTTTTGTAATTTAGCTGGAATGCCCTGCCTTACTGCCGAACCACAGACCCAATCAACCCATGGAGAAACAATTTCTTTTGTGTTATCTAACAAGCCTAAATCATTAATATTCACACCACGTTTAATTTGTGGGTGACCCGCAATAGCTTTGCCATCAACTACATAGCCTGTAGCACCTAATTGTTTATGTCCATAACCATGTTCAATTGCAATCGTCCCTTTTATCACACCATCCATCACAACAAGTTGAACATTTTGTTTACCACCTGGCGTCATCAAAACAACTAAATCACCGTGCTGTAGTCCTTGTTCTGTGGCATCTTGCTGGTTCATTGCGACAATACCATCAGGCTTAATACTATGTAAACGCAATAAGGGGGCCGTAATACTACTCATTAAGTTTGATTTAAAAGAAATCAATTTAAATGGCCATTCTTTTGTAGGATAGTGGCTTTCCAAAGTAGAGCCATCCGCAAACTGAGGTTCAAAATATTTTGGACAACCATGATAATGCTTCCCTGTTTGTGCATGCTTCGCTTTAGCAACAGTTTCATTCCAAATTTGCAAACAATTTTTCCAACGTGCTTGCATATTATCCTCTTGCCATGCACTCTGATACGCTGCAAAACGCCCACCTTTACAATACACATTAGCAACTTTCAAAACTTCTTCTGCTTTCAAGGTTTGTTGTAATTTAGGTATTAAACGCTGCACTCCTGTTAACAATAAGTCCTCTTCAGTCGCATCATTCACAGGTGTTTTTCCATCATAGGCAATATTGGCTGCCGCGCGTAAAAAATAGTCTTCACTACAATTCAACGGGTAGCTATTTTTTTGTTTATCCATAATCGCATTATCACCAAAACCAGGTAAATGCATGGCTTTTGCAATCGCAATAATAAAACTCTCCATACATACAACATCACCCTCTGCTGTTTTTGCATTTTGTGACTGAATAACTGGCCAACGTGCAGTACTGGTTTTTGTTGGTACACCTGCCCATGGTGTACTAAATCCCCAACTCTCGAAATTATGTGTATCTGGTACAATATAATCGGCTAATGCTGTTGTTTCATTCATAAAAGCATCAACAGCAATAAACAAAGGTAACACGTTTGGATCGCGTAATTTTGTTTCGGTCACATGATGAATCCCAGTCATACCATAAATAGGGTTGCTCATATGACTAATCCAAGCTTTAAGGGAATAAGGATAACCTTGTAGCGCAGAAGTTATCATTTCAGACATTTGCCCGCCAACAAAAGGATACCAAGAGGCTTTTGCAGGGTAAGGAGATATTCCTTGTTCGACTTTACGTTTAAATTCGCTCGATTTCTCATAAGCTTTTTTACTACGGGCTAAGTTAGTCCCTTTGGGTTTGACCATCTCTGGGAAATTAGCTAAGTCATAGCGTGGTCCACCACCGAAGTCTTTAAACTTACCACCAGCCATACTCATACCGCCTTTCTTGTTCATATTACCGACCATTGCATTCAGTAATAAGATTGCCCAAGCAGTATAGAATCCTGTCCCATGCATAGTTCCACCATGTGTAATGGCTGTCGCACGATGACCATGTGAGGTAAACTCTTTAGCCAAATTAATGATGGTATCAGTAGGCACGCCACAATGAGCAGAATAAGCTTCAATACTATGTTCAAAACAAGACTCTTTAAACAGTTGCATCGCTGATTTCGCTAATACTTGTGAGCCATCTTTGAATGTGAGCAAATCTTCTACAAAAATGACCGCACTTTCACAATCCTTAGCCGCAATAAATGTTCCTGTTTGCTCATCTTTGACGATAATTTCACCATCAACGGGGTTTTCAGGCGCTGGCATGTCAACAAGATCTTGTAAGCGAATAGCCTGTCCATAACGTTTATGTGTTGGATCAGCAATAAATAAATGCGTTGCATTACAAAAACTCACTGCATTTACTTTTTGCATTGCTTCTTCGCTTGGTATTGCTAAATAGGCTGCGTTATAACGTTCATTTTCAATAATCCAACGTAACATACCTAAAGATAAGGACAAATCGGTACCTGGAATAATAGGGACCCAACGATTTTGTTTCACTGCACGACTGTTAGTTAACTCCAAACGAGGTGCGACAACAACATAATCAAAATGGTCCTCTGTACGTTGTTTTGCTAATTGCCGTGCTTGACGTTTAAATGGGTTTCCAGCTTGAGCTGGTGAGGTTCCCATAAATAAAATGAATTCTGCATGATCCCAATCAGGCTTGGCATGTGAATTATTCGCCAAATCATTCATAAATGCCCCAGAACCAGCTCGGTAAGATAGACCACAAAACGAACCGTGTGAAGCAAAATTAATCGTACCAAAACTATTATTCGCAAAACGTTTCAATAATGGTTGGCGACCCTCAGGACCCGCAAAAGTAACCATTAACTGATTAACTTTTGCCCCGAAATCTGGATTATCAGTATCAACAAGTGTTTTCAAATCACGAATTGCTTTTAAACCATCAACATGACCTTCGCCAAATAAATCTCCACCATTAACGACTTCGTCTACTAATTGTTCAAAGCTGATTGTTTTCCATTTACCCTCACCCCGTTTTCCTACTCTTTTCAGTGGCTGAGTAATACGATAAGGACTATTAATTCCCTCTAGAAAGGCTGCACCCCTTGCACAAGCAGTGGATCGATTATCTAATCCATTTTCTCCTGCTACGCTGAGTTCTGCTTGCTGAATAGGTTGGTTAAAATCGAGATGTTGATCTGCAGATAAAGGATGATATGGATTGCCATTAATACGTAATACTTGATTTTTTTCTAAATCGACTCGTGTACGTAAACCACATAATGTCCAGCACCCCATACATTGAGTATTACATACAACTTGTTTCCCATTCGCTACCAATTGACCATGTTGAACTTGATATTCTGGTAATAACGCATTGCCATGAATTTTATCTGCTGTATGTTCGCCAGAGGTACCGTTAATCAACCCTACCGCCATTTCTTTCACTTTAGGTGAATAACCTGCTACAAAAGCTGTTGCCGTACCCAATGCTAATCCACCTTTTAATAGATTACGTCGTTGGTTATTCATATTTTCCCCCTGTAAAATCCATTTGAGATAAAGCTGAACTTAATAATTGCCATAACAAGATGCCAACAAAAAGCCATAAACTAAATACAGATAAAATACCAATCGCCCCATCAATATGCCAAGTAAGATGATAAGGATTCATTAACGCATTATATTTCGCCACACTTTGTACTTGGATCAATACAATCCAGCGTACTAACCAAGTAAAACACAATGCAATTAATAAGCGAATACAATCCAGTAATAATGAATGAGGTAAATAAATCAGAATAGATAATGCAGCTACACAAATAATTGCTAACATTGGTAATGGGCTAAACTGCCAAAGTTGTGTTAATTGGAATGCGGTCTGCTCTGACGAAGCATACAGACCGCCTAAAGTCCCTATAAAAATAATCAAACTCATCAAAATAAGATGAGAAAAGTAAGTTGGCATCGCTTGCTGAGTAAAACACGCAATAAAAAAGCGACAAAGCAATAATGCCGTTGGGAATGCACTAAATAAAATCAATGGCATTAACCCATAGTGATGCCATAATGGTCTTGCTTCAACAACAAATACTTCCATTGTGGTATACACTAAAATCAAACATGCCAATAGCAACGAAAATAATCGGAAGATCTTCGTCCACATTGCCAAGTTGAAATTTCCCCAATAAAGAATATGACAAAATTTAGGCAATTTTTGTTGTGGAATCACTTGGCGTAACAAACAGCCAAAATACCCCACGATAGCTAGCGTAAATAAAGGTAAAAAAATCGCCCCCCATGCCATCCACGACCAAGGTGTCAAATTCAGATAAAAATTTATAATGCGGCTGGGCTGATGGAGATCTGCTGTTAATGCAATAGGTGCAACAATCGCACAGCTGAGTGCAATCGTAATAGCAATAAACTCATAATATTGGTTTTTCTCCACTCGATAGATTAACCATCCAACAAGCACACTAGAAAAAGATAAACCAATGAAGAAGAAGTAACTCACTGCCCAAGGTAACCAAGCTATTGCTTGTGGTTCAACGAGGATTTCACGAATGATCATAAATTTGCCTCCTTACCTTGCCATAACATTGGCTGACCTTGTACTTGATTAACAAATGCCTCATCTAAGCCTAAATAAAAGACATGCGGAATTGTGCCTGAGTCTGGTTTTAAAACTTTTAATTCACTTTTATGTGCTGCGACCATTTTGCTAATTGTACTAGTTGGATCTTTTAAATCACCAATCACACGGGCGCCTCCTACACAACTTTCTACACAAGCAGGGAGTAACCCGACTTCAAGACGATGCGCACAAAAAGTACATTTATCAGCAGTCTTAGTTTCTTCATTAATAAAACGAGCATCATAAGGACAAGCCTGAACACAATAAGCACAACCGATACAACGTTCATTATTCACTACAACAATACCGTCTTTACGCTGATAAGTCGCCTGTACTGGACAAACGGGCACACAAGGGGGATTGTCACAGTGATTACACAGTCGTGGTAGCAATACATTATTAACAACTTGATTTTCATCAGTGACTTCATACTGACGAACAGTAGTTCTAAATTCACCAATTGGTGTTGCATTTTCAATCCCACAACTCACTGTACAAGATTGACAACCGATACAACGACGTAAATCTACCAACATCGCATAACGATGCGTTTCATCTCCTTCACGTCTAGCAGGTTGAAACTGACTTTCTGCTTGACTAAAAGGAATAAACGCCTGCCCCACACTTAACACAGATAAATTTTTAAGAAAAACTCGCTTACTCATTTTCATAGTGGCGTTCCTTTTAGTTATTATCATTAACCCAATTGAGTTATGACTTTTTTTAGCGTATTGTTAAGGAAGGTCAATAAAAAAACTATTGTGGTTTTCCACATAAAAAGTGAGTGAATTTGATTTCAATCAAGAAAAAGGAAGAAATGTGAAAAAGTGCGGTCAGTTTTTAAAAATTTTTATCTTGCTCATTGGGCTCTTACCTTGTTTCGCCTTCTCACAACAATGGAAAATCGGTATTTTGGCACAACGAGGTATTGCACATACACATGCTAAATGGCAACCTTGGATCGATTGGCTAAACCAACAATTTGAATCACAACATCAATTCTCATTGGTTACTTTAGATTTAAATGATTTAATCGAAGAACAGGCACAGGGGGTTGATTTTGTTTTAACTAATCAAGCACAATTCTTTTACCTCAATAATAATCAAGTGAGTTGGTTAGTCACATTAAGATCTCCTCGCCAAATTGAGCATGCGACAATGGGAAGAATTGGTAGCGCTATCTTAGTACGGCAAGATAGCCCATTTTATCAATTAACAGACCTAAAAAATAAAACTTTAAGCGCAGTTGGAAATAATGCCTTCGGTGGATTTTTGCTAGGATATAATGTCTTATACCAACATGGTTTAATTGAAAACAAAGATTTTCAGTTGAAATACACAGGATTTCCTGTAGACAATACGTTACTTCTATTACAAGAGAAAAAAGTTGATGGCGCGATTGTACCAGCCTGTATTTTAGAAGATCTCGCCCGTGAAGGTGTAATTAAACAAGAGGACTTCCGCCTACTTGCAGGTAAAGAAAATACATTAGGTTGCTTAGTCAGCACAGAATTATTACCTAACTGGTCATTAGCTGCATTACCTCAGGTTCCTGTTGATTTAACATCTAAATTAGTCAGGTTATTACTGAGTGAAATCCCCTCGCATTTACCACAATGGACACCACCTTATTCTACCTCACAAGCAGATACTATCTTACGTAGCCTATATAAACACCCAAAACAAGATTTATGGCAAAGTACAAAACATTGGTTTCAACAATATCGTGGCTGGATCATTTTTATTAGCTTATTATTTTTACTCAATTACCTTTGGATCAGCTTTCAGATCCATCGTAAAAGTAAAGCATTACAAAAAGCCTACCAAGAAATGCGTCAATATGAGCAACAATTAGCCCAAGCGGATCGCCTCAGTATTTTAGGCGAAATGAGTACAGGTATTGCTCACGAAATCAACCAACCATTATCTGCTATTCGTATGTATGTGGAAGGCATTAAATATCAGTTAAGTCAGCATGCAACCGAACAAAGAACAATTGAGATTCTTGACAAAGTCTTATTGCAAGTCGATCGCAGTGCAGAAATCATTCGTAATCTGATGAACTGGGCAAAAGGCAAAACAGACGATAAAACAGAATGTGTACAACTGCAAAAATTATTGCAACGTATTATTAGCTTCATGACATTACAACATCATAAACAACCACATATTGATTTAACTTGTCCATCTTCACTAAAAATTGAAGTTAAATCGACTATTCTAGAACAAGTCATTTGTAATTGTTTGTTGAACGCTTCGCAAGCTCATGCCAGTGAAATTCAAATTGAAGTTAAGCAGGAAGATAACTTTATTTATATTCATATTCTAGATAATGGGTCAGGCTTTGCTCCTGCCGAATTAAAATTTCCATTTGTTCCATTCCGTACCAGTAAAGCCAACGGGTTAGGTTTAGGATTAGTTTTATGCCAGCGCTTAATTCGCTCAATTGAAGGCGAAATTTCTTTACACAATCGTACAACACAATCTGGTGCGGAAGTGATTTTAAAATTGCCAAATAAGAAGGGGGAACTATGTT
The DNA here is from genome assembly GCF_020810675.1 of Pasteurella canis. Classification (GTDB taxonomy): domain Bacteria; phylum Pseudomonadota; class Gammaproteobacteria; order Enterobacterales; family Pasteurellaceae; genus Pasteurella; species Pasteurella canis. The sequence continues at coordinate 874,983 of NZ_CP085871.1, forward strand.
AATTCATCTTGTTGACGATGATTTAACAGTACTAGATGCTGCTCGTTTTTTATTAGAACAAGCAGGCTATCAAGTACAAACATGGTCAAATAGCCAAGAATTTGTCGATAATGTCCCATTATTTGAACAAGGTATTGTGCTATTAGATATGAAAATGCCACATTTAGATGGTCATCAAGTCCATCAATTTTTACAACAAAACCATAGTACGCTTGCAGTTGTGATTATGACGGCTCATGGTGATGTACCAATGGCAGTACAAGAGTTGAAACAAGGTGCGGTAGACTTTTTACAAAAACCTGTACAATTCAGCCAATTACAATCTGTATTAAAAATAGCAGCAGAAAAAACACAAACAAGCTATGAACGCTATAAAATTCAAAGTTGCTATGCTCTACTGAGTAGAAAAGAACATGATATACTTGAGCTATTAATTCAGGGCTGTATTAATAGACAAATTGCAGAAACCTTAAATATCTCAGTACGTACAGTCGAAGTACACCGCTCGCACATTATGGAAAAGATGCAAGCTCAAACCATTGCAGAACTTATCTATAAAACAGCACAACTTGGAAGTAAAAAATAAGGCAGCATCTAAAGCTGCCTTATTATTTATAGATTATTCAAATCCAATACATCTGTCATATCAAATAATCCATTTTCTTTATTTACCAACCATTTAGCTGCTCGCACGGCACCTTTGGCAAACGTCATACGACTCGTAGCTTTGTGTGCAATTTCAACTCGTTCGCCAATATCAGCAAACCATACACTATGTTCACCGACAACATCACTCGCACGAATAGTCGCAAAACCAATTTCATCAGGCTTACGTTCACCTGTAATCCCTTCACGTGTAAACACGCCATGTGTTTTTAAATCACGCCCTAATGTTTTTGCAATATGCTCACCCATTGATAATGCTGTACCAGAGGGCGCATCCACTTTATGACGATGATGTGCCTCAATAATTTCAATATCGCAATAATCACCCATCACTTTCGCTGCTTTTTCTAAGAGTTTAAAGACTAAATTTACACCTACACTAAAGTTTGAAGCAAACACAACTGGTATTTTTTGGGCTGCTTGCTGAATGTCTCTCTTTCCAGCCTCATCGAATCCTGTTGTACCAATCACTATTTTTTTGTGGTGCTCAACACAAAATTGTAAATGATTTAATGTACCTTCTGGACGAGTAAAATCAATCAATAAATCGAATTGATCTTTCTGGCTAATAAGATCATCCGAAACAGCAATCCCTAACTTACCAATACCCGCTAACTCGCCTACATCTACACCTACTAAAGAGGATCCTGGACGTTCAAATGCTGCCCCTAATATAACATCATTTGCTTCTGATACAGCCTGAATTAGCTGGCGTCCCATTCTACCACCAGCTCCGACTACTGCGATTCTTAATGTCATACGATTTTCCTTCCTATCAGAGTTTAATTATTATCTATCTCACTGGATTTTCACATAAAACTTTTTGTTTTTCCACCGCACTTTTTTCTCTCTATTGGCTAAGATCACACAAATAAGATGCACTAACAATTGTTATTGAGTGATTTATTCATTATAAGCACTCATATTGTGCTTATTTAAGCATGCTGAATAGATTCATCTCGGTGAAACCGTGATAAATTAAGTAAGCACCAAACATAAGAAAAATGATACCAGCAAGATTATCAATATAACGACTGTATCTACTATAAAATTGTTTTGCTAAACGACGAGAAAAGAGAATAGAAATGGCATAAAAATAAAGAAAAGTTTCTATTACAATGATAAAAAGTGCAGTTAGTATTTGCCACACTTCAGTTAAGCTGACTAAGATGAGTGACATCACACTAGCAAAATAAATAATTGCTTTTGCATTAGAAAGATTAATCAATAGCCCTTTTAGAATCTCTGCTGGAATTGTGGTATTTTCATTTAATTCTTGTTCAGAATAAGACTCAAACTCTACATTAGTCCGACTATTGACCATTAGCCAGCCTAAATAAGCTAAATAACTGCCGCCTAAACACATAATTATCCCATGAAAAAGAGGGATAGTTGTAAATAAGAGAGCAAGACCTAAAATTGAGGCTAATGCCCAAAAGAAAACCCCCAAGGTAATACCAATGATCGCACAAATCGCATTACGCCGTGAATTACTCGCAGCCACACGACTCACGTAAAAAAAATCTGGACCAGGTGTAATCAGGCCAAAGAAATGCACAATCACTAAATTAAGCATGATATTTCCTAGATGAAAAGATTCAACAGAAAAACAATTAAAATAGCATATATTGCTGCAAGCACATCATCTAACATAATCCCAAAGCCACTTTCTAACTTATGATCAAAATAACGAATAGGATAAGGTTTTAAAATATCGAAAAGACGAAATAAAACAAATGCAGTAATACACCAAAAAAATGATAATGTAGGAATAGCAAGTAGAACAAGGAAAATACCGACAATCTCATCCCAAACAATCGCACCATGATCATGTACGCCCATATCATCTGCAGTTTTTTGACAGAGATAACAGCCAAACCAAAAACAAAGTACGGTTAAAAAAAAGAAAAAACTGTGGCTTAAATAGTGTAATAAAAACTGGCCTAATAAGAGACCAGCTACACTCCCCCATGTACCAGGAGCAGGGCGAATTAAGCCAGCACCAAAGCCGACTGCTAAGAAATGAATTGGATTACGTAGATTAATGCGCTGAATAGGTGATGTCATTTTTATTCATCCAAAGCAAAATGATCGAAACCAGACTTGAGCCCTATTTCTATCGGTACGCCATTACGTTCAAATTTTATCCGTTTTTTATTTTGCGGGCTAATAGCTCGCACTTGTCCAACACAAGTGTATTCTACCCCAATATAGGCTAAAGCACGCTCTAATTTTGCTTTATTACTATCAGGTACTGTAAAACACAATTCATAGTCTTCACCACCAGTTAAAGCAAATTCTTCTGCTTTTGGCAAGCCGAAAATACTAACAAGCTGTGGAGAAAGTGGCAATTTATCAACATCAACCACAGCACCACATTGGCTACGTTCAAGAATATGTCCTAAATCTGCGATGAAACCATCAGAAATATCAATCGCAGAATTAGCTAGTGAAGAAACCGCTAATTCAAGTCCTAATAGGACCCGTGGTGTTGGTCGAAGATGACGTTGGATTAAAAATTCTTCAGTAGAATTAATCGCACTTTTGCCCGCTAATAACAATGATAAACCAGCGGCACTATCGCCTAACGTGCCAGAAACATAAATCCAATCACCTACTTTTGCACTATGTCGACAAAGTGCCTTACCTTTAGCAATGATTCCATGTGCAGTTATAGTGATAGACAAAGGACCTTTGGTTGTATCCCCACCAATTAGATCAACATTATAATGATCCAGTACATCAAAAAAACTCTGGCTAAATTCACTTAGCCATTGCTCATTCACCTCTGGTAAGGTTAATGCAAGAGAAACCCAAGCAGGTTCAGCTCCCATCGCAGCAAGATCGCTTAAATTAGTCACAGCAGCTTTATAGGCTAGATCTGCTGGACTGATTGTTGAGAGAAAGTGAGTATTTTCCACCATTGTATCTGTCGTAATGACCAAGCGCTGATTTTGACGCAATTCAGTAATAGCGCAATCATCACCAATAGAGACAATAACATCTTTACGAGCAGTACGTTTTGATGAGGCTGTGAAATAACGTTGAATTAAATCAAATTCACCATTACTCATAAATCACCTCTAATAATAGTTATTTACGAGATAATGCAGGCGCAACTTTATCTAAAACGCCATTCACATACTTATGGCTGTCATCTGCCCCAAATACTTTTGCTACTTCGATTGCCTCATTGATAACAACTTTATATGGCACATTGAGCTCAAATTTCAGTTCATATACAGCAAGACGTAAAATAGCTTTTTCAATAGGATCAAGTTCTTTGATATCACGATCCAAATAAGGCGTCATCGTTTCATCCACAATTTCCACATTTTCAGCCGTTTGACGGAAGAGTTGACGAAAATAGGAAACATCCACGCCTTTTAAATCTTGATCAGCAATAAAAGCTAATTCAACTTCGGCTGGAGAATTTTGTGATACATACCAAGAATATAAAGCTTGCACAGCACATTCTCTCGCACGACGACGTGGCGAGACTTTTTTTTCTACTTTTGATTCTGTCATCTAAATTACGCCGCATCAATTTGAGCTAATAAATTCACCATTTCTAAAGCTACTAATGCTGCTTCAGCACCTTTATTACCAGCTTTTGTACCCGCACGTTCAATAGCTTGCTCAATATTTTCTGTTGTTAATACACCAAAGGCTACTGGGATTTCCGCATTCATTGCCACTTGTCCTAGTCCACTACTCGCCTCACCTGCCACATACTCAAAATGAGCTGTTCCGCCACGAATAACTGTACCTAAAGCCACAATCGCATCATATTTCTTTGTTTCAGCTAAACGGCGAGCTACTAAAGGTAGCTCATATGCTCCTGGTGCACGTACTAACGTAATATTTTCTTCTTTTACTTGACCAATACGTTTCAAGGCATCAATAGCACCTTCTAATAAGCTTTCATTAATAAAACTATTGAAACGTGCAATGACGACTGCTATTTTCGCATTTGGCGCAGCTACTGTACCTTCTAATACTTTCATGTTCTTTCCTAATCTACAATTAATTGGATAAAATCGGTTGCGAATTTTAACACAAAATTTTTATTCAATCAGTAGTTATATTGAGACATTTATTCACAAACCTTCAGCTTGGATATTAAGAACAATGACATAATATAAAAACAATAGTGACATGATATTTTTTTACGTTAAAATGGCTACTTTTTATCTATTCAAATATTGAGAGTTCTTATGAAAAATAAAACTTTTGGAAGCGCGCTGCTAGTTGCTGGTACTACAATTGGTGCTGGTATGCTTGCGATGCCGCTCACTTCAGCAGAAATGGGCTTTACTTATACGTTAATTCTTTTATTCATTTTATGGGGATTGCTTTCGTATAGCGCGCTACTTTTTGTTGAGGTCTACCAAAAAGCAGAAACAAAAAATGCAGGAATTGCTACATTAGCAGAGCAATATTTTGGCTTACCAGGACGAATTTTAGCAACTCTTTCACTCATTGTGTTTATGTATGCTATTTTATCTGCTTATGTAACAGGCGGTGGTTCACTACTAGCAGGTGTATTACCTTTTTTAGGTGAACATGCAACATCAATTTCAATTGTTTTATTCACTGTTGTACTTGGCGTGTTTATTGTCATTAGTACGAGTGCAGTAGATATGCTTACGCGTTTACTCTTTGCTATAAAATTAGTCGCTTTTGCATTAGTGTTACTGATGATGCTGCCACTTGTAAAAAGTGATAATTTACTTGCCATGCCATTAAAAGATTTCTTAATTATTTCAGCCAGCCCTGTCTTTTTTACTTCTTTTGGTTTCCATGTCATCATACCAAGTATTAACAGCTACTTAGATGGAGATATTCGTCGTTTACGTATTGCTATCATTACAGGTACAGCGATCCCACTTGTGGCTTATATTGTATGGCAGATGGCAACACACGGTGTTTTCCCACAAACGCAATTCGTTGAAATCTTAAACACAGATCCAACATTAAATGGTCTCATTACAGCGACTTATCAAGTAACAGGAAGTGGTATTATTAGCTCGGCAATGCGTTTATTTTTCACTCTAGCACTGATTACTTCTTTCTTAGGTGTTGCTCTGTCTCTATTTGACTGTTTATATGATTTACTAAAACGAGTAAACATTAAAACAAACCGTATTTCATTAGGCTTATTAACATTTTTACCACCACTTATTTTTGCTTTGTTCTATCCAGAAGGTTTTGTGATGGCACTAGGTTATGCAGGACAAATGTTTACTTTTTATGGTTTAGTATTGCCCGTAGGAATGGCATGGCGTGCAAGAAAACGTTATCCAGAATTACCATATCGTGTTATAGGCGGTAACATGGCTTTGTTAGGCGCATTAATACTCGGTATTCTGATTATGAATGTGCCTTTCTTAATTAAAGCTGGCTATTTACCTGCTGTGATTGGCTAAATCTTTTCTTTAATCATTCACTTCCTAAAGGGCAAATACACAACATTTGCCCTTTTTTATTTACTTATCTATGTAAATAAAAAAACACGGCGACTCACGATTCCCATCTTCCTTATATCGCTAAAAAATACAGTTAAAGTATATAAATATCATCTACTACTTTAAGTCTTTTCAAGAAAATAAATGAAGCCATACTAGAATGAAAAAATTTTGACAAATTCGAACATTTTTTCATTTTCTTTGTCTTATGACATACTTAAACTACGCTTTATCATTTAATTTGTTTTATATTTTTATTGGAGAAAATGAACAATGAAAAAAAGAAATTTTCTATTAACCAGTATTGCACTCGGATTAAGCATTCTATCAACCCCAATGATCAGTCAAGCCTCATTGCCTACTCATATTGATGGTCAACAAGTCCCAAGTCTTGCGCCAATGCTAGAAAAAGTACTTCCTGCTGTTGTCTCAATTTCAGTCGAAGGCAAAGCAAAATCCAATGGTCCAGCACAATTTCAGGGCATTCCCGAAGAATTTCGATTTTTCTTTGGTCCTGATATTTTTAATGACCGTGCTCCTCGCAACTTCCGTGGTATTGGCTCTGGTGTCATTATTAACGCCGAAAAAGGTTATGTATTAACAAACAATCATGTTATTGATAGTGCAGATAAAATTACTGTCCAGTTACAAGATGGTCGAGAACTTACTGCGAAAGTTATTGGAGCTGATGAGTTATCTGATGTAGCACTGATTCAAATTGAAAAACCAAAAAATTTGACCGCACTTACTATTTCTGACTCAGATAAACTGCGTGTAGGGGATTTTACTGTGGCAATTGGTAATCCATTCGGCCTAGGTCAAACTGTTACATCTGGTATTATTTCAGCATTAGGGCGCTCAACTGGCTCAGATAGTGGCACTTATGAAAACTATATCCAAACAGACGCAGCAGTGAATCGAGGTAACTCTGGTGGTCCATTAATCAATTTACAAGGTGAGTTAATTGGTATTAATACTGCTATTATTTCACCAAGTGGTGGGAATGCAGGTATTGCTTTTGCTATTCCAATTAATATGGCAAACAATCTCGTACAACAAATTCTTGAATTTGGAGAAGTTCGTCGTGGTATGTTAGGGATAAAAGGTGGTGAATTAAATGCTGATTTAGCTAAAGCATTTGACATCGAAGCACAACAGGGTGCTTTTGTCAGTGAAGTATTACCAAACTCAGCTGCCGAAAAAGCAGGCTTAAAAGCAGGTGATGTTATTATCGCTATGAATGGTCAAAAAATTTCAAGTTTTGCAGAAATGCGTGCAAAAATTGCCACATCAGGAGCAGGTAAAGAAATTGAATTAGCTTATTTACGTGATGGTAAAAAACAAACGACAAAAGTTACTTTACAATCTGATGATCAAACTCAAGCAGATGCGAGTACTTTACTTCCTGCATTAACAGGTGCAGAAATGAGTAATTATGATGAAAAAGGGTTAAAGGGTGTCGTCATTACTCGTGTTGCACCAAAATCCATTGCAGAACAACGTGGACTGAAAAAAGATGATATTATTGTCGGTGTTAATCGCCAAAAAGTGGAAAACTTAGGGCAACTCCGTAAAATTCTAGATACTAAACCATCTGCAATTGCACTAAATATTGTTCGAGGTGAAAATAATTTCTATTTATTGATTCAATAACAATTCATAAATACAAAAAGGACAGATTAATCTGTCCTTTTTTAATATGCCTTGGCGTTTTACTTAAATCGACTGTAATATTTAATTATCTGTTAATAGCCCAAACCTAAGAAAAACAATACGACAGCCATTAAAATTTGCTCTTCAGGAATAGCCTGCCCATTTAACTTCAACGCATTATTTTCAAGCAATAATCCTAAATTTACTGATTTTTCTGAATCGACCAATACACCTTGTTGGATTGCCTCTTCAAACATGACATTTACCATTTGTTCAGCAGCTAACATGGCCTCTTCTTTTGTAACACCATTAGCTTCTTCAACCATTGCGACTAGTTTAACTAAAGCGTTTTTATTTAAATCAATATTCAGTGCTAATTGCTTGAATAGTTCTAAAACTTTACCTTGCTCTAGGACATCAAAATTACCGCTAGCCATTTCAATGATAAGATTAGCTTTAAGATCACCCGCATCTGTTGTTAATTTTAACGGATCAACTTGTAATAATGGTTGATTCTGTAAGATAGTTTTAGCTAATGCTTGAATTTGTTCTTCTGGCAAAGGCTCATAATCTGGATTCTTATCAAGAATAGCCAATAGTTCATTCATTGCTTTACCATCTAAATTTTCAAGCTTAAATTTAGCATCTAAATCACCAACTGTTTTACCATTAACTAACATTTCTGGTGCCTTAGTAACTAATTCATAGTTAACCGAAGTATTTTCTATTTTAGTATTCGCATCGAAAGACATGTTTCTATACTCTAAATTAAAATCTCTCATGTCTCGTTCAGTAAGAGAAACTCGGAAACTATCAATCAATGCACTTTGTCTACCTGCTGGAATATGCTCCCATTCACTGCGTTGTAACTCACTATCAATTTTAATATTATTTATTTCAACAATCGCTTTAGAAGAATCATCTGTATTATCAACAACAAGTTTTAATCCTTCGATAATTGCTTGTGATTTACCAATGCCACCTTCGGTTACTTTATCAAACTTCAGCTCAATCCCTTTCCATAAAAGATCTGCATCAATCAAGTCGAACTTAACTGGCGCAATTTTTGCCTGACCACTAAAAGTCGAATCATAACCAATTTTAATTTGACTCTCGAATGGATTCTTACCTTGTGCATAATCGAACCATGCTTGAGTTTCTTCATTTTTCACAATACGATCATTACTTGAAAGTAATGTTGGCACAAGATCAAATTTAGCAACACGATCTAGTGGAAATGGTCCATGATACAAAGTACCTTCAAATGGAACTTTCACTTGGGTATCAGGCAGTTTTACAATGAAATCATAAGTTACATTAGAGCTAAAAATACCACGCTCAATCGACAGATTATCAAATTTAATCTCACCACCTGCAGATTCAAGGCCTGCAAATTGTGTATTAATTAAAGTAAGATGTTCCTGTGCTTTTTCTTCTACTGATTTGCCCGTGTACCAAGCACTTCCTGTCCAAACAGCACCAAGCGCAACAATAACACCTAAAGCAACTAATGATTTTTTCATAAATAAATTTCCTAAAATAAAGGTTAATTGAAGTGCTTAATCTATCATAAATCATGATTGTATAGAATATATTCTTCATAGTTTATTCGGCGATAAAATGCATTGTTTTCTATATTAAAATAAATTTTTATATTTCCTCTTGAACTTTTAGCTTTTAACCTCACTTATTACAGCACAAACAAACTGAACAAAATATGACAGAAATGAATATGAAAAATTTTTCTTTTCATCACTTGAAATACAAAATTTCGTCCTTATTTTGGAAAAACAAAGCGAATTAACGAATTTACTAGGAGAAAATAAAAATGGGAAAAATTATTGGTATTGACTTAGGTACAACAAACTCTTGTGTGGCTGTTATGGACGGTGGTACACCACGTGTCATCGAAAATGCAGAGGGCGATCGTACTACTCCGTCAATCATTGCATATACACAAGATAATGAAACATTAGTGGGACAGCCAGCTAAACGCCAAGCTGTTACTAATCCAAAAAATACGGTATTTGCTATTAAACGTTTAATTGGTCGCCGTTTCCAAGACGAAGAGGTACAGCGCGATGTTAACATTATGCCATTTGAAATTGTTGCTGCCGATAATGGTGATGCATGGGTCGGTGTAAAAGGTGAAAAAATGGCACCACCACAAATCTCTGCAGAAGTATTGAAAAAAATGAAGAAAACTGCAGAAGATTTCTTAGGTGAGCCAGTAACTGAAGCCGTAATTACAGTACCTGCATACTTCAACGACGCTCAACGTCAAGCTACTAAAGATGCTGGTCGTATCGCTGGTTTAGAAGTTAAACGCATCATCAACGAACCAACAGCAGCAGCACTTGCTTATGGTTTAGATAAAGGTCAAGGCAACAAAACTATCGCTGTTTACGACTTAGGTGGTGGCACATTCGACTTATCAATCATTGAAATCGATGAAGTTGGTGGCGAAAAAACTTTCGAGGTATTAGCAACTAACGGTGATACTCACTTAGGTGGTGAAGACTTCGATAACCGTGTAATTAACTACTTAGTTGAAGAATTTAAAAAAGAACAAGGTGTTGATTTACGTAATGACCCATTAGCAATGCAACGTTTGAAAGAGGCGGGTGAGAAAGCGAAAATTGAACTTTCTTCTGCACAACAAACTGATGTGAATCTTCCATACATCACTGCAGATGCAACAGGACCAAAACACTTAAACATTAAATTAACTCGTGCAAAATTAGAATCACTTGTTGAAGATTTAGTTGCTCGCTCATTAGAGCCTGTTAAAGTGGCATTAGCAGATGCAGGTTTAAGTGTGTCACAAATTGATGATGTCATCCTTGTTGGTGGTCAAACTCGTATGCCACTTGTGCAACAAAAAGTTGAAGCATTCTTTGGCAAAGCACCTCGTAAAGACGTGAACCCTGATGAGGCAGTGGCTATCGGTGCGGCAGTACAAGGTGGTGTATTAGCGGGTGATGTGAAAGACGTATTATTGTTAGACGTAACCCCACTTTCATTAGGTATCGAAACTATGGGTGGTGTGATGACAACTTTAATTGAGAAAAACACAACGATTCCTACTAAGAAATCACAAGTGTTCTCAACTGCGGAAGACAACCAAAGTGCGGTAACAATTCACGTCCTTCAAGGTGAACGCAAACGTGCGGCAGACAACAAATCTTTAGGTCAATTCAACCTAGAAGGTATCAACCCTGCGCCACGCGGTATGCCACAAATTGAAGTAACTTTCGATATCGATGCGGATGGTATTATCCATGTATCTGCGAAAGATAAAGGTACGAACAAAGAGCAAAAAATCACAATTAAAGCGTCTTCTGGTTTAACAGATGAAGAAATTCAACAAATGGTACGTGACGCAGAAGCGAACGCTGAAGCAGACCGTAAATTTGAAGAATTAGTTCAAGCGCGTAACCAAGCAGATCATTTAGTTCATAGTACACGTAAACAGTTAACTGAAGTGGGTGACAAATTATCAGCTGACGATAAAGCACCAATTGAAAAAGCGGTCTCTGACTTAGAAGCAGCTGCAAAAGGTGAAGATAAAGCGGAAATCGAAGCGAAGGTTCAAGCATTAATTCAAGTGTCTGAAAAATTAATGCAAGCGGCTCAGCCACAGCCTGATGCGCAACCGCAACAAGCACAAAGCGGAAAACCAAATGATGATGTGGTTGACGCTGAATTTGAAGAAGTGAAAGATAACAAGTAATTTCATTTTCACAAAAATCGAAGGGCGTAGCGATACGCCCTTTCGGTCTATTAATCAATCAGCTATTTTTCTTTACCTTATTGATAAAGTAAGGTAAAGAAAAATAAATCTGGAGGATAAATGTCCCTAATACTCTACCCACTTGTACAAAAACGTCTTAATAACAAAATTGCTAATGAGGTAATTCCCTCACTATGGCAAGAGAACGCGAAATTATTACCTCAAAATGCATACTGTTATGGCGTTTATTTTAATTATGAGTCGGATAATCAAGCTGACTATGATTTTGCAATTGCGACAGAACAAGAAGTGAAGACAACCATCCCCACTATTGAAATTGAAGATTTAAGCTTCTACGAAGTATTTCGTTGTAAAGTAGATGAAATTTATCAAACTTGGCAACTTATTTGGAAAAAAGAGCAACAAGGTTTGCTAAAACGTGCTTATACAGTAGATTTTGAAAAATACTATCCAGATAATTCAGTGGCTATTTATATCTCTGTTGTACCACATTGTTAAGCTAGAATATGCAGTAAAACTTTTCAAAAAATGACCGCTCTTTTGCTTATATAAAATAACATTATTAACAATAAAGGAAAAATACAATGGAATTTGCGACACAATGTTTACATGCAGGATATAGCCCGAAAAATGGGGAGGCTCGCATTCAGCCCATCGTACAAAGTACGACATTTACTTATGATTCTGCAGAAGAAATCGGCAAGTTATTTGATTTACAAGCGGCTGGCTATTTCTATACACGCTTGTCTAACCCAACAACAAATGCAGCAGAAGAAAAACTGACCGCGCTTGAAGGTGGTGTGGCAACAATGTGTACCGCCTCTGGTCAATCAGCGGTATTTTACGCAATGCTCAATATTTTAGAAGCAGGCGATCATTTTATCTCGTCTTCTTATGTCTATGGAGGTACTTACAACTTATTTGCTCATACCTTCAAAAAAATGGGCATTGAAGTGACGTTTGTGGATCAAGATTTACCACTCGAAGAATTGAAAAAAGCAATTCGTCCAAATACCAAAGCTATATTTGCAGAAACTATCGCAAACCCAGCATTACGTGTATTGGATATTGAAAAATTTGTTGCTCTTGCAAAAGCATCACAATCACCATTATTAATAGATAACACGTTTGCAACCCCATATTTCTGTCGTCCAATTGAATTTGGTGCCAATGTAGTGATCCACAGTACATCAAAATATCTAGATGGTCACGCAGTCGCACTTGGCGGTTCAATTACTGATGGCGGTAACTTTGACTGGAATAACGGCAGATTCCCACAATTAAGTACGCCAGACCAAACCTACCACGGTTTAGTTTATACCGAAACTTTTGGTTCTGCCGCTTATATTGTAAAAGCACGCGTACAATTAATGCGAGATCTTGGTGCAACTCCTGCTCCACAAAATAGCTTTCTACTCAATTTAGGGATGGAAACCTTAGCAGTACGAATGGAGCGTCATTATGAAAATGCACAAGCTGTCGCAGAGTTTTTAGAAAAACATCCACAAGTAGCCAAAGTGAGCTACCCAGGTTTAACAAATTCAAAAGATTACGCATTAAAACAAAAATATTTACCAAACGGCTTATGTGGTGTGATTTCTTTTGAAATTAAAGGTGGTAGAGAAACAGCAGCAAAATGGTTAAATGCATTGAAATTAGTTTCTCGCGAAGTGCACGTAGCTGATATTCGTACTTGTGCCTTACACCCCGCAACCTCAACGCATCGTCAATTAAATGAAACCGAGTTAGAAAATGTGGGTATCTCAGCAGGATTGATTCGTCTTTCTTGTGGTATTGAAAGTATCAAAGATCTTTTAGCAGATTTAGAACAAGCGTTCGAAGCAGCTAAATAATTAAAATAATCAGGGCAGAAACACTTCTGCCCTATGTTAGTGCAGACTAAAGCAATAATCTTATATTTTTTGAAAAAGAAATATCAGCTTATCTCTTTAAAAATCAGAAATAGCACAGAGATCATTCCTGATAAACAAAGAAACCCTATTTGATTTAAAGTAGTAAATAAACGGAAACAGTAAATATTATGGCAAAAAAAGATTATTACGAAGTTCTTGGTGTTGAGCGTAGTGCGGATGAAAAAGAAATCAAACGTGCATATAAAAAACTTGCGATGAAATATCACCCAGACCGTACGCAAGGCAACAAAGAACTAGAAGAAAAATTTAAAGAAATCCAAGAAGCTTACGAAATCTTAAGCGATAAGCAAAAACGTGCAAACTATGACCAATATGGTCATGCTGCGTTTGAGCAAGGCGGCTTTGGAGCTGGTGGCTTTAGCGGTGCTGACTTTGGTGATATCTTTGGCGATATGTTCGGTGATATTTTTGGCGGTGGTCGAGGTCGCCAACGTGTCGTACGCGGTGATGATTTACGTTACGATCTTGAAATCAGCTTGGAAGAAGCCGTTCGAGGTACAACTAAAGATATTCAAATTAACACACTGGCGCATTGTGATACTTGCGATGGCTCAGGAGCAGAAAAAGGCTCTAAAGTAGAAACATGTCCAACTTGTCATGGCGCAGGTCGTGTTCGTCGTCAGCAAGGATTTTTTGTGACAGAACAAGTCTGTCCAACTTGTCATGGTTCAGGGAAAAAAATCGAAAATCCATGTAAAACATGCCATGGCGATGGTCGCATACATAAGAAGAAAAATCTTTCTGTTAAAATTCCTGCTGGTGTGGATACAGGTAACCAATTACGCTTATCTGGCGAAGGTGCAGCAGGCGAACATGGTGCACCAAACGGTGACTTATATGTCGTGGTCCATGTACGTGAACATCATATTTTTGAACGTGATGGCAATAATCTATATTGTGAAGTACCAATCAGCTTCACTATGGCGGCATTAGGCGGAGAAATCGAAGTCCCGACCTTAGATGGACGAGTTAAGCTCAAAATTCCAGCAGAAACTCAAACAGGTAAGCTCTTCCGTATGCGTGGGAAAGGCGTAACTTCAACTCGCTCAGGTTATGCTGGCGATTTAATTTGTCGTATTATTGTGGAAACACCAGTACGATTAAGTGAAGAACAAAAAGAGTTATTACGTAAACTTGAAGAAAGTCTTGAAGGTTCAAGCAATAAACCAAAATCATCAAGTTTCTTTGACGGCGTAAAAAACTTCTTCGATAATTTAGGTAAGTAAATCTTTATAAATCAACCGCACTTTATCTATCATAAATAAAGTGCGGTTGTGTTTTATCAATCTTAGTAGTCAAATCCTTTCGCCATAACATCATTTATTTGATGCATTTCATTGTACATACGACTTGAGCAGTATACTAAAATGGCTTAGTGTATTAGTTAAACTACTGAAACAGCTTTCACTTGTACAAATACACTTTGCTCAAGCTGTAAGTCAAGCTCTTTCAATGCCCATTTACTAATAGTTGCCCAAATAACATTCCCTTCTAATAGGATTTGTACATCGACACGATGTTCTCTTTCTAAGATTTTATGTACTTTACCTTTCAAGATATTACGAATACTCGTTTTTTCTGGCATTAATAAACTGATTGACACATCTGATCCCTTAATACATATACGCATTCGCTCTCCTACAGGGCAATCCTGTGCCTTGATCCAAATTTGTTGCTGTGCTAAAGCAAGAGCTGTCATTTTATAATCGGTATGATGTTGTACAACTGGCAAAGAAAGCACTGCACTTTGCTCATCTTCTAACTTCCATGGTAGAAATAAAGGACTCTCCCAAATGTTTTCCAATAAGTCATAAGCCTGAACTTTTCCTCCATCAAGTAACACGACTCGCTGTGCTAATCGTAGTAATTCATCTAGACTATGTGTCACATATAAAATAGGGATTTGAATTTGTTTAGAGAGTTTCTCTAGATACGTCATTAACTCACGTTTACGAGGCAAATCCAAAGCTGACAGAGGTTCATCCATCAATAAAATTTCAGGCTTCGTCAATAACGCACGCCCAATCGCAACACGTTGTTTTTCGCCACCAGATAAAGTAATCGGGTATCGTTTTAGTAAATGTTCAATACCTAATAAATCGACAATATAATCAAATTCTTGCTGATCAAATTTCTCTACACCATATAGTAAATTACCTCTCACATTATAATGTGGGAATAAACGTGCGTCTTGAAAAACATAACCAATACGCCGCTGATGTGGGGGTAAACAAATACTTTTAGCAGTATCAACTAATACACGTTGATTTAAAGAAATGCTACCTTGATCCAGTTTAACTAAACCACTGAGTAAATTAATTAGAGAAGATTTACCTGAGCCAGATAAACCAAAGATAGCAGTAACACCTTGTGCAGGAATCGTTAAATCAGCCTCAAGAATAAAATGACCTAATTGTTTTTTTGCATTAATGTGTAACATCACTTTGCCCCAATTTTTTCTGCATATTTTTGGCTAACCATTCTGATAAAAGTAAAGAAATTAACGATAAGATGATAGCGAAAATACACAATCTTGCTGCTTGTTCCTCTGCCCCTGGTGTCTGAATAAAAGTGTACATCGCAAGTGGAATAGTTTGTGTTTCTCCTGCAATATTTGATACAAAAGCAATCGTCGCACCAAACTCCCCTAATGAACGGGCAAAACCAAGTACAACGCCAGCTAATACACCAGGTAATGAAAGGGGTAAAGTAATTGTGAAAAAGACCCTCCATGCTGATGCACCTAAAGTTTGCGCAGCTTGTTCTAGCTTTACATCAATACTTTCAAGTGATAAACGAATTGCACGCACAACTAAAGGAAATGCGACAACAGCAGCAGCTAATACGGCACCATTCCAACTAAATGCGAAAGAAAAACCAAACCAACTATATAAATACTTACCGATTAAACCATTTCTCCCCATTGCGACTAATAATAAATAACCAATCACGACTGGTGGTAAAACTAAAGGTAAGTGAACAACACCACTGATCACGGATTTACCATAAAAATTTTTACGGGCTAACAACCATGCGACGCAAATCGCAATAGGTAAGCTCCATAAAATCGCATTTACAGAAACGCTCAAGCTTAATTTAACGGCTTGAATTTCCATTGTACTTAGACCAAGAGTGATGAGAAGTTCAGTAAACAAAACGAATCCTTGACTTTATTAACGTTGAAATTTGCTAAAAATAGACCGCACTTTATGCCAATAAAAGAAGAAGGACGCAGAATTAGCGTCCTTCTTTATTGTATGCAAAATCATTTCACAGCGAAACCATAATCTGCGAATACTTTTTTCGCTTCTGGAGATTCTAAATAAGCCAAAAATGCACGAGTATTCGTATTATCATGTTCTTTCAATAAAGCAATAGGGTATTCAATGGCTTTATAAGAATCTGCTGGGAATACACCAACAATTTTCACCCCCTTACTTACTTTACCATCAGTACTATACACGATACCTAATGGAGCTTCTTCACGT
Organism: Pasteurella canis; assembly: GCF_020810675.1. Lineage (GTDB taxonomy): Bacteria > Pseudomonadota > Gammaproteobacteria > Enterobacterales > Pasteurellaceae > Pasteurella > Pasteurella canis. The sequence continues at coordinate 891,946 of NZ_CP085871.1, forward strand.
TCGACTAAAGCCAATGCAGCGCGTACATCTTTACCTCGTGCTAATTTTGTTTCAACTTTATCCCATAATTTTAAGTAAGTTAATGCTTCTTTTGCATATTGTCCAGCTGGAACATGATCAGGATCGCCTACAGATAAGAAATTATCTTTTAATTCAGCAATCCACTCCCCTTTTTCGACATCAACATCATTAAGTTTGCTTGATTTTGGAGCAATTAAGACTAACTCATTACCAACTAATACTTTTTCTGTTTCTTTAACTGTCAGAGCTTTCTCTGACAAGTGCTTCATCCATTTTGTATTTGCAGAAATAAAAATATCTGCAGGCGCCCCTTGTTCAATTTGTTTCGCTAATGTTGATGAAGAAGCAAAAGAAAAAACTAGCTCTTGTTCAGGCTGAACTTTTTTATAGTTTTCTGCTACTTGGTTTAAGGCATTTGTCATTGATGCTGCGGCAAAAACCGTCACTTTCGCCTGCGTAGAAACAGAAAATGCAAAACATACTAGTGCAAGTGAAGTAGAAATTGTTTTTAGTTTTAACATAGAAATTGCTCCATTTATTGAGTAAATAACTTTATATAAAAAATTATACAATGATTTAATAAAGAAATACTATATAAAAAATGGACTTTCCTTTAAAATGTGAGAGAAATCAAAGTTTAGCGTCGATACTGGAGAAAATGATGTTAAATACTGAAATTTTACTCACAATCAAATTACAACAGCAGCTTTTTGTTGACCCTAAACGGGTACGTCTATTAAAAGAAATTCAAAAGTGTGGTTCAATTAACCAAGCAGCTAAAAATGCTAAGGTCAGCTATAAAAGTGCATGGGATCATTTAGCTGCGATGAATGATATGAGTCCAAAACCGCTCCTTGAACGCAACGTTGGTGGTAAAAATGGAGGAGGAACAGAGTTAACAATTTACGCTCAACGTTTATTACAGCTCTATGATCTTTTGGAAAAAACGCAGGAAAAAGCATTTCAAATTTTACAAGATGAGAGTTTACCATTAGATAGTGTATTACATGCAACAGCCAAATTTTCATTACAAAGTAGTGCCCGTAACCAATTCTTTGGCAAAATAGTTAATTTAAAATATGAAAATATTCATTGCTTTTTGGAGATTGAGATAGAAGGAGTTCCTCAATACTTGATGGTTTCAATTACTGAAAAAAGTGCGGTGCGTTTAAAACTTGCTTTAGGCAAAGAAGTCATGATGATGATTAAGGCACCTTGGGTCAAAATTCATCACACGCCTCTACAAGAAAACGCTTTTAATACTTTTCCTGCTCAAGTCAAAGAAATTACAGATAAAGGAGATAGAGAGGAGGTCATTCTCACTGTCAATCAGACAGCAATTGAGTTTTGTGCTACTTTAACTCAAGCTGATAGAGTAAAACTTAATGAAAAAGTCTGGATTCATATTGATCCTGAACAAATTATCTTAGCTACACTTTACTAATAATATAAAAGGGCAGATATTTAATCTGTCCTTTTTTATAAAGTAATTTCATCTATCGGTTTACCAAAGCTTGGAATAAACACTTGAATAAAATAATCCATCTCTTGGCTATGCCATTGATTCATTAATTTTTCTAAACGTATTTTGGCTGCTTTAAATTCTTGATTACCATTTTCTAATTCAAATTGTGCTTTAATATAAGCGCAGATTAAATCTGCTTGTTTGACTATATGTTTTTCTTCATTAGAAATTGCTTGTGAATTGAGATAAGGCGTAAATTCTGATTGTAGCGCTTCAGGTAATAAAGAAAGCAGATGCAATTCAGCAGCACTTTCAATTTGCTTATAAGCTTGTGTAATTTCTGCATTAAAATATTTAATAGGCGTAGGTAAATCACCAGTAAAAATTTCAGATGTGTCATGGTACATAGCAATAACAGCAATTTTCTCTGGATTAACATTACCTTGGTAAAACTTATTTTTAACCAATGCTAAAATATGTGCGACAAAAGCTACTTGTAGGCTATGTTCGGCTAAATTTTCTTTTTCGATATTACGCATTAAAGACCAACGTTGAATTAATCGCAATCGATCTAAACAGGCAAAAAAGTGGCTTGTTTGAATTTTTATTTCTGACATCATTAATTAATCGGATATTCTTCTATTACTACAGGTAACTCAATTTGTTTACCCAAGCGTAAAATGACTACATTCAATTTTGTATTTGGTCGAGTGTTACTGATAACTTGCATCATTTGTGCTGGCGAAATTGCTTCGATATCCCCTACTTTCAAAATAATATCCCCCGCTTTAACGCCGGCTTTTCCCGCTGGACTCTCTGGGCTTACATTAGTAATTAAGATCCCTTTCTCAATATTTACACCTTGTCCATTGCTGAAGAAAATATCACTTTGCACACCAAAATAGCCTCGAATCACTCGCCCATCACGAATGATTTTTTTCATAATATCATTAGCAAGATCAATCGGAATGGCAAAATTTAATCCTTCTGCAATTTCATTAGAGGTTTTACCGATACTCAACGTATTAATCCCGATTAACTCACCTAATGAATTAATTAGTGCACCTCCTGAATTACCACGATTAACAGACGCATCTGTCTGAATAAAATTTTGGCGCCCTACAGAATCACCTACTGCATTACGCCCAACAGCACTAATAATCCCTTGTGAAACACTTTGCCCTAAGTTGTAAGGATTACCAATAGCTAATGCTATATCACCAACATGTATTTGACGTTTAGGATTTTGTGGAATCGTAGATAAATTATCAGCACGAATTTTTAAGACAGCTAAATCAGTCAAGCTGTCAGATCCAATTAAACTCGCATCAAAAAGCTGTCCATTTTGCAATGCTACAACAATCTGATCTGCATTTTGAATCACATGTTTATTTGTCAAAATATAACCATCTTTCGACATAATGACACCAGATCCTAGATTACCCACCTCAAGTTGATCCCCACTATTTGCAGAGAATGCACGATTGTAAACATTCACAACAGCAGGTGAAGCAATGCGTACAGCATCCTTAAAAGACATTGGCTCAGATTGGAAAAAATTCAAATGATTCAATTTCGGTAGTGCGACTAAAATAAATACAGCACAAGCTAATCCAATCACTGCCGAACGAATAAGTTTTCTTAACATTTTTTCTCCGTAACTATTGGATGATAAATAGATTTAATGTCATCGCCAAATCGCTCAATAGAATGTAGTTTCCATAAAGTCGCATCAGAAAGCTGAGTTAAATTTGTAAGTTTACATAACCCTCTTGCATCATCACCAAGTAATTTTGGGGCTGTATAAATAATTAGCTCATCCACTAAATTTTGTTCAATTAATGAACCTGCCAAAGTCGCCCCTGCTTCAATCCATAATGTATTTATTTGGCGCCGACCTAATTCAAATAAAAGATCGTGTAAATATTGTGTGCTGTCCGCTAACTGAATATGTGTACAAAAATTTGGATAACCTGTAAGATCTCTTGTGTTTTTACCCACTAACCAAACAGGCGATTCAATTTCAAATAGGCATTGTGTCGCTTTAACTTGATGCTGTGAGTCTAAAATTACACGTATAGGCTGACGTAAATTTGCTATTGGATAAATCTGTTGCGTTTCCTCAGGTAGCTGTTCCCAACGAACATTTAACAAAGGATCATCTGCGATCACCGTTTGGCTAGTAGATAAAATTGCCGATGCTTTCGCACGCTCTGTTTGTACATCCGCACGAGATAAAGCATTAGTGATCCATTTACTTTCTCCATTTGCTAGTGCAGTACGCCCATCTAAGCTCATCGCCATTTTTAATTGTACAAAGGGTTTTCCCGTACGCATACGTTTCAAAAAACCACGATTAAGCCATTCTGCTTTTTCTGCCAATAACCCAACCGCACTTTCAATCCCATTCTCTGTTAGCATTTGCAATCCCTTGCCCGCAACTTGTGGATTTGGATCATGCATTGCACTGACGACTTTAACGACACCCGCTTCAATCAGCCCTTTTGCACAAGGTGGCGTACGCCCAAAATGTGAACAGGGTTCTAACGTTACATAAGCTGTTGCGCCACGTGCATTTTCACCAGCTTCTCGCAATGCCATTACCTCTGCATGTGGCTCTCCTGCTTTAAAATGAAACCCTTTTCCCACAATATGTCCAGCCTTTACAATAACACAGCCGACTGAAGGATTAGGTGTCGTTGTAAATTGCCCTTGCTGTGCAAGATCCAATGCTATTTGCATAAATACAACATCTTGTGCGCTAAACTCGCTCATTCCTAATCCCTTAAATTCTCAATTTCTTTACTAAATTGTTTAATATCATCAAAACTTAAATACACTGAGGCAAAACGGATATAAGCAACTTTGTCTAATTTTTTTAATTCTTCCATTGCCAAAGTCCCGACTAATTTACTTGGAACTTCACGCTCACCAGTTGTCCGTAAAAGATGCATAATACGGCTAATCGCTTGTTCTACATCATCTGCGCTGACTGGCCGTTTTTCTAAGGCATGCTGAATCCCACGTCTCAATTTATCTTCATTAAAAGGCTCACGAGTACCATCATTCTTAATAATTTTTGGTACGATTAATTCTGCTGTTTCAAATGTAGTAAAACGCTCATGACAATTTCCACATTCACGACGGCGGCGAACTTGATAACCATCGGACACCAAACGACTGTCAATGACTTTAGTTTCTTCTGTAGAACAAAAAGGGCAATGCATAGCGTCTCCTTGCAAAATAATCAGTAAAATGAGGTTTATCTTAACAAAGTTTAGATTTATTGACGATGAATTATTTTACTCTTTAGCCAAGATCCCTGCTAACTCAAAAAAATGATGATAGGCTTTTGCTTTATCCAGTAAACTCATTGGATAGGCTCTTGATGTTGAGGGCAAACGATATAAATTTAACTCACGACCTGCATAACAAAATGTAATAAATTGATTAGTTTTCGGTGGTAATATTTTTTCTGGTAGCAGACTTAACAATGTTTCCGTTGCTTTTCCCCCTGTAGTGAATAACCAGCGGCAATCAGGTACTTGTGCTAGAGCCTCAACTAGATTTACAGGTTCAACTACCGTTAAAAACTTATCCGATGCATTATCCTTTTCACGAATGGCACTATGGATTGTGGAACATAATCCAATCCCCCATTCACGTAAAAACACCTCAATACGTATAGGATCAAAACGTTTTTCATCTTTTACTTGAAAATAAGTCGCATCATTAAAAAAAACTAAACCATAAATCCGCCACATATCATTTTGAAAATTAGGATAATGAAAGTGCATACAACGTTTATCTTCTTTAGGCGGGAAAGTCCCCATCATCATGACTTTAGCATGTGCAGGGAAAATAGGTGGAAATGGGTGTATTTCAATTGTTTTCATCGTACTTCACTTTTCAAATTTTTATTTGGTCATTTGTATTATTTAACAAAATAAAACATAAGGTTTTAAATTTGTTATCATCATTATTTTATAAATAAAAAACCGCACTTTTAAAGTGCGGTTAATTCATTATAAGTTTTTATAATGCTTTCAAAATATCGTCCACACGATCTTTCGCATCACCAAATAACATTTGGGTATTGTCTTTAAAGAATAACGGATTTTGTACACCAGCATAACCTGTATTCATTGAACGTTTGAATACAATTACGTTTTGCGCTTTCCATACTTCTAATACAGGCATACCTGCAATTGGGCTATTTGGATCGTCCATTGCCGCTGGGTTTACAGTGTCATTTGCGCCAATGACCAATACCGTATCTGTATCGGAAAAATCTTCATTAATTTCATCCATTTCTAATACGATATCGTAAGGCACTTTCGCTTCTGCAAGTAATACGTTCATATGACCTGGTAAACGACCTGCAACAGGGTGAATACCAAAACGTACATTTACACCACGCTCACGTAATTTCTGTGTAATTTCTGCGACAGGATACTGAGCTTGTGCTACTGCCATACCATATCCAGGCGTGATAATTACCGAGCTTGAGTTTTTAAGTAATTCAGCCACTTCTTCTGCTGTCGTTTCTCGATGTTCACCTTGTTCTTCATCACTACTTGCAACTGGATCGTTACCGAAACCACCAGCGATCACACTGATGAAAGAGCGGTTCATTGCTTTACACATAATATAAGAAAGAATCGCACCTGATGAACCTACTAACGCACCCGTTACAATTAACAAGTCATTGCTTAGCATAAAGCCTGCTGCAGCTGCTGCCCAACCAGAATAAGAGTTCAACATTGACACAACAACTGGCATATCCGCACCACCGATTGATGCAACTAAATGCCAACCAAATGCTAAGGCAATAGCTGTCATCAATAACACAGGGAAGATATTTTCTGGGCTATTTAAGAATGACATCATTAATAAGGCAGATACAATAATTGCCGCTAAATTCAATTTATGACGATGCGGCAAAGTTAATGCTTTAGAATCAATAATCCCACGTAATTTACCGAATGCAACAACAGAACCCGTAAAGGTAACAGCACCAATAAAAATACCAAGGAATACTTCCACATTGTGGATATTGCTTAATACTTGTTGTTCAGCTAAAAATGCTGCCTGTGCTGCAGCATCTAAATTTTCTGGCATTACAGCTTCATGATGTAAACCATAGCTATTAAAACCAACTAGCACAGCAGCTAACCCCACAAAGCTGTGTAAAATAGCCACAAGCTCAGGCATTTCTGTCATTTCAACTTTTAATGCTCGTTTGATACCAATCACAGCACCAATTGCCATCGCAATTAAAATCCAGAGAGTTCCTTTAGATTCTGGACCAAAAATTGTTGCGACTAAAGCTATTGTCATACCGACAATACCATACCAACAACCCGCTTTTGCCGTTTCATGTTTAGAAAGGCCAGCTAAGCTCATAATGAAAAGTAATGCTGCAACGATATAAGCAGCTTGTACTAAACCTTCAGACATTGCTTACTCCTTAATCTTTTCTAAACATGGCAAGCATACGTTGGGTGACTTTGAATCCCCCGAAAATATTGATACTTGCGACTAAAATAGCAATAAATGCTAAGATGCTAATAAAAAAGTTACCTTGTGCAATTTGTAATAATGCACCCACAATGATAATGCCTGAAATTGCATTGGTTACTGCCATAAGTGGTGTATGTAATGCGTGGCTGACATTCCAAACCACGTAATAACCCACTACACAAGCCAATACGAATACGGTGAAATGTGATAAAAACGCTGCTGGTGCAACGGCTGCGATTGCCATAAACAACGCTGCTGCGCCTGCCATCACGCCATATTTCACGCGAGGATCAGTTGGTTTTTCTTCTTTTTTCTCTACTGGTGCAGCTTTCGCTTTTTGTGACTGTGCAGAGACTTTAATTGGCGGTGCTGGCCAAGTGACTTCGCCTTCACGAATCACAGTGACACCACGTAACACCACATCTTCAAAATCAATATTGATCTTACCGTCTTTTTCTTTACACAATAATTTCAGTAAATTGACTAAGTTTGTACCGTAAAGTTGAGAAGATTGGGTTGGTAAACGGCTTGGTAAGTCAGTATAACCAATGATTTTCACTTGGTTATCTGTCACAACTACTTCGCCCGCTTTTGATAACTCGCAGTTACCGCCTGTCGCTGCTGCTAAATCCACAATCACAGAACCTGGTTTCATTGATTCCACCATTTCTTTAGTGATTAAACGTGGCGCAGGTTTACCTGGAATTAAAGCTGTCGTGATAATAATATCGACTTCTTTCGCTTGTTCTGCATATAGAGCAAGTGCACGACGGTTAAATTCTTCCGACATGACTTTAGCATAACCATCACCACTACCACCTTCCTCTTGGAAATTAATCTCAAGGAAACTTGCACCCATACTTTCAACCTGTTCTTTCACTTCAGGACGAGAGTCAAACGCACGTACGATTGCACCTAAACTGTTTGCAGCACCGATTGCCGCTAAACCAGCCACACCTGCACCAATCACTAGCACTTTTGCAGGTGGAACCTTACCCGCAGCCGTTATTTGCCCAGTAAAGAAACTACCAAACTCGTGAGCTGCTTCCACAACTGCACGATAACCCGCAATGTTTGCCATCGAACTTAATGCATCTAATGACTGTGCACGCGAGATACGTGGTACAGCGTCCATTGCAAGCACATTAATTTTCTTCGAGGTTAATTTTTCCATCAACTCTGGATTTTGTGCAGGCCAAATAAAACTAACTAAAGTCGCCCCTTCTTTTATTAAAGCAATTTCTGCATCTGTTGGTGCATTAACTTTAAAAATAATATCTGACTGCCAAACCTGCTCTGCTGAGCCAAGTTTTGCGCCTGCTGCTGCAAATGCTTGATCTTCAAAACTCGCTTTAAAACCTGCGTTATATTCAACAATCATTTCAAAGCCAAGCTTTAAAATTTGCTGCACAGTTTTTGGCGTTGCCGCCACACGACTTTCATTATCAAGCAGTTCTCTAGGTACACCAATTAACATAATGTTTCCTTCAAATTGATTGATGATAATTTTGAGTAAATATTTTACTCCCCTAAAAGATGACAAAAAGTCAAAACTGTCTCAATTTACCACTTATCGTTTTAAAGTTGCAAAAGTTTTTATCAATTTCCTCTATTATTTAAAAAAATCTATTTAACTACTTATTATTAAAATAGAAATTTCTTAAAAAAACATACTTAAGTGCGGTCGCCACTTCTCATATTTTTACTTGCTATAAATAAAAAAATTCAGCAATATAGCACTCTTTTTTCAAATGCTTTATAGGTATTTTTATGCAACTCCCCACACTACAATTCGCAATTCTTGTTCGTCGTTACAAACGTTTTCTTGCTGATGTACAACTTGAGAATGGTGAAATTTTAACAATTCATTGTGCTAATACAGGAGCAATGACGGGTTGTGGTGATACGGGTGATATTGTGTGGTATTCGCATTCTGACAGCCAAACGCGCAAATATCCTCACTCATGGGAATTAACTCAGCTTAAAAATGGTAATATGGTGTGTATTAACACTCACCGTTCTAATCAGCTAACGTTAGAAGCCTTACAAAATAAACAAATTAAAGAATTAGCGATGTATGACCAAATTTTCCCTGAAGTCAAATATGGCGAAGAAAATAGCCGTATTGATTTTTTATTAAAAGGTGATGCTCTACCTGATTGCTATATGGAAGTCAAATCAGTAACATTAGTGAAAAATACAATTGGAATGTTTCCTGACGCTGTCACAACACGTGGACAAAAACATTTACGTGAATTAATAGCAATGAAAAAACAGGGACATCGTGCAGTAGTCTTTTTTGCAGGCTTACATAATGGTTTTGATTGTTTTAAAGTCGCAGAATACATTGATCCTGAATATAATAAATTATTACTTGAAGCTGTTCAGCAAGGTGTTGAAGTCTATGCTTATGCAAGTGAATTTACTTTTGATAATAAAAAACCAGTATCACTTTCTCTTACAAATTCAGTAAGTTATATTGGTAGCAAAAAACAACCCGCTATTTGATAATAATTTTCATTAAAATCTATTGACTTTATTTTTGATAACAATTATCATTTACAACATTCAAACAACAATAGATAATCACTCCAACATTTGAACGCCTCCTCCCCCCACAAAGAGGCGTTTTTTTTATGCAAAATTTTTAAAAAACTGGGTGCACTTTGAGCCTTTAATTAAAATAACAATTTACTACATGCGTCTCTATTCATAATTATAACAAGGACAAAGTGAATGCCAGTTTAAACAGCTTGTTATCTAGTGAGCAGAGTACTCCATAAGTAATATCATCTATTTAAAGAGAATAAAATACTCATCCTATAACATAAAAAAAGCAAATTTTGACAACACAATTTGCTTTTTATCTATAAGAAGACGATTAGAAATTCGCTGTTAATCCAAATTTAATCGTTCTACCTGGTGCTGGCATTGAAGATTTAGTCATTGGATCGAGATAATAACGATCAGTTAAGTTAGTCGTCGAAAGTGATACTGACAGATTCTCATTAATACGATAGTTCAAATAAGCATCAATTAAGAATACAGGCTGCCAACGAGGGTTGTTATTAGTGTTGGCAAACCAACCAGCATCACGTAATGATTTATTACGTGTTTCTTTTACATTAGTATGATATACCATACGTGTACCTAACTCTAACTTACGCTCTAATAAGCGAATGCCTAAATTAGATGTTATCGAATATTTTGGTAAAATAGTATTTTTTAAGTATCCATTCTCGTTCCCACCATTAACACAAACAGGCATCGTATTCAGTTTATTATTATGCATAAAACCACCATCCGTAATAGCAGAACCACGATCACAGAATTTGTTTTTGATATTGTAACTTACTCCTAAATCGCCAAAGAAATTACCTTGATCATAACGAACTTGTAATTCAATACCCTCTAAAATACGCTTATCAAATTGCTTCATTTCATAAGTTTCATCACGATCGAAAATATTATAAGTTGTATTACGATACCAGTTAAAACGGAGATCTGCACGTTCTAAATTCGGGAAAAATCCACGTAAATCATGTACATAACCAATTTCAATATTTTTACTGTGTTCAGGTTTACGTTGATAGAACGGCGTTAAAATATCAATCGAATAACCAATTGTATCTTCAAAAATACTTGGCATCCGTTTTGTTTCATCATAACGTGCATAAATTCGAATATTTGGACTCAAAAATACGGTAGCGCCAAAACTAGGTGCCCAAGCATGAGCTTTACGCTCGGCTTTTTTCATTTTTTCCCATTGTGCCGCTGTCAATGGAATACGTTCAGGTTTTGTAGGATCTCCCATTCCGATTTGATGTCGATAAACTTCTTCACCCGTTAGTGGATGTTTCATTTTTTCCGTTAACATTTGTTTAGTAATACGGCCGTCATTAAGCGGAAAACTATCAGGAGAAAATCGCCCATATTGATCACGCTCCCAATAGATTGTGGTTGCTTCACCCTCCCAAGGATCTAAGTCTTTCGCCTCAATTTCTGCTTCTGTTGGCGCAACATAACCATTATCTGCTAAATATTTTTCATGAAATTGATTAAACGCTTCCACATCCTGTAAGTATTTATCCTCATTAAACTCACCGTTAGGTAACAAATATTTAGGGTCATCAGTATGAAAAATAGGGTCTTGCTCACCATAGAGTTCACTAAATTGATTACGCAATTTTGCTCCTAAATCGTCTTTCATGTGATAATTGTTATAATTTTTCATTTGTTCTAGAGTAAAAAAACCATATTCTTTATATTTACGATAACTGAATGGAATACGTCCCGCATAAATACGATCTTCTGGTCTTAAATCTTTAATTTTTTCCTGTAAACCAATATCTTTCGATTTATAATGTGTATATTTCATTCCTGCAGTGAGTATTAGCCAATCTGTTGGCATATATTCAAATTTAAATCCTGCGGTAAATTCATTACGTTTCCCTTTGCGGTTACCTGATTTTGCACCATTATCTGCACGGCAGATATAATCCGCCTTCGCACCATATTTATCTTTATCTAAACAAATATGCTCGGACTCTTCCCAGGTTTCGCGTGTCATATTATATTTATTCCAAAGATCATATACATTCGTACTATCTAAAGTTTCACGACGATAATTCGCCATCACATCGAAATTTAATTTTGGATGTAAAGCAAATCGGTTACTAAAAGTAATCCCTTGATGATTGTCACGAGCAAATTGTACTTGTGCACGTTGAGTATTTAATAAGCCATTTAAGTTAGGCACAGCATCACCAGACTTAAGATATTCACGTGCCATTTTTTTTACTTCTTCAAATAATAAATTTTGGTAATATTTTTGCTTTTCGAGTGGTAATGTATGCAGAATACTTTCTAAGTTTTCAATATTTTCTCGTTCGCCAACAATATCAAATACATCAAGACGTTTATAACCCCAATTTTTATCATAAAAAATAACATCACCAGGCGAACCTCCAGAGGTATTTGTTTCTGTTCTATTCCAAACTGCCCAAACACCTATTTTTAAATCAATCCATTTGTTATCTGCTGGGTTGTAAGCAAAATCAACACTAGCTGTCGTTTGTTTTACATTTGCTAACGGCCATTCACGCACAGCCCCATCATCACGGGTTAACACAGTCCCCAAACGAGAAGGCATAATATCACCATAATTAATTTTTGAATGACGAACATTAGCACTCACAGATGCTGTATCCGTTAAATTTAATTTTCCTTTTAATAACCAAGAGTTACTATGATAGGAAGTATTGGGTACCTCTTTACCGGGATGATAGATTTTTGCTATTAAAGGAATATACGGATCGTCAGAATTTATTAACTCATAGTTTGGTGGTGTTTTTAAATCCTCTCCATATTTATTGCCACCTCGTTTACCTGAAAAATAATTCCCTTTTGTACGATAAGCATAAGCAGCTAACACTTCATAATTTTCATCTTTCGCAGCAACAGCAATCCTCGCAGCATTATCATTAAAAAATTTATTTCTCCCTTTATTACGAGCTAAAATATGCTCGTTATTTTTAAAATAAACAGCCCACTCCCCTAATTCTGCACTCCCATCTGGCGCAGCCAAACGATAGTCTTGTCCCATCACTGCCCCCTGGTAAGGTCGAGCTTTAATTGAATTATTCGCAGTTTCTGTTTTTAGCTCAATTCCCCATTTTTTACCTGGTTTAATAATATCATCCGCATTTAATGTTTTCATACGAACTGTTCCCCCCGCCCCTGTACGTAAAGAGCGGTCTAAATTTGGTCCTTTTTCTACATTAACCTCACTGATTAAAAAAGGATCTAAATAGTTTCGATTATTTACGCCAGAATAACCACGCCAAATAGTAATTGCTTGCTCTGTATCATCGACTAAAACAGGAATACGCCCTTGTCCCCAAGTGCTACGTATAATAGGATCAATTGCCCCACCATTACGAGCATCACCACTATAAACCCCTGTCACACCACTGATTAAATCAGCTACAGAATGATGATGAAAGGTTTCAATTTCTTTTTTGCTTTTATATTCAGTGACTTGATCTTTAAGAAAGACGTTATCTTTACCAGCTATACCTTTATTTTCTGAGACATCTTCTACTACTATGGTCTCTAAAGTTGTCGCATTAGATTGAGAAATATTGAATAAAAATAATAATAGTGCTGTAGCAATACTCTTTGTATTCAATGCATAAGTAAATGTTTTTTTTGCTTTCACAAATAATCTCCAAAAAATAAAATAGAAAATGATAATGATTCTTATTTTATTTTTAGGTGATTATTAATTCAATTTTGCTATGTTATTTTTGTGAAGAAACGCACAAAAAAATGTTAAATTTGTAAACGCTACCAAAATGGAAACTATCAATTATTACACGGCTTAGTCATATCAATCAGAAATAAAACTTAGCTCAGACTTTTCATTTATTGAATAATCACTATAATGTAGAGTTTTATATTGGATAGTACAGGATACAACAATGACAGATATCAATACGGTTCTCGCTGAACTGAAACGCGGTGTAGATGAAATTCTTTCTGAAACTGATTTAATCGAGAAATTAAAAGAAAATCGACCTTTACGCGTCAAATTAGGTGCAGATCCAACCGCTCCTGATATTCATCTTGGTCATACTGTCGTATTAAATAAATTACGCCAATTTCAGCAATTTGGACATGAAGTAATATTCTTGATAGGTGACTTTACTGGCATGGTTGGAGATCCTTCAGGTAAAAATAGTACTCGCCCACCGCTTAGTCGTGAAGATGTCTTACGCAATGCTGAAACTTATAAACAACAAATCTATAAAATTTTAGATCCGCAAAAAACGCGTATTGTCTTTAATTCAAGCTGGCTTGGTGAACTAGGCACAGAAGGGATGATCCGTTTAACATCCAATTATACAGTTGCTCGAATGCTAGAACGTGACGATTTCAAAAAACGTTTTAGTCACAATCAGCCAATTGCCATTCATGAATTTATTTATCCTTTACTACAGGGCTATGATTCTGTTGCTTTAGAAGCAGATATTGAATTAGGTGGTACAGACCAAAAATTCAATCTACTTGTAGGACGCGAGCTACAAAAATCAACAGGTCAAAAACCTCAAGTTGCGATTACTTTACCATTATTAGTGGGATTAGATGGTGAGAAAAAAATGTCTAAATCACTTGGTAACTATATTGGTGTGACAGAAGCACCAAACGAAATGTTTGGTAAAGTGATGTCAATTTCTGATGAGCTAATGTGGGATTGGTACAATTTACTTTCTTTCCGTCCATTAACTGAAATCGCACAACTGAAACAAGACGTAGAAAAAGGTCGTAATCCACGTGATATAAAAGTTTTACTTGCTAAAGAAATCATTGCACGTTTTCATTCACAAGCTGATGCTGATGCGGCAGAGCAAACATTTATTAACCGTTTCCAAAAAGGTGCTATGCCTGATGAAATGCCAGAGTTTACTTTTGAAGGTGAGATCAGCTTAGCAAACTTACTAAAAGAGGCAGGCTTAGTTTCATCTACTTCTGAAGCAAATCGTATGGTTCAGCAAGGTGGTGTAAAAATTGACGGTAAAAAAATCGAAGATGCAAAATTAGTGATTACATCAAGTAGCGCAGTATATCAAGTGGGGAAACGTAAATTTGCACGTGTGACCGTTAAATAAAAGTGATAAAACGCTTAAAAAAGTCACTACTCTTAATGAGTACAATAAAGACAGCAAAAGCTGTCTTTATTATTTTAGTGAAATATAAGGCGGTCATATACCGCAGAATCAAGTCAATAGAGAAAAAGTAGAGACTAACTGAATGATCTTTTAGCTCTTGTGAGTTAACTCTGTGCAATAAGCCGTTGTGGGTGAATCACATTATTTTCATCAACAATAGCTACCCCTAAGAATTGCTTTTGCTCTGTAAATAAACGAACTTGTCCATAAATTTGCTGAACATTATCAAATTTTACACGTTGACCAAAGCTAATCGCTTTACTTTGTTGTTCTGTTAAAGTTAATACTGATAATTTAGAGACTGCACTGTCCACTGGTAATAAATATTGGTCAAGCAGGACAAGATCTTGCTGCTCAGATAATATTTTTAAATGATTAAAATCTATCATAGCTTCAATAGGATAATCCGCAACAGCAGTACGGCGTAATACTGTCACATGAGCACCACAGCCTAAATATTCGCCTAAATCATCTATTAACGTACGAATATAAGTTCCTTTTGAACAATGTACTTCTAAAGTTAAATAGGGTGCTTGGTATCCAATAAAAGTTAATTCAAAGATCGTAATTGGACGAGCCTCTCGCTCCACAGTGATACCCGCTCGAGCATATTCATATAGCGGTTTTCCTTTATGCTTTAATGCAGAAAACATTGTCGGTACTTGCAGCAAATTACCTCGAAAATGTGGTAATGCAGTAAGAATATCTGTTTCAGTGATATTCACAGGACGTACTTGCACTACTTGTCCTTCTGCATCAGAAGTATCCGTACGCTCACCTAATTTCGCTGTGACTTGATAGCGTTTATCTGCATCAAGTAAAAATTGCGAAAACTTTGTCGCCTCCCCGAAACAAATTGGCAACATACCTGTTGCCAATGGATCTAATGCTCCAGTATGTCCTGCTTTATTGGCTTGGAAGAGATGCTTAACTTTTTGCATAATGTCATTTGAGCTGATACCTTGTGGTTTATCAAGTAAAAACACACCATCAATATCACGCCCACGTTTACGAGGTTTCGACATTATTTTTCCTCAAACATAACATCATCAACATGACGTTCTTCATCTTGACGTACTACATTTGTCACTAAGTTTGACATACGCATACCTTCAATTAAAGAGCGGTCATAAACAAAACGGATTTCTGGCACAATACGCAGACGCATTGCTTTACCAAGCAAACTACGAATATAAGGTGAAGCTTTCTCTAACCCTTTCATACCAGTTTCAATTGCTGCTTCATCGTGATCAAATAAGAATGTCACAAAGACTTTTGCATATGCAAGATCGCTTGATACTTCTACATCAGAAACAGTTACCATGCCAATACGAGGATCTTTAACTTCTCGTTGTAAAATAACTGCGATTTCTTTTTGAATTTCTTGTGCAACACGATCACTACGTTTAAATTCTCTTGCCATTTGCTTTTCCTTTCTTTTCCATTTAAACCACATATTTTGGCATAAATACCTCTTTTTTAACACAACTAACTGCATTATCTAGAGAGCTTATCCCATTTTTCTATTCCGTTTTTTATTGTTGTATAAAAAGAAAACAGTTCATCTGAAGATTGCTTATTTTCAGTAAAATGTTTATGGTATAAACGATTTCTCAACAATCTGGGAGCTTTTATGAATTTTTTCAAACAGAGTTTCTTCGTTTTCTTATCTAGCTTGTTGCTGATTAGCTGTACAGGGGGCCTGACAGAGACCCTACATGACAAAGATGAACAATCTGATATTGTGCGTTTTAACGTTGAAAAAGACAATATTTACTTCTTTGGTTTAACACCTGATAAAAAAATTGCTGTATTTGGTGAAAAATACCACTATCTTTTGGAAGAACAAAATTCAAAAGATAAACAACTGATTGCTCAATTAATGAAATTACCTTTCAAACAACATATTTACTCACAAATAGGCATTATTGAAAGTATAAAAGAAACACCTTCTGAAATCGTTACCAGTCTTTACCTCGTCTTAGATATAAGTCAGTTAAATAAAAAAAACCAGCAAATAGCCAGTAAGCTAGGGTTTAAAGATAAATCTTATAAAAGAGGACTATCTACTATGGTAAACCAATATAAAGATAAAATTGACTTAGCAAAACTAGATAAAGAAAAGAAAATTTGGTCCAGAGAAGTCCCGTTAGTAGGGCAACGTTATTTACCAAAAACAGGAGTAAATTACATGGCTAAACATAGTTATTCTTTCAATGAAACAGTTGAAATACATACTTATATTGAATATATCCCAGCCTCAAAAAAACCAAGTACAAGCACAATATTACTGACACCATTTGCTGCTTTAGCTGATGTCGCTACGGGTATTTTAGCTGTTCCTGCCTATATAGGATTACGAGCAGCTTGTATTGGTCAAAGCGATGGCTTTATTTGCAAATAAAACTAAAAAAATATCCCCTTAAATTGGGTTCAAAATCCATCCCCTTAAAGTGTAAACACCTAAGTAAAAGTGCGGTGACTTTTTTGAAATATTAAAGCAACTATCTTAAATTGTTTTACTGATATCAATAAAAAACGGATAGCTTTTAATGCTATCCGTTTTTCAATTATTAAGAAAAATTAGATGGTACGTTTGATCTCAACTACTTCAAAGACTTCAATCTGGTCACCAACTTTTACATCGTTGTAGTTTTTCACACCAATACCACATTCCATACCATTGCGCACTTCTGCCACATCATCTTTAAAGCGACGTAATGACTCAAGTTCACCTTCAAAAATAACCACGTTATCTCGCAGTACACGGATTGGATTATTACGTTTCACAATACCTTCTGTCACCATACAACCTGCAATCGCACCAAATTTTGGATGGCGGAATACATCACGTACTTCAGCAAGACCTATAATTTCTTGCTTAAATTCAGGTTGTAACATACCACTCATGGCCGCTTTAATTTCATTTAACAGTTCATAAATGATTGAGTAATAACGCAAATCAATACTTTCTGATTCAATAATACGGCGTGCTGAAGCATCTGCACGTACGTTAAAGCCAACAACAATTGCATTTGAAGCTGCAGCTAAAGTAGCATCTGTTTCAGTGATACCACCAACACCAGACCCCACTACTTTGACTTTAACTTCATCAGTTGAAAGTTCATGTAAGGATTGAACAATAGCTTCTACTGAGCCTTGTACATCAGCTTTCACAATCACATTCAACTCAGCAACATCACCTTCAGCCATGTTAGTAAACATATTTTCTAATTTCGCTTTTTGTTGGCGTGCTAGCTTGACTTCACGGAATTTACCCTGACGGTATAATGCGACTTCACGAGCTTTCTTCTCATCACGTACAACTGTAGCCTCATCACCCGCTGCTGGTACACCTGATAAACCCAATACTTCTACTGGAATTGAAGGTCCTGCACTTGCTACTTCTTTACCATTTTCATTACGCATCGCACGCACACGACCATATTCAAAGCCACAAAGTACAATATCTCCACGATGTAACGTACCTGATTGAACAAGAATAGTTGCAACTGGACCACGTCCTTTATCAAGATAAGATTCGATTACAACCCCCGTTGCCATCCCATCTTTCACAGCTGTTAATTCAAGCACTTCTGATTGTAATAAAATCGCTTCTAGGAGCTCATCAACACCCGTTCCTTTTTTCGCAGAAACATAAACAAATTGTGTATCACCACCAAATTTTTCTGCAACAACTTCATGTTGTAATAATTCCGTTTCAACACGTTCTGGATTTGCCTCTGGCTTATCAATTTTATTTACCGCAACAACGATTGGTACACCCGCAGCTTTCGCATGTTGGATAGCCTCTATGGTTTGGGGCATTACACCATCATCTGCAGCAACAACGAGAACAACAATGTCTGTTGCTTTTGCACCACGTGCACGCATAGACGTAAATGCAGCATGTCCTGGTGTATCTAAGAAGGTAATCATTTTACCATCCGTTTCAACATGATATGCACCAATATGTTGTGTAATACCGCCAGCTTCGCCTGATGCAACTTTAGCTTTACGAATATAGTCAAGTAATGAAGTTTTACCATGGTCTACATGGCCCATAATGGTGACAACAGGAGCACGAGTAACTAATTCTGCATCCAGATCACGATCACTCATAACAGATTCTTCTAGTTCATTTTCTTTACGAAGAATAACTTTATGCCCCATTTCTTCTGCAACAAGTTGTGCAGTTTCTTGGTCAATCACTTGGTTAATCGTTGCCATTGCACCCATTTTCATCATAGTTTTGATGACTTCTGTTGCTTTGACCGCCATTTTGTTTGCTAACTCTGCGACAGTAATCGTTTCACCAATCACAACATCACGATTGACTGCTTGTGCAGGTTTTGTAAATGCCTGTTGTAACGCACTACCTTTTTTCGCATTTTTACCTTTGCCGCCTTTACCGTCTTTTTGATTACGACGATTAGATTCACGTTCATTTTTTGAACTTTCTTCTTCGCGACCACCTTTTTTCGCTTTTACAACTTTATTTTTACCGCCACGATTACGACTTTCTTTACGGCGAGCTTCTTCATCTTCTGCTTCACGCGCATAACTAGAAGTTAAGTTATAATCGGCATAATCTTCTGAAGTTGTTGAGTCAAAATCATCATCAGCTAATTCTGCATAACGTTTAGCCTCTTCAGCTGCTTTACGCGCTAATTCTTCTGCTTTTTGGCGAGCTAATTCATCCGCCTTACGACGTAATTCAGCCTCTTCTGTACGGCGTTTCTCTTTTTCAGGATCAACTGGTTTAACAGCAACTGAGGCAGCTTGTTGGGCTTTTTTAGCCTCTTCCGCTTTCATTTGCTTCGCTTTTTCAGCGTCTAAACGTGCTTTCTCCTCTGCTTCTTTCTTCGCTTTCTCTGCTGCAAGTCTTTCTGCTTCTTGAATTGCCTTTAACTTAGCCTCTTCTGCTTTTTTCGCTGCATCTGTTGGCACAGTACGTTTTTTACGCACCTCAACTTGAACTTCTTTTGCTTTACCACCTGCGGTAGTGCTTACTGTCGTTTTCGTTCTACGCTGCAAGCTCAGTTTCTTCGGGGTTACCCCATCGGCTTTTTTTACATCATCTGTCATATCTTCACTCCTACCATTACTCACTGAACCAACAGATATTACGTGCAGCCATAATGAAGTCTGCTGCTTGTTCCGCTGTTAAATCTTCAATATCAGCTAAATCATCAACACCTTGTTCTGCAAGTTCTTCTAGAGTAGTAATCTTTTTCTCTGCTAATTTTAATGCGATATGTCGATTCATTCCTTCTAAATTAAGTAGGCGATCT
Source organism: Pasteurella canis (assembly GCF_020810675.1). Classification (GTDB taxonomy): domain Bacteria; phylum Pseudomonadota; class Gammaproteobacteria; order Enterobacterales; family Pasteurellaceae; genus Pasteurella; species Pasteurella canis. The sequence goes on from NZ_CP085871.1 coordinate 911,979, forward strand.
TCAATATGTGCTTGTTTTAGCGCTTCTTCTTCCGCTAATGCTGTAGCCGTAATCGCATCTTTCGCACGTGCTTGTAACTCTTCGACTAGATCTTCATCTTCTAAACCATCAATCGCAGTTAATTCACTGACTGAAACATAAGCTAATTCTTCTAAAGTCGAAAAGCCTTCTTCAATTAAAAGATGAGCAAATTCTTCATCAATTTCTAAAGCATTCATAAATAGTTTTAATACTTTATTGTCTTCTGCCTGATGTTTTTGATCTAATTCATCTGTTGTCATCACGTTTAGCGTCCAACCTGTTAATTGTGTTGCTAAACGTACATTTTGACCATTACGACCAATTGCTTGTGCAAGATTTGCTGATTCAACAGCAATATCCATAGAATGTGAATCCTCATCAACAACAATAGAACTCACATCCGCTGGGGCCATCGCATTAATAACAAATTGAGCTGGATTATCATCCCAGAGCACGATATCGACACGCTCACCACCTAACTCATTTGTAATAGCTTGAACACGTGCACCACGCATACCTACACAAGCACCAACTGGATCAATACGTTTATCATTACTTTTTACTGCAATTTTTGCGCGTGAACCTGGATCCCGTGCTGCATTTTTAATTTCAATTAATTCCTCACCAATTTCTGGTACTTCAATACGGAATAATTCAATTAACATTTCAGGTTTTGCACGAGTAACAAATAATTGTGCACCTTTATTTTCTGGACTCACTTTATATAACACACCGCGTACTCGATCACCAGGGCGGAAATTTTCGCGTGGTAACATATCTTCACGCAAAATCACCGCTTCTGCTTGTTGACCTAAATCTAAAATAATATTATCGCGATTTACTTTCTTGACTGTGCCTGTCACAATTTCACCTTCTTGAGAACGGAATTGTTCAACAATTTTATTACGTTCCGCCTCACGAATCTTAGTACTGATTACTTGGCGAGCAGTCTGCATTGTAATACGATCGAATGCGACAGATTCAATTTGATCTTCAATATATTCACCTAATTGAATTTCTGGATCTTCGAATTGAGCAGCTTCTAAAGTAATTTCTTTCGTTGGATTAGTCACTTCTTCTACGACTAACCAACGACGGAAAGTATCAAACTCGCCAGTCTTAGGATTGATCACCACACGAACATCAATTTCTTGTTCATATTTCTTCTTTGTTGAAAGTGCTAACGCACTTTCCAATGCCTCAAAAATCTTCTCACGTGGTAATAATTTTTCATTTGACACGGCTTCAGCAGCCAATAAAAGTTCTTTACTCATTGCTCTGTTCGCTCCTTTTTAGAATTTAGGAATAATATTGGCTTTTTGAATATTGCCAAACACTAAAACTTGCTCCTGACCATCTACAATTATCGTCAGCATATCGTTCTCAATTTTCTCTAATTTACCCTGCCATTTACGACGTTCTAACACGGGAATACGCAGATGTACTGCAATATCTTCACCGATATAGCGTTGATATTGTTCTAGAGTAAACAATGCTCTATCTAACCCTGGTGAAGAAACCTCTAAATTATATTTATCACTAATTGGGTCTTCGACATCAAGAAGTGCACTCACTTGGCGGCTTACATCTGCACAATCTTCCACAGTTACACCACCTTCTTTATCAATATATAAACGAACTGTTAAATATTTACCTGAACGTTGGCATTCTATTCCCCAAAATTCACAGCCTAAATCTTCAACAGATTCTTGTAATAATTCTTGTAACTTTTGTTCTAAACTTGCCAAAAGAAAATCCTCTTAAATTCATTATGAAGCTAACACACTAACACTAGTATCTTTTTTTATACTGTTAACCTCAAATTTTAGACGTAAAAAAAGGACTCGTTTGTCCAGTCCTTACATCAAAAAATCTCCATTCAGATACGAAAAAACCCCATCATTTAGGGGCTTCTTTACTGAACTGTCTGTAAAGTGGTTGCGGGGGCCGGATTTGAACCGACGGCCTTCGGGTTATGAGCCCGACGAGCTACCAAGCTGCTCCACCCCGCGTCCGAAATATGTCAGCATTATAGATAATTTAGTTAAAATAGCAAGTTTTAATTCATATTTTTTGTATTTTTTCAAAAAATCACACAAAATTAACCGCTCTTTTCGTTAAAAGCGAACACCCGTACCAATACCGATACCAACCCCTACACCGCTACTTCCTCCATCAGCATTCACGCTACCGCCAATAGCGCAACCTGAAATAATAAGACTCATTATAATCATCATAATGTTTTTTTTCATATTACTTCTCCCATTCAAATTGAGCAGACACATTTTCAAATAAACGATAAACGGCGCTTAAATCTGTTTTTGCAATTGATTTAAATGGTAACAAAAGATAATAAATAAAGCGATACTTGCGCAGTGTATCGCATACTAATTGCCATACCTCAGCATTACCTAATTCAATATAAACTTGAATTAAGCGTTTCACTTCTTGATCTGAAATTACTTTTGAACGACACAACCCATGTAAAAAAATGATTACATCACGCGCTTTATCCCATATAATTTTTTCTTTATGATATATATGAGCCTCGAAATCCAAAAAGTTCACTTTTCTATCTTGCCATGTCATATCTCTTAACACGGGTCGCCCATGAATTAAATCTTTTTCATGCAATTCAATGAGTGCTTTTATGCAATCAGATAAGATTGTCTGCTTTAATTCTGTAGATACAGTAGGATCTTCTTGCCAATCAATAGCAGTTCTTCCAACATCTTCTAATACGAAAAAATCTTCATTATATAAGTGCAGCATGGGCACTGGTGCACCAACGGATTCAAAATAACGTAGTGTTTTAATTTCTTGCTGAAAAGACGTTTTCGGATTAGGTTTTAATAATTTCCAAATTCCTTTAAGCTGTTCTGGTTGCTTTAACCAGAAATGTTGACCAAAATATTCAAATCGATAAATTCTTGTTCCTTTATGATTTGCAAATAAATGTTTAACATACGCTTCAAAAGTTATGTCTATCGATTCCATTTCTCTATTTTCCTTTTCTTAAACAAGAAAGTGCGGTGATAATCAACCGCACTTTACTTTATAATCCATCATTTATTTTTTATTAAGCTCAATTTACTGACTTTATCATTAGCTAGCTGACACTCCATTGTGTAGTATTGTGTGCCATTTAAACGTACTGTTGCTTTAATATTATTCGCCGTGACAACCGCATTTTCTGGACTACGGAAAACACGATTAGTTTGTGCGACTTGCTGAATTTTAGCAATACATAAATAGTTTACTTTTGCGTCACTTCCTGTATTAATACGACTAGCACTAGCATCAGCTTTATTATTTCCCAGAATTTTGAGTAATTTCTTACCTTGCGTCAATAACTCACTTTGTTTTTCTGAGCTAACATCAATTTTTTGACCTTTTATATTCACAGCCTTAGTCAATTTACCCACATGATCAAATTGATAAATACCTGTTGCATCTTGTACAACAGCTAATTTACCTGTTTGATAGAAAAACTTACTCACATTACTATCTTTTTGAACACGAATAAATTCTGGATGTGTACTTAAATAAGCGAGATAGCGTTCATTATTGTATATATACTCAAATGTCCGTAATGTTGTTGCTTTTTGCTCTAAACTGGCTAAATCGATACCTAATGCTTGTGTTGCTGCTTGTGCAGAAACGACACTCACATCACGTGTACTTGTTTCGGGTAAATGACTACAAGCGAATAAAGCTAATACAGAAGAAAATAAAACAGCTCTAGTACAATATTGGCGCATAAAGTTTCCTTAAAAGAATAAAATAGCTTTTCATTTTAACGAACTTTAATCAATTTTTGAATAAAATTTCCACTTTTATCAAAATAAGTCAGCTTGAGCAAAAATAACGAAGTATTTTACTTCGTTATTTCTCTCATATTATTTAGTTAAAAATAAGGCAGCAGCACCTCGTACTCCACCAGAATCACCATATTTGGCTTTTTTAATCAATGGAATTTTAGCACTACGTAATAAATGAGGTGGTAACGCTTTTGGTAATGCTTCATAAAGATGATCAAAATTAGAAAGTCCACCACCCAGTACGATCACATCTGGATCTAAAATCGTAATAATATTCGCAATAGAAACAGCACAAAGCTCAATAAAAAGTGTCACAAACTTGACCGCACTCTCATCATTAGCATAAAAACGCTGAATAATTTCTTTTGCACTTAATGCTTCTCCTTGTAAATCACGGTAAAGCATCTCAAAACCGCGACCAGATAAATAAGTATCTAAACAAGCACGATTACCACACCCACAATCATAGATAGGTGCATTATCCCAGCCTAATAACTGTAATGCATGATAATTTAATTGGATATGACCTAATTCGCCAGCCATCCCTGTTTGTCCCGAGTGAATCTTACCATTAAAAATCAAACCACCGCCAAAACCAGTACCAAGAATAAGACCTAATACACTAGAGTATTGAGCATTATCCTCATCCCATGCTTCAGAAAGTGCAAAACAGTTAGCATCATTTTCAGCACGTACTTCACGACTAAGACGAGCTGAAAGATCTTGTAAAATAGGTTTATGATCTGCTGCACGAATATTAACAATTTCAGCGATACCCGTCGTTGGATTAACAAAGCCAGGTATACCTAATCCTACTGATCCTTTACAATTAAACATTTCATCTGCTTTTTGTACTAAAGAAACAATTGTACTTAACCACTCTTCATAGCTTTCTTTTGGTGTTTCTACTCGTTCACTATAAAGTTTTTCCAATTTTTCATTAAATACAGCAAGCTCTATTTTTGTACCACCAATATCAAACCCGTATAACATTTTCACCTCACTCACAAAAAATAATCTTGATTTTAACGATTCTTTTATTTTTATTTATTGATAAAAATCGCTTTTTTATACAAAAACGCAAAAATAGCCCAATGGACCAGAAAAGCAATTAGTGTACTAACGAATAAGTCTATTGGATAATGCATACCAAAACGTAACCGACTAAATAACATAAAGACCGCCCAAATTGCAGTTGTAACTACTAGTAACTTTGCACCTAAAGAGCGAACTCCTAACAAATGGACAAATCCAACGGCGAGCATTAACCAAGTTGCAGCAAAAATCGTATGCCCTGAAGGAAAAGCATAGCCGACTTCCTTTTCATAATGTCCTTTTAACCAAGTAGGAATATCTGATCTCGCTTGATAAAATTGATCAACAAATTGAGAACGGATTTTACGGTCTTGTGCATAAAAATGCTCAACTGTAATGCCAGCTTCTTCCGCAATATAAACGACATAAGGACGAGGCTCTGAAAAAATTGTTTTCAAACCACTTTTAATTCCCTGTGTCAAAATGACTGAAAATGCCATTACAACAACACCAAGTATCCATTGCTTTTTATTATGAAATAAAGGAAAAAACAGTAATGTAAAGACGCCACAAGTAATGACTGCGTAAGGCACACTACCTGTTTCTGTCAAAACATAAAGCGGATAATCATAATCAGTCATTAAATCTTTGTTATCCCATTGCCATGTAAAAATCCAAGCAAAAAAAGGGACAATACAAAGCAATAAGGTATATAATGACAATCTTTTTAACATATTGACGACCATAAGATTGATAATCTGAAAGAGCGACATTCTATCAGATAAAGTGTAAAAGAATAAGGATTGATTATGGCAAAAATTCAACGAGTTACCGAAGCCAATTTGCCAACAGAATTTGGCATATTTAAAATCGTCGGTTTTGAATTTCCAGACACGAAAAAAGAGCATGTTGCCCTTGTACTAGGCGATGTAGAAAACAGCAATGAACCTGTTCTTGCACGTATTCATTCAGAATGTTTAACAGGTGATGCATTACATAGCTTAAAATGTGATTGCGGTTTTCAATTAGCGGCCGCATTACGCCAGATTAGCCAAGAAGGGAAAGGTGTTCTAATCTATCATCGCGAAGAAGGGCGCGGTATTGGATTAATCAATAAAATCCGTGCTTATGCATTACAAGACAAAGGAATGGATACAATTGAAGCAAACCTTGCTCTTGGCTTTGCTGCGGATGAACGGAATTTTGAAGTTTGTGCGGATATGTTTGATTTGCTTGGGATCAAAAAAGTACGTTTACTCACTAACAACCCTAATAAAATTGAAACAATGAAAAAAGCAGGAATCAATATTACTGAACGGGTCGCATTAAATGTAGGAGAAAATCGCTACAATACTGAATATCTTGATACTAAAGCAAAAAAAATGGGGCATTTTATTGTTCACAATCAACAAAAACATTTACTTGAATGTCCATATTGTTCAGAAGAAATTCCCACTAAAGAAGACTAAAACACTTTCGCCTACTCACTCAGCGTAGGCGAAACATTAACTAAACGACCACGTTTTAACTCACTTGCTATTCACCTTACGATATAAATCCTTACTATAAATGATACCTGTCGGATTATTAGTATGATAACCAACTATTGTTGAATGAATAAATATTGGTTTTGTATATTGGAAAATGGGTAATACAACATTCTCTTGCTGTAGTTGTTCCGCAATCTGATCATACAATGCTTGTCTTTCTGCTTCTGGTTGAGGCCGAAGTGTTGTTTCTAATAACTTATCAATATCTGCATTACGATAAGAGATCTTATTATCAGGAGAATAAGAATAGAATGAATGTAAGAAAGCTGAAGGTTCATTATAGTCAGCACACCATCCTGAGCGAATGAGTTGAAAATCACCTTTTTCTCGCTTTTCTAAAAGCTGTTGCCTAGACACAGGTTCTGCGCTTATTCGAATCATATCTGACTGAGACCACATTCGAACTAAACGTTGTGCAATATTATTGTGCAAATTATCTTGATCATAAGTTAATTTTAATTGTAATGGCGATTTTTCAGTGATTCCATTTTGCTCAAGTAATTGCTCCATGACAACAGGCTGCCAAGCTAAATCGGACTCCATTCGCATGGAATGTGGTAAAAAATGTGTAGTTGTCTGCATTTGAGGCGCTACATCTTGCACAATACGCCTACTAGAAATCATTGAGGTTAGTGCTTTACGTACTGAATGGCGTTTTAAAAGTGGATCGGCTAAGTTGAATTCGTAATAATAAGTACAAAGCTGAGGAAAATATTGTATTTCTATAGGTAAATTTTTAGGTTCAAAGACAATATCTAAGTCAGATACCGATTCAGTATTGTTTAATTTTTGATAATCAACAAATTTAAACGATACTTTCTCACTCGCCCAATAGTTATAATTTTTTTCTAAATGAATTAAATTACCCTGCTGATTTACTAAACGATAAGCACCATTACCAATAAATTCGCTTGTTTGTTTTTGATAATTTGGTAAAAGTACTACATGAGCTAACATAGCTGGAAGATGAGGTGTAGGCTTATCAAGCTGAATGCGTAAGATATTTTCGGCAACAGCCTCAACACCAAGCTGATCTACAGCCATATTCCCCTCAATGACAGCTTGGCTATTTGCTAAATTTAAAAAGCGTAAATAGGATTTTAATTGACTATTAGAGCGTGCTAATGCTTGCCAACTTGCTACAAAATCTTGTGCACTTAAAAGATCACCATTTGACCAACGAATACCATCGCGTAATAGAAAAATCCATGTTTTATAATCTTCTGTTTGCCAACTTTGTGCAACCGCAGGGATGATATTTCCCATTGCATCATAAGCAGTCAATCCTTCTAATAAATCTCGCAAAAATACATTTTGTTCAGTATTCGTGATCGAATGAGGGTTAAGTAATAAATCATGATATACGCCGCGAGTTAATAACTCTCTTGTCGGTGTTCTATCGATAGATAGAGTAGAGGTCGTTATTTGAGCATCTGATTTAGATTGGATTGGTTTAGGATCACAAGCAGATAAACAGGAAACTATAAAAAATAAGACCGCACTTTTAACACATAAAATGCGGTTTATTTTTAAAAGAAAAAACAAGCTAGAGTGGCTAAACATTAAATAAATTCCAATGAAATAATGTACATTATACAAACAATGTTTAGCGAATACCAATTATTGCTTAGCGGTTTTAATCCAAAAGAAAAAGAACCAATACTTAGTCAATAAAACTAATATAATAATCGTTCTTCCAATCATACTTGGTGTAAAATAAAAACCGATCGACAACATCGCGGTAGCAAATAGTAAAATCCAAAATTTCGATTTTTGACTTAGAGAACGATCTTCTTTAAAAGATTTAAGATGTTTATTATAAAGTTTAGTTTGCAAGAACCAATCATGTAAACGATCTGACCCCTTTGCAAAAAAGAATAATGTCAATAATAAAAATGGCGTTGCTGGTAGTAATGGTAAAATAATGCCTAATATACCTAAACCGAGAAAAATAAAGCCTAATAAAATATAAACTGCCTTCATAACGATCCCTTTGAATAAAAACGATTCTCAATTATCTACAATTTTTTCGCTTTTTCAAGCTGGATATTATAAAATTTTGCCCCATATAATAAAAATCACTTTTATTTAAAAGGAATATCATGACAAATCCATTACTTACTTTTGACGGTTTACCGCCATTTTCGCAAATTAAACCAGAACATATTCAACCTGCAGTAGAAAAACTTATCCAAGACTGCCGTACAAGCATCGAACAACTCGTTCAGCAAGAACATATTAGTTGGGATAATTTCATTTTACCATTAACCGAAATGAGCGATCGTTTTAGCAAAACTTGGTCTCCTATTTCTCACCTTAATTCAGTAAAAAATAGTCCTGAATTACGTGAGGCTTATCAAGCATGCTTACCATTATTATCTGAATATAGTACTTGGGTTGGACAACATAAAGGTCTATATAATGCCTATCAACAATTAAAAAATAGTCCTGAATTTGAAAAGTATACACTTGCTCAGAAAAAAGCAATTGATAATGCATTACGCGACTTCAAGCTTTCAGGGATTTCTTTACCAGCAGAAAAACAAAAGCGTTATGGTGAAATTTCTGCTCGCTTATCTGAATTAACTTCACAATTTAGTAATAATGTCCTTGATGCTACAATGGGCTGGGATAAAATCATTGAAGATGTTAAACAATTACAAGGTTTACCTGAATCAGCATTACAAGCCGCTCAGCAATCCGCAGAAAGCAAAGGGCTAATGGGATATCGCTTCACTTTAGAAATCCCAAGTTATTTACCTGTTATGACTTACTGTGAAAATCGCGAATTACGTGAAGAAATGTACCGCGCATTTGTTACGCGTGCTTCGGAACAAGGTCCTAATGCAGGAAAATGGGATAATAGTCCTATTATGGAGGAAATATTAAATCTACGTGTTGAATTGGCGAAGCTCTTAGATTTCAATACTTACACAGAACTTTCTCTTGCAACCAAAATGGCCGAAAATCCACAACAAGTTCTCGATTTTCTAGACAGTTTGGCAATTCGCTCTAAAGAACAGGGGAAAAAGGAGTTAGAAGAATTAGAAGTATTTTGTCGTACAGAATTTAATATTAAAACACTTGAAGTCTGGGATATCGCTTTTTACAGCGAAAAACAAAAACAGTATTTATATTCAATCAATGATGAGGAGCTACGTCCTTATTTTCCAGAAAATCGTGTCATTAGTGGATTATTTGAGCTAATAAAACGTATTTTTAATATTCGTGCAGTTGAACGTTTTGATATCGATACTTGGCATAAAGATGTCCGTTTTTTCGATTTAATTGATGAAAAAGATCAAGTGAGAGGTAGTTTCTACTTAGATCTTTATGCCCGCGAACACAAACGCGGCGGTGCATGGATGGACGATTGTATTGGTCGCCGTAAAAAATCGGATGGTTCAATTCAAACACCTGTCGCTTATTTAACCTGTAACTTCAATGCACCTGTTGGAAACAAACCTGCTTTATTTACTCATGATGAAGTCACTACTTTATTCCATGAGTTTGGTCACGGTATTCACCATATGCTTACACAAATTGATGTTGCCGATGTTGCTGGTATTAATGGCGTACCTTGGGATGCTGTAGAGTTACCAAGTCAATTCTTAGAAAATTGGTGCTGGGAGCCCGAAGCACTTGATTTCATTTCTGGTCATTATGAAACTGGAGAGCCTTTACCAAAAGAAAAACTAGCTCAGTTATTAAAAGCAAAAAATTTTCAAGCTGCAATGTTTGTACTTCGCCAATTAGAATTTGGTTTATTTGATTTTTACTTACATCATCATTTTGAACCAAACAAACAAGGTCAAATATTGGAAACATTAAAAGCTGTGAAGGAAAAAGTTGCAGTAATTAAAGGAGTAGATTGGGCGAGAACACCACATAGTTTTAGTCATATTTTTGCAGGTGGTTATGCTGCTGGCTACTATAGCTATTTGTGGGCTGAGGTTCTTTCAGCAGATGCGTTTTCTCGTTTTGAAGAAGAAGGTATTTTTAATGCAGAAACAGGTCAATCCTTCTTAAACGAAATTCTTAGTCGTGGCGGCTCAGAAGAACCAATGACTTTATTCAAACGCTTCCGTGGTCGTGAACCACAATTAGATGCGTTATTAAGACATAAAGGGATTGCTAACTAACTATGTTGAAAAAATAGAAAAAAGTAACCGCACTTTGTATTATCAAAGTGCGGTTAAACTTATCAAATATTATATCAACTAATTTAACCAACCTGCTTGCTGAGCAATAAAGAGTAATGTAAATGAGCTAAGATACATTAATCCAATTAAAGATAACCAGAATAACCCACCTTTTACCTTATGCTCACCTTTTAATACAAGAGATAAATTTAAATAAGCAAATACAGGAGTTGAAACAAAAGATGCAATCATTGCAAATTTTAACATCGGTCCAACCGCGTTATTAAAATAGAAAATAATTGCTAAACCTGAAATTGCCGCCAATGTAATTGCAATATTTAAGAAACTAGGGCGACTTTCTCGCTTGCCTAAAATTAAACGTAGACTTTCAACATTTGTACGCGAATAACCATCAATGACAGTAATTGTTGTGCCAAACATACACATAAAAGCAATAAATGCGATTAATCCTCTCGCCCATTCACCAATCGTCGAGGCATACATATTAATTAATTGAGCAATATATTTTCCACCCACCATTTGTACTGCCTCACTTGAGCCATGCTGTACTAATGCACCTAAAGCTAAAAATACTAATGCTAAAAGTGCTGTACCAATATAACCGACATTAAAATCCCAAATTCCATCTTGATAAGATACTTTAGATACACGACGTTTCGCAATCACCCACATTGAGTTAATTGCCGAAATTTCAATCGGAGCAGGCATCCATCCCATTAAGGCAACAATAAAACCTAATGCAGCTAAATTCCATGGACTTGCACTAACATAATCTACAGGTGCAACCCCTTGAATACCATTACGGCTCAATGCAATAATAACTGCTATTATTGTTGTAATAGTTAATGCAATCATAATTAATTTAGACAACCCGTCTAATAAACGATATTTGCCTAATAATAAAATTAACGTACTCACACCGATAACAATTAAGCTTAACTTTGGAAGCGCTATCATTCCAGCAGGTAAGACAAAGGTTAAAATAGCCGCACATAAAAGACCTACTGCAGCAGTATTAATGACGGTAGCAAACACATTCATTAAAAAGAAAACCCACAAATAGATTTTTCCTTTTTTCAAATAACCTTGTAATAGTGTCTCGCCAGTATCTAAGGTGTATTGCACACCAAAACGGAAAAACGGATATTTAAAAAGATTGGCTAGAATAATGATAATTGCAAGTTGCCAACCATAAATGGCACCAGATTGAGTTGAGGCAATCAGATGAGAGCCACCTACAGCAGCCGAAGCCATTAAAATACCTGGACCTAAAGCAGATAATTTAGAATTCCAAGTTGATTTTTCTAATTCTTGAGTTGTTTCTGTCATAATGCGTTCCAAAAAATAATTTTTATTATTGATATAAGGATAAACATTGTTTATAACAATGTTTTAACAATATCTTATATTTATAACAAAGAGTCAACAGAACAAAAATAAAACAAAGTTAGTATTTAATGCTAATAAATATCAATCTATAAGAATAAAAAACCAACTTTAAATGAAGTAAAACAAAATCATATTATTGTATAAAATACAATCTAATATAAAATAAATTTAAAAAAATAATAAAATAATTTAAAAATTAAATAGAAATGACTGTGCAATAAAGAGAATATTAAATAATGGTGGCTGGGGTACTAGGATTCGAACCTAGGAATGCCGAGATCAAAACCCGGTGCCTTACCGCTTGGCGATACCCCAATTAAAATATCTTAGATTTGAAAATTATAGAAGATTGTTTTGATAGTATGGCTGGGGTACTAGGATTCGAACCTAGGAATGCCGAGATCAAAACCCGGTGCCTTACCGCTTGGCGATACCCCAACGACTACATTTTGAATTAAAAGCTAATGAATGGTGCGGGACGAGGGACTTGAACCCACACACCTCGCGGCGCCAGAACCTAAATCTGGTGCGTCTACCAATTTCGCCAGTCCCGCAAATATGGTGGCTATGACGGGATTCGAACCTGTGACCCCAACATTATGAGTGTTGTGCTCTAACCAACTGAGCTACATAGCCATTTTCCTATTTGCATTCACCTCATCGGCTTTGCGGGGCTAATTATGCTGATATCGCCCCCACTCGTCAACTCTTTTTTTTATAAAAATGAAAATTTTAGCTTATTCGCATAGAGTTTGAACAAATCTCTCTAAAAACTGACCGCACTTTATTCAGATAACAATCGACGCAATAAACTACCATCTAATAAAGCACGTTTAATTAAAGCAAATGCGCCTATCACATCTTCATTTTTTAATTCAGAAGCAACTAAAGGAGTATTCTTAACAAATGCAGGTAAAGCATGACTCTCTAATGAGCGTTGAATAGCTGCAAACAAAATCGTTTTGGCCTGTGTAATTTCACCAGAAATAACAATTTTTTCTGGATTAAACATATTCACACTCATCGCAAGCACACGCCCAATTTGAACACCAACATGTTCAATTAACTCTATAGCTGCTGCATCCTGTTTATTACTGGCCTTGCAAATTGCTTCAATATCATGGGTATCTAAAGAAAGCCATTTACTTTGATAACCATCTTGTAATAACTCATGCATTTTTTTCTCAATTGCAGTGTTACTGACGACAGTTTCTAAACAACCAACATTACCGCATAAGCAACGTTTGCCTAATGGATCAACTTGGATATGTCCAATTTCCCCCACATTGTTTTTATAGCCGAGAAAAACCTCATGATTAATGACAATACCAGCCCCCACTCCACGATGAATACGTAATAAAAGCGAATCATAACAATCTTGTGTTACCCCAAAATAATGTTCTGCTAAGGCAAGGCTGCGCACATCATGTCCAATAAACGTTGGTAGGCTTAAATGCTGAGTTATTTTGTTCGCTAAATCCCATGGTGCATTTAACTGCAAATGAGGCATGTATTCAATCATACTCGTTTTTACATCTACAAAGCCAGGAACTGTAATCCCAATCGCAATAAATTCACAGCCACGTTTTTGGTTTTCTTCAATAAATACATTTAACTGTTGTAAAAGAAATGCTTCTATATTTTCCACATTTTGATTTTCGGGCAAATCAAGCACATCTTTTTTCAATAGCTTAGTAGACAAATCCATTATCGCAAAAGTCGTATGTTTACGACCTAAATGAATGAGAATAGAACGAAATGCTTTATATTCAGCAACAATAGAGGTTGCTCTGCGGCCTCCTGTTGACTCCTGTTGTTCAACTTCTTTAATCAGACCTCGAGCTAAAAGATGCCGAGTAATTTTAGTCACACTTGCAGGCGCAAGTTGACTTAATTCAGAAATTTGAATACGAGAAATCGGTCCTTGTTGATCGATGAGTTTGTAGACTACCGCACTATTCATCTGTTTCACTAAATCAACATTTGCTATCTGATGATTTTCTCGCATGTTTTACCCCAATAAAAAAATAATTGACCTATTTTAATGGCGATTAAGATAATTAGGAATCATTTTCGCAACACAATTTACTTTTGTGCAATTTTTAATGTAGAAGAGAATAATTCTAATCCATTTGCATTGCCAGTTTTAACCATTGAATTCATAACTTGAGTCGGTGAATGTAATAATTTATTTGTCAGTTTATAACTGAGCTCTCTTAATACATTTTCAGCATCTTCGCCTTGTGTCAACGCAAGTAAAGACTTCTCCAATAATTGCTGACGAATATCTTCTGCATTATCACGATATGAGCGAATTAAATTAGAAAATTGATGCACTTTTAACCACTCAAAAAAATCCTCACATTCTTGCTCAATAATTGATTGTGCTTGTTCTGCTGCTTTTTGTCTTTCAGTAAGATTCCGTTGAATCATATGTTGTAAATCATCAACAGTATAATAATAAATACTTTCGAGCTGATTAACACTTTCTTCAATATCACGTGGCACGGCAATATCAACTAATAACATCGGTAAATAACAACGTGCTTTTTGTGCCAATTTTACCATCTCTTGACTAATGAGAATACTCGGACTACTTGTTGAGCTAATGACAATATCTGCTTGATTCAGTCCTTCTTGTAATTGTTCAAGCGAGAGAATCTGAATATTTTCCGAATTGTCTAACTTTTCAACTAATTTCTGAGCTCGCTCGATAGTGCGGTTTGCAATCATGATATTATTCACTCCATGACGTAACAAATGACGACTCACTAATTCGATAGTTTCTCCTGCCCCTACTAAAAGTACATTTAATTTTTTTAATGATTCAAAAATTTGACGAGCCAAACTACAAGCTGCATAAGCAACTGAAACAGCACTATTACCAATAGTGGTTTCTGTTCTCACTCGTTTAGCCGTTGAAAAGGTTTTTTGAAATAAGCGGGAAAGCTCGCCAGACATAGGCAGCTCTCTCTGTTGGTAATATTGTTCACTCATTTGGTAGGCTTGTTTAACCTGCCCTAATATTTGAGGCTCTCCCAAAATCAGTGAGTCCAAACCACAAGCTACACGCATGAGATGCGAAGCAGCTTGCTGATTATGTCGCGAATAAATACAATCGGCCAATTCATTCAAAGGCAATTGATGTATACCAGCAAACCATTGTGTACAAGTATCAGCCCATACTTGTGCTTGTTGAGGGGGAATATCTTTATTATGTAAATAAACTTCAGTGCGGTTACAAGTCGATAAAATCACAGCACTATCCACTAACTTATATTGCTGAATTTGCTGTAACGCTTCAACACGCTTTTCATCGGAAAAGACCACTTTTTCACGTATAGCGACGGAAGCTGTTTTATGATTAATACCGAGGACGAGAATTGTCATAAATTATTAACACAAGCCAAACTTAACTGTAATGGCTTGATGCACCCACAGAATAAATAAAATAAATAATTTTATTTTAATCAATAGTCATTCAATGAGCAAACTTAACCATAATAATTTTGTTTAAATACTAAATTGGAGTGAGCTAAAACACATCTTTGGCTTGCCGTAAGCGAATAAATGAAGCTAAATCAGATGCTATTAAAAATGGATTAATTTGTTTTTCTAATATCAAGGTTGTTGGTAAACTTGGTTGATTATCCCTTCTGAGTAGCTCTACTTTTTTAAGATGTTTTTTTAGCATAGATTGATTCTCTATTACTGTTTCAGCAAAATGTAAATTCGCTAATGTATATTCATGTGCTGGACAGACAATCGTCTGATCTGGTAGAGCTTTTAAACGCTGCAATCCCTCAAACATTTGCTGATAATTACCTGTAAATACTCGACCACATCCTGCTGAAAAGAGACTGTCCCCACAAAATAAATGTCCGTCTACGAGATAACTCACATGTTGTTCAGTATGTCCACCTGTTTCTATGACTTGAATTTGATAATGTTTTGTTTCAATCAACGCACTAGTGATAATGTGAGTGGCACCTTTTAAACGTGTTTCTTCAGGTCCCCAAATTTCAATATCAGGATAATATCGTTTAAAGTCTGCTATGCCTGCTGTATGATCAGCATGATGATGAGTTAATAAGAGTACTTCAACATTTAACTGATTATTGATTAAAAATGGTAATAAATTTTTTGTTTCTGGAATATCGATCACAATTACAGGTAAATCTTCTCGTCTATAAAGCCAAATGTAGTTATCATTCAGTGCAGGAATTGGTACTAACATAGATTCTCCTAAAAGGTTTGATAATGTTGTGGAGCGCAAAATATCCCAAAGAAATCGCATTACCATCTAGTTGGCAACAACTCAACAATGGTGAACAATATTGTAACTTACTTACACAATATTTTTCTGCATGGTTTCCTAAAATATTAGGCTATCATTTCTTAAAATTAGGGGGCTTAAGTGCAGAAATTGCATATGATCTTTTTTTACCGCATCAAATTATTTTATCCCCTGAAATTACAGACACACTCAATAAACTATCAAAACAACAAAATACATCATTCATTCAAGCAAAATTAACTGAGCTGCCCTTTTTAGAAAGCTCAATTGATGCTTGTCTTCTAACAAATATATTAAACTTTAGCCAAGACCCTCACCAAATTTTACGTGAAGTTAATCGTGTATTAATAGATGATGGTTATCTTTTTTTATCGTTATTTAATCCGATCAGTCCACTATTATTTAAACGTTATTTTCATAAAAAACCACATGACAGACTCCTTTTTCGCCATTACTTGCTTTGGCGCATTATAGATTGGTTAGAATTATTAAATTTTGAAATTTTAGAATGTAAACCGCTGTTACAAAGTCAAAAAACAAGCTGCTTTTCGCACCTAGTCACTATTGTCGCTCGTAAGCAAACTTATCCACTCACGCTAAATCCTCAAAAAATATGCTTCCATAAACAACCGCTTTTTGAACCAGCAAATGCATTTAGAGAAAGTATATTAGGTAAATAAGTGCAATTTGACTTGCAGTGCAAAATAAACTCTCCTATTATGCCAAGCTTTTAGAATAATCTAAATATTGAGATAACAATGTCCGAACAAACTTTTATCCCTGGCAAAGATGCTGCCCTTGAAGAAAGTATTAATAAATTTCAGCAAAAACTAACCGCACTTGGTTTCAATATTGAAGAAGTATCCTGGCTAAACCCAGTTCCTAATGTTTGGTCTGTACATATTCGTGATAAAGATTGTCCACAATGTTTTACTAATGGAAAAGGTGCAACTAAAAAAGCAGCTCTTGCTTCTGCATTAGGCGAATATTTTGAACGACTTTCCACTAATTATTTCTTTGCTGATTTTTATCTAGGTCAAGAAATAGCCAATAGTAATTTTGTGCATTATCCAAATGAAAAATGGTTCCCCATTGAAGATGAAACACTGTTACCAACAGGTATTTTGAATGAAGAACTTTTAGATTACTACGATCCTAATCAAGAATTAACCCCAGAATTATTAGTAGATCTACAATCAAGCAATTATCAACGGGGTATTGTTGCGCTACCTTATGTTCGTCAATCAGATCAATCAACGGTTTATATTCCACAAAGTATTATTGCAAACCTATATGTCTCTAATGGTATGTCTGCTGGAAACAGTAAATTTGAGGCTCGAGTCCAAGGTTTATCGGAAATTTTTGAACGCTATATTAAAAATAAGATTATTGCCGAAGCGATTAGCCTACCATTAATTCCATCAGGGGTGCTTGCTCGCTTTCCATTAATCCAAGCATCCATTCAAAAGTTAGAAGAAGAAGGCTTTCCAATTCTCGCTTACGATGCCTCCATAGGTGGCAAATATCCTGTTATTTGTGTCATTTTATTAAATCCTAATAATGGTACTTGTTTCGCCTCTTTTGGGGCTCATCCCAACTTCCAAGTCGCATTGGAACGTACAGTAACAGAGCTATTGCAAGGGCGTAGCTTAAAAGATCTCGATGTATTTACCCCACCATCGTTTAACAATGAAGATGTTGCCGAGCATGCTAATTTAGAAACGCACTTTATTGATTCAAGTGGCTTAATTTCTTGGGATTTATTTAAACAAGATGCCAGTTATCCATTTACAGACTGGGATTTCTCAGGAACAACAGAACAAGAATACAATACACTAATGGATATTTTTCAAGCTGAAGGAAAAGAAGTGTATATCATGGATTATCAACATCTGGATGTTTATGCATGTCGCATTATCGTGCCTGGGATGTCTGATATTTATCCAGTGGATGATTTAATTTATGCTAACAATAATATGGGAATGGATTGGCGTGAGATATTACTTGACTTACCTCATTTTCATCATCCACAAGATACTTATCAGGAGCTATTAACAGAACTAGATGAACAAGGTATTGATGACACAACACGTGTGCGTGAATTCATTGGCATCGTTGCACCAACACGGTCTGGCTGGACAACATTGCGTATTGGAGAGCTTAAATCCATGCTTCATTTGGCTGTTGGTAACTTAGAAGCAGCACTTGACTGGGCAAATTGGACATTAAATATGAATAATTCAATATTCACAGCTGAACGTGCAAATTATTATCGTTGCTTAGTTCATAGTATTGAACTCTTTCTCGATAAAAACCGAATACCAGAGCAATATTGCATGGTTTTTGAAAAAATGTACGGTCAACATGCTGTACAATTTGCTTGGAAAGCAATCCAAGGTGGTAATCCTTTCTATGATTTACTTGCTAGTGATGAAAACTTAAAACAATTTCAAGCGCATCAGAAGCTACTACAAGCATACGAAAAATTACAGAAAGCAAAACGTGAAAATTGGTAATCAATTTCTGTTTAAAGGGTATCATTTGGTGCCCTTTATCATTGTTGTGATCCAGTGCAAAGAAATCTTTTCTATCTGATGATAATATAATAGAGTTATTTTATTCAACTATAAGGAGTGATCTTATGCAAGGCTGGACATCTGAAATGTGGCAAGCAGCAGTTATTGGCTTAATTATTGGTTTCGTCATTAGCTACTTATTACTTCGTTTCACAAAAGATTCAGTAAAAAAACAAGTGAAAACAGAAGCAGAATTGCAAAAAGTCAAAAATCAATTAGACAATCAAAAACAACAACTTGAAAAGCATTTTGCTGAAAGCGCTGAGCTACTAAAAAACATTGCGCAAGATTACCAAAAGCTTTATAAACATTTAGCTGTATCATCAACACAGCTATTACCTGAGTTAACGCATAAGCCACTGTTCTCAAATGAGTTAATCACTAGTACAAGTGAAAAACACAATAATATAAATACTGATGAACAACCTAGAGATTACTCCGAGGGTTCTTCAGGTTTATTAAAAAATGAAAAAAATAATGAATAACAATGTAAAAGCCAGAATATGCATTATTCTGGCTTTTATAAACTCTTGATTTCAATTCAGTGGTGGAGTTGGCGGGGGTTGAACCCGCGTCCGAAATTACTCTACCTTCAGTACTACACGTTTAGTCTAGTGTTTCGTTTAATTTGCTTTCTATAAACAGATTGACTTTGACTTATTAAAATCATTTCAATCCATGTAGTTAAAAAAGTATTTTTTCTTTGTTATATAATCTCACTGCTTATCTCCCTTTTTTGATTAAATTATGACAAAATATTGCTGTTTATTCACTCTGGATACATATCACTATATAAGCATCTAATCAAAAATACTTTTATTCTTTACATCTTTTTGATAGACTGAGTTCACTTTTTGGGGCTGATTCTGGATTCGACGGGATTAGCGAAGCCCAAGGTGCACGTCGAGGTGCGGTAGGCCTCGTAAATAAACCGCAAAAAAATAGTCGCAAACGACGAACAATACGCTTTAGCAGCTTAATAACCTGCTCATAGCCTTCTCTCCCCAGCTTCCGCTCGTAAGACGGGGATCAAGAGGAGTCAAATTCAAACGAGATCGCGTGGATGCCTCCGCTTGAGGATCGAAGCGTTAAATTGAATCAAGCTAGTTTATCTATCGCGTGTCTGTCCGCAGTGGGTAAATGAAACTAAAGACGAGACTAAACGTGTAGTACTGAAGGTAGAGTAATTTCGGACGCGGGTTCAACTCCCGCCAGCTCCACCACCGAATTGAAATCAAGAGTTTATAAAAGCCAGAATAATGCATATTCTGGCTTTTTTATTATTTACTCAAAAAGAATAAATAAATTAAAAGGCAGAAATCTCTGCCTTTTATTTTTTGCGCTTAACCTAATTCTTTAATTGCATTTAAAATCCGTTTGTCTGATATTGGGTATTTTGTGCCGAGTTGTTGGGCAAATAAGCTCACTCGCAATTCCTCAATCATATAGGGAATTTCTTTTACTTCATTAGAGTGCGGTTTAGATTTTGGTAGTTTTGCAAGGAGTTGTTGATACGCTTGGTTAACTTGTTCCACTCTTAACATCGCTGCACGGTCACGATTCACATCTTGTAAGAGCTTATCAATTCGTTTATCAATACCTTGTAAATAACGTTGTAAGTCATTCAAACGAGCATACCCTGTTTTTTGTACAAAGCCTTGATAAATCAAACCATTTAACTGGGCTTTGATATCAGATAACGCAAATGCCATAGTGAAATCCATTTTGCCTTTTAAGCGTTTGTTAAGCTCATAAGTTAAGGTTAAAATTTGTTCCACTTGTTTAGCAATGTCAACGGTGGTTTCATTTAGGTTTTCACGAATAAAATCACGCAATTTATCAAAATCCGTTTCATTCCAAACCAATCCACCAAAATCGGTAATCAGCTTATCTACGGCACAGGCAATACAATCGTCAATCAAATCCAATACTCGCCCAAACGGTGTGAAATACAAGCCAAGTTTCGATTTATTGGGCAGTTTTTCGTGTAGATATTTAATCGGTGAAGGTACATTGAGTAATAGTAGTCGGCGTAATCCCTGTTGCATTGCGACCTGCTGCTCAAATTCCGTTTCAAATAATTTAATCCCTACTGCTTCTTTTTCATCGACAATCGCAGGGAAAGCTTTCACCGTAAAGCCTCGTTTTTTCTGCTCATAACATTGTGGCAAGCTGTCGAAGTTCCAAACGTGGATACCACTTTGCTCGATACCATCATCTGCCACCGCAGAAATACTTTCTTGAACCTGATCTTTTAATTGGAATTTCAGGCTATCTAAATCCATTGATTCAGCAATTTTTTTACCTTTATCATCAATCACTCGGAACGTCATTTTTAAATGACTTGGTAACTGATCTAATTGCCAACTTTCAGGCTCAACACTCACACCTGTCATTCGACGCAGTTCATAAATCAGGCTTTCTAAAAGCGGCTTTTCAAGCAGTTTTGCTCGCCCTAAAAATGCCTCAGCATAATTTGGTGCTGGCACAAAATTACGGCGTAAAGATTTTGGTAGGGACTTGATTAATGCAATAATCAACTCTTTGCGTAAGCCCGGAATTTGCCAATCAAACCCTTTCATTTCTACTTGGTTTAATAAAGGTAATGGAATATGTACCGTCACACCATCGGCATCAGTACCGGGTTCAAATTGATAGCTGAGCTTGAATTTTAAATTGCCTTGATGCCAGAAATTCGGAAAATCCAATTCACTAACTTGCTCCGCATTGTCTTTAGTTAAAAAGGCTTTTTCAAAATTGAGTAATTCAGGGTCTTGTTGGCTGACTTTTTTCCACCAGCTATCAAAATGGCGTTGCGACACTACATCCGTACCAATACGCTGGTCATAAAACTCAAACAAGGTGCGTTCATCCACCAAAATATCACGGCGACGACTTTTGTGTTCTAAATCCTCAATTTCTCGGATTAATTGGCGATTTTGGTGAAAAAACTTATGTTTAGTAAACCAATCCCCTTCGACTAATGCAGATTGAATAAAAATTTCGCGGCTCACCAGTGGATCAATAGCACCATAATTCACTGAGCGGCTAGCAACAATCGGCACACCATACAAGCTCACTTTTTCATCTGCTATGACTGCACCTTTGGATTTTGACCAACGAGGCTCAGCATAGGATTTTTTAATTAAGTGCGTAGCTAATGGCTCGATCCATTCTGGGTCAATATCAGCGACCATTCGCCCCCAAAGTCTTGAGGTTTCCACGAGCTCAGCAGCCATACACCATTTCGGCTGTTTCTTAAATAAAACGGAGTTAGGGAAAATCGCAAAATGCGCATTACGAGCACCTAAATACTGCTGTTTTTCACTTTCTTTCATCCCGATATGCGATAGCAAACCACTTAAAAGTGCGGTGTGAATCTGTGAATATTCTGCTGGCTGAGAATTTATTGGCAGCCCCATTTCACGCACTGTTAGGCGAATTTGATGATAAATATCCTGCCATTCACGGATTCTTAAATAGTTCAAATAATCCTTTTGACATAAACGGCGAAATTGATTTTTAGAAAGTTCTTTTTGCTGAGTTTGAATAAATTGCCATAAATTTAAAAAGGACAGAAAATCTGATTTTTTATCCGCAAAACGGCGATGTTTATCATCTGCTGACTGTTGTTTTTCTTGTGGTCGCTCACGTGGATCTTGAATCGATAACGCCGAAACAATAATCATCACTTCGTGTAAACAATTCAATTTGACTGCAGTCAACAACATTTTTGCCAAACGAGGGTCAACAGGCAACTGCGCTAACTGTCTACCTACTTGCGTTAATTGACGTCTTTCACCAAATTTTGCTTTGACGAAATGGAAAGCCTCTAATTCTTCTAATAGCTTGATCCCATCTTGAATATTACGCTTATCAGGGGCATCTACAAAAGGGAACGCATCAATATCATCCAATCCAAGTGCGGTCATTTGTAAAATAACTGAAGCAAGATTGGTGCGTAAAATTTCAGGATCAGTAAATTCAGGACGGCTATTAAAGTCATCTTCTGAATACAAGCGGATACAAATCCCTTCACTTACACGGCCACAACGCCCCTTACGCTGATTTGCCGAAGCCTGAGAAATCGGCTCAATAGGTAAACGTTGTACTTTGGTGCGATAGCTATAACGGGAAATACGCGCTGTACCAGGGTCAATCACATATTTAATACCAGGTACAGTTAACGAGGTTTCAGCTACGTTGGTTGCAAGCACAATGCGATTTAAGCCAGATGGATTAAAAATTTTATTCTGTTCTTGTGCTGATAAACGAGCAAAGAGCGGTAGAATTTCAGTGTGTTTTAAATCCTGTTTTTGTAGGGCTTCAGCCGTATCACGAATTTCACGCTCACCATTCATAAAGATCAGAATATCGCCGCGTCCTTCAGTTTGTAACTCATCTACTGCATCTAAAATAGCTTGCAATTGATCTTGCTCTTCAGTTTCAACAACGGGACGATAACGCACTTCAACGGGATAAGTTCTACCCGAGACCTCAATAATTGGCGCATTATTAAAATGTTTGGAAAAACGCTCTACATCAATTGTTGCAGAAGTGATGATCACCTTAAGATCAGGGCGTTTTGGTAAAAGCTGTTTTAAATACCCAAGAATGAAATCATTATTTAAACTGCGTTCATGGGCTTCATCAATGATTAACGTATCATATTGATTTAAAAAGCGATCGCTTTGAATTTCGGCTAATAGAATACCATCAGTCATCAATTTGACCATCGTATTTTCACTGATTTGATCCGTAAAACGGACTTTATAACCGACTAAATCGCCAAGTTCAGTGTTTAATTCCTCTGCGATACGTGTTGCCACTGAACGAGCTGCAATACGGCGAGGTTGCGTATGGCCAATTAATCCTTTTGTGCCTAGACCTAACGCCAAACACATTTTCGGTAATTGAGTTGTTTTTCCTGACCCCGTTTCACCAGCAATCACCACTACTTGATGTTGTGTAATTAGTTTTTGGATTTCTTCTTTACGCTGACTTACAGGGAGGTTTTCAGGAAACTCGATATTTTTAACCGCACTTTTACGCTGATTTAAGCGTTCCTGCGCTAACTGGATTTGTGACTGAATTTCAGCTGCGACTGCTTGTTGCGCTTGTTCATTTTTAATATTACTAATGCCTTTAATTCGAGCCAACAGCTGACGATAATCGCTATTCATTACTTCATTCAGTTCTGATAATAGGGATTTTTGTAACGTGCTAAATTCTATTTTTCTTAAATTCTTCTTCATATCACTTAATTTTTAATACTTCGATATGCTAATGCTGCCCAACCAATTAAAAATAATGTTCCGCCAATCGGTGTTGCCCATACTAAGGCTTTGCTTGCACCTAATGCTAATAAATATAAGCTGCCACTAAAAAGCAAGATGCCAAATGACCAAGTTGTGCCAATCACAGAAATGCATCTGTCACAATCAATACGTAAATAAGACTGTAAAGCACCAAGCACCATCAATGCTACTGTATGGAACATTTGATATTTTAAACCAGTGTCGATCCACGCAAAGGCTTGTGAGGAAAGTGTTTTTTCTAAGCCATGCGCTGCAAATGCACCAAATGCGATACAAAAAAATCCACTTAATGCAGAAATAAATAACCATTTATTTTTCATCGATTGTTCCTTGTTTCACTTTATGATTTACCTAAAAATAACGAAAGAATGCCCGCCGCAATTAATGGTCCAACTGGAATGCCACCAGCAAAAGCAACGCCTAAAATTGTTCCAATTAATAGCCCCGTCAATAATACAGGCTGTGCGCCCATTAATCCAACGCCACGTCCACCAAGCCACGCCACTAATAATCCCACAACGATAGCCAACCACATTTTCCAATTCAAAAAGATCGTAACATCAGGTAATTGAATTTTACCTGAAACAATCGGACTCAATACGCCAATCGTCAGAATAATGATCCCAATGGTGATGCCATTTTTTTCCATAAATGGAATATATTGCGCTAAAAATGTTTGTTGCATTAATAACAAAATTGCAGCTGAAATCGTCACTGAACTGTTATTACTCAATACACCGAGTAAAATTAATACAACTAATAATAATGCGACGGAATTAAACTGTAAGGACATAAAACTCTCTAAAAGTGCAGTTAATTTTGACAATGAATTATAACAAGTTATTCTTTGTTTGTGATGTGAGTTGAAAAAAGAAAAACCCGCAGAATTGCGGGTTTTGAGATATTATTCTTGTGGATGTTTTGCTGCTACTTCAGCTAATAATGTTTGTAGTTCACCTTGCTGGAACATTTCTAACATAATGTCACAACCACCGACTAGCTCACCTTCAACCCATAATTGTGGGAATGTTGGCCAGTTTGCATATGCGGGTAATTCAGCACGAATATCTGGGTGCTGTAAAATGTCAACATAACCAAAAGGCACTTTGCAATGCATCAATGCTTCTACTGCACGCGCAGAAAAGCCACAAGATGGGAATTTTGGTGAGCCTTTCATATAAATAAGAATAGGGTTTTCGCTGATTTGTTTTTTGATTTTATCTAAGGTTTCCATAATTATCCTCAAAAGTAAGTAAACGGTCGTATTGTAACACAGAGAAAAAAACTGACCAATAACCCTACTGGAATAATCAACTATTTACCAGCTACCGCCAGCACCACCGCCACCGAAACTGCCACCGCCGAATCCACCACCAGATCCGCTACCGCCGCCAAATCCACCGAAACCACCACCGCCACGATAATTACTGCTGCGCCCGAGTGTAGTGCTTCTACGTGATGAATTATGCCCCGTTGGGCTAACATAAGGTGTTGCACGTAAGTCGCTTAATACGACAAATAAGATGAATACAACGACCATAAAAATTGGAATATAATCTTCCCAACTGTCATCATCTACGACTTGGTTTGGATCAAACTCGCCTTTGCTAGTTGCAATAATGTAGTTTAAACCGTTATTAATCCCTTCTGCATACTGACCTTGTTTAAAATAAGGTGTAATTTGATTACGAATAAGTTGAGATAAAAATGCATCGGGCAGTATCCCTTCTAAACCTTGTCCAACACCGATAAACATTTTACGGTCATCTTTAGCAATCAACATTAATACACCATTATTCAATTGCTTACGCCCAATCCCCCATTTATCACCGAGCTCAAATGTATATTGCGAAATCTCATATTCTGCCGTTGAAGGAATGATAACTACCGCAATTTGCGAACTAGTCTCTTTACTATAATCAATTAATTTTTGCTCTAATGCCCCTTTCTCGCTAGCCGATAATGTGTTGGTGTAATCATTAATATATTGGAACGGATTCGGCGAAGGTGGAAATTGTGCTGCAAAAGCGGATAATGTAAAGAAAAAAGAGAAAAAAATGACCACACTTTTTAGCCATTTAACCATTGATAATCACCTCATTGTCTAATTCATTCTTATCATTTGATTGAATAGGAAAATATAATGCAAGCTCTTTTCCTATATTTTCAATTGCCGTAACAATACCTTGAGTATATTCACCTTGACGAAAATAATTGACCATAACATCACATTGTTGCTGCCAGAATTGTTCACCAACATATTGATGAATACCTTGGTCACCGATAATTGAACATTGGTGATCTTTAAAAGCGACATAAATGAGTACCGCATTTCTCGCTTGTGTTTCATACATTTCTAGATCATTAAAAATCACTAATGCACGTGCCACACCCGTTTTAGATGACGTTTTTTTAGGAATTTTCCGTTCAATATAAACACGTAATTCAGCTGATGTTTGGGTTTCAAGTTGAGAAATAGCTTTCTCAACTTGCGTTTTATTAATTGGAATTCGTGAAAATAAAGGCATATCGTATTTTCTTCAATGATTAATTAAAATTAACTGCAGGCGCATTTTCTGCCCCTTCTACTGATTTAAAATATGGTTTTTCTTTAAAACCGAAAATCATCGCGACTAACTTTGTAGGAAATTGGCGTACTTTTTGATTATATAAACGGGCCGCTTCATTAAATTTATTACGTGCAACATTAATTCTATTTTCTGTGCCTTCAAGTTGTGCTTGTAAATTCATAAATCCTTCATTGGCTCGTAATGCAGGATATTGTTCAACTGTCACTAATAAACGAGACAATGCTGAACCTACTTCATTTTGATTTTGTTGAAATTTAACAAGCTGTTCTTCAGAAAGATTCGACGGATCAATTTTAGTTTGTGATGCTTTCGCTCGAGCTTCTGTAACTTTAGTTAAAGTGTCTTGTTCAAAATTCGCCTGTCCTTTAACAGTGTTTACTAAATTTGGAATTAAGTCTGCTCGACGTTGATATGCTGATTCTACATTTGCCCAAACAGAATCAATTTCTTCCTCTGCTTTCACTAACCCATTGTAGCTAGTCATTACAGTAAAACCAGCTACAATAGCGACTAAGATCAATACAATCCACTTTTTCATTTCAACATTCCTTAAAAATTTAATCTCAATTAATAAAAGAAAAGACCTAAACAATAGGTTTAGGTCTTTTAAAATTCTTGCTATAGGCTTAACAAATTAATTATTTGTTACCTTTAACAGCGATTTCAACGCGACGATCGTCAGCTAAACACGCGATAAGTGCTTTACGACCTTTAACTGAGTCACATTTGTTACCAGTTACAGGGTTAGCTTCACCATGACCAGTTGCCATGATCGCATTTTGTGCAACACCTTTAGCCACTAAATAGTTAGCTACTGTGTCAGCACGGCGTTGAGATAATTTTAAGTTGTAAGCATCTGAACCTAAACGGTCAGTGTAACCAGCAACTGCCACTGAAGCAGATTTTAATTGTGCGATTTCACCATAGATACCATCTAACACATTTTGTGCAGCTGGTTTTAAATCAGCTTTATCGAAACCGAAAGTTACATCAGAGTTTAATGTAAATGTTTTGCTCACAATTTCTGGCATAGCAACTGCTTGACCGAAACGGTATGATAAACCAGCAGTTACAGCACCAATACTTGGCGTATAGTCTAAACGGTTGCCGTTAGCATCTTTATATTTACCAACACCTTTAACCCATTGGTATTCGATACGTGCTGCTAACTCAGGAATAAATGCATACTCTACACCACCAGCAAATACTGGAGAGACTTTTAAGCTATGATTACGTACATATACACTATTTGGAACTTGAGTAACTTCATCCGCAATTTTATAGTCTGAACGAATTAGTGCTGCACCTACACGCGCATATACATCTAAACCGTCTAATACAGGGTAGCTAGCTTTTAAGCTTAAATGTGTACCATGATTAGTGTGTTTTCCATAAGTTAAGCCATTAGTTTTAGATTTAACTTTAGCACGACCGAAATCATCGTAACCTAATTCAACTGCAAAATTATCAGTGATTTGATAACCACCAAATACACCGTAAGTCACAGAGTTACGTTTAACATCAAGTGTCGGTTTAAATGCATTTAAACCATCGTGGAAAGATGCCCAACCCGCTTTAGCACCTACATAGAAAGTATTAGCTTGTGGAGCGGCTTGTGCTACTGAAGCTGCTGCTAGTGCAGCAATAGTCAATGCGATTGCAGTTTTTTTCATTTGGATGATCCTCTTATCATTTAGTCATCTTTTAAATAAAAACTAAGTCTTAATTTGATTAAAACTTAGAAACACAAAGTATTGTGTTCTTTCTCATCTTAAACTTTTTCAATTAGAAAGTGAACTCTTTTTAATCTACTTAGTCTAAGTCTTTACATTTTACAAGGCTGGAATTTGCCTGAATTTCTTTTGACAAATTCTTTCTCTTATTAAAATAAACCACATAAAGAAAGTTTCAAAAGTACCTATATTATCCTATCTTCATCCCATAAAATCAAATTCTTTTATATTTTGCGCTTATTTTTTAAGCAAAAAAACATCAAAAATGCTCAAAAACAAATAAGAAACTAACTGCATAATTGAAAAAAACGCACTTCTTTTTCTAACTTAAATAAAACTCTTGCTGATTAAAAAATTTCCAACGCAATAATATTTGAATATGCTAAAATCACTTCACATTCATTTCAAATGAAATACTTACAATTATTGACTTAATTTTTACATATTGTTTCAAAACTTACAGAGTGATAAATATGCTACCCCGCTTGAAAAATATTCCACAGCTATCCCCTCTTGTTTATGATTATGTAAACGACTTAAAGATACAACATTTTGAGGGGGATATTACGACTAGTTATGCTGAACGTCTAAGTTTAGCGACGGATAACAGCGTTTATCAGCAATTACCTCAAGCAATTTTATACCCTAAGACAGTCGCTGATATAGTAAGGCTTACAAAACTTGCTCAAAAGTCCATTTATCAACGCTTAACATTCACCCCTCGTGGTGGCGGTACGGGCACAAACGGGCAGGCAATTAATCAGAATATTATTGTTGATCTTTCACGTTATATGACGGCCATTTTAGAGCTTAACGTTGAACAACGTTGGGTACGTGTACAAGCAGGTGTCGTCAAGGATCAACTCAATCAATTTTTAAAACCCTATGGTTTATTTTTCTCACCCGAACTTTCTACCAGTAATCGTGCAACTTTAGGAGGCATGATTAATACTGATGCTTCAGGACAAGGCTCATTACAATATGGAAAAACATCTGATCATGTATTAGGTTTACGAGCAGTGTTAATAAATGGTGAAATATTAGATACTCATGCAATAAAAACAGATAAATTTTTAGAAACTCTCGCACAACAGCCTTTATCTAAAACAGCTTACCATTTACACCAAGAAATTTTTCAGCGTTGTAAAAAAAATCGCAGTAAAATTCTCCAAGATCTTCCTCAGCTCAATCGATTCTTAACGGGATATGATCTAAAAAATGTATTTAATGAAGATGAAAGTGAGTTTAACCTTACTCGTATTCTTACGGGTTCAGAAGGCTCTCTTGCTTTTATTTGTGAGGCAACATTAGATCTCACCCCTATTCCTCAATATCGAACATTAATTAATGTGAAATACAGTTCTTTTGATGCTGCACTGCGAAATGCCCCCTTTATGGTCAATGCTAAAGCTCTCTCTGTTGAAACTATCGATTCCACTGTTCTCAATTTAGCTAAACAAGATATTATTTGGCATTCTGTTAATGAATTGCTCAGTGAAGAAGAAAATAATCCCATACTTGGCTTAAATATTGTGGAATATGCAGGTAATGATAAATCTAAAATTCAACGTCAAGTCAACGCACTTTGCACTGAACTAGATAAAAAAATTGCTCAACAACAAGATGCGATCATCGGTTATCAAGTCTGTTCTGATTTAACTTCTATCGAGCGTATTTATGCTATGCGTAAAAAAGCTGTCGGTTTATTAGGTAATACGAAAGGCAATGCTAAGCCAATTCCATTTGTTGAGGACACTTGTGTTCCACCCGAAAATTTAGCTGATTACATTGCTGAATTTAGAGCCTTATTAGATAAGCAAGGTCTACAATACGGTATGTTCGGTCATGTAGATGCTGGCGTTTTACATGTACGCCCAGCATTAGATTTATGCGATAAAGCACAAGTGACTTTATTCAAGCAGATTTCCGATCAAGTCGCAGACTTAACACGCCAATATGGAGGTCTCATCTGGGGTGAACATGGTAAAGGTATGCGTTCACAATATGGTGAAAAATTCTTTACACCAGAATTATGGCAAGAACTCCGTTATATTAAGTTTTTATTTGACCCAGACAATCGCTTAAATCCTGGGAAAATTTGTACACCTTTACATAGTAAAGATACCCTTTACTCTATTTTATCGCCAATGCGAGCCGATAATGACAGGCAAATTCCGATACAAATCCGTGAGGCATTTAATGGTGCAATGAATTGCAATGGGAACGGGTTATGTTTTAATTTTGATGTTCATAGTACCATGTGTCCTTCTATGAAAATCAGTAAAAATCGATTATTTTCACCAAAAGGGCGTGCTGCAATCCTACGTGAGTGGTTACGTTTAATGACAACTGAAAATATCACGCCTACACAATTAGATTTTCGACAAAGTGAAATCAAACTGACTGATTTGATTAAAAAAATACGAAATTCAATACAAAAATGGCGTGGAGAATATGATTTTTCACATGAGGTTAAAAGTGCAATGGATAGCTGCTTAGCTTGTAAGGCTTGTGCTAGCCAATGTCCTATCAAAATTGATGTGCCGAACTTCCGTGCAAAATTTTTCTATTTATACCATTCTCGTTACCTGCGCTCAGCCAAAGACTATGTGATTGCCAATGTTGAATATATTGCTCCATTCATGGCTAAAAAACCGACTTTTTTTAACTTCTTTACCGAAGCTAAACTGACGCAAATAGCGACAAAAAAAATGTTAGGGCTTGTTGATTTACCACAACTTTCAGCTCCAGCATTACAACAACAACTCGTCGAAATTGGTTATCAGGGATATTCACTAGAGCAATTAGAGCAGCTAAGTGCGGTCGAAAAACAAAACATTTTACTCATTGTTCAAGATCCATTCACATCTTATTATGATGCAAAAGTAGTTGCTGACTTTATTGCACTTACACAAAAATTAGGTTATCTACCTGTATTAGTTCCTTTTAAACCGAATGGCAAAGCACAACATATCAAAGGCTTTTTAACACGATTTGCTAAAACAGCTAAAAATCAAGCTGATTTTTTATCACGTATCGCAAAATTAGGGATACCAATGGTTGGTGTCGATCCTGCAATTGTACTCACTTACCGCGATGAATATAAAGAAATACTTGCCGAAAAACGTGGTGAGTTTCATGTAGTCACTTCGCAAGAGTGGTTAAAAGCACAGTTAGATGACCAACAAAGTATATTACAAAACTTTATGAAAACTGACCGCACTTTTCATCAACAGCAATGGTATTTATTTCCACATTGTACTGAATCAACAGCCCTACCAAATAGTGGTAAAGAGTGGCAACAAATCTTTGCTCTATTTGGACAAAAATTAACTGTAGAAAATGTAGGATGTTGTGGTATGGCAGGCACCTTTGGTCATGAAGCACAACATCTTACTATGTCTAAAGAAATTTATGCTTTATCTTGGGCAAAAAAATTAGTAGATAAAAAGCCTGAATATTGTTTAGCAACAGGCTATTCCTGCCGTAGCCAAGTGAAACGTATGGAGAAATGGCAACCTAAGCATCCCGTACAAGCGTTATTAACGTTATTGGAATAATAATATGATTTGGAAAAAGAATTATAGCCTTAAACAAATGAATCAGCTCAGTCAACAAAGCGCAATAGAGCACCTTGGAATCAAATTTAGTGCGCAAGGCGATGACTGGCTTGAGGCGACTATGCCAGTAGATCAACGCACTGTACAACCTATGGGTTTTTTACATGGTGGGCTTTCAGTGGCATTGGCAGAAACGATTGGCTCGATGGCAGGTTTTTGTTGTATAAATGAAAATCAAGCTGTACTAGGTTTAGACATTAATGCGAATCACCTTCGTCCAGTTAAAGAAGGTGTTGTTACAGCTAAGGCTACGCCTGTTCATTTAGGCAAAAAAATTCAGGTGTGGCAAATACATATAACAGATCAACAAAATAAACTTTGTTGTATTGCTCGTTTAACTCTTTCAGTGGTCGATCATGAATAAACAAAAAATAGGTGTCCTTTTAATTAATTTAGGGACACCAGACAAGCCAACCCCAAAAGCCATCTCCACTTATTTATGGCAATTTTTAACTGATCCTCGTGTAGTAGATTTACCACGTTACAAATGGTTTCCTTTATTAAAGGGGATCATTTTGCCTCTACGCTCTAGACGCGTAGCTAAAAATTATGCCTCGATTTGGACTGAAAAAGGCTCCCCTTTACTCAGTATCACACAAGAACAACAACGAGCATTACAAGAATATTTTATCCAACAAGA
Organism: Pasteurella canis; assembly: GCF_020810675.1. Lineage (GTDB taxonomy): Bacteria > Pseudomonadota > Gammaproteobacteria > Enterobacterales > Pasteurellaceae > Pasteurella > Pasteurella canis. Next base: position 944,733 of record NZ_CP085871.1, read on the forward strand.
ACAAAATATTATTGTTGAAATTGGCATGACATACGGCAATCCATCTATCGAAGATGCCATACAACGTTTGATGGAAAAACACGTAGAAAGACTCATTGTATTACCACTCTATCCTCAATACAGTAGCTCAACAACAGGAGCTGTTTTTGATGCCTTTGCTAAAGTGATTCATACACAACGAGGATTCCTTCCTTTTGATTTTATTCATTCTTATCACATCAATAAAGACTATATTTCTGCTTTAGTCAAATCAATCAAAGATCAGTGGCAACCTGACGAGTTTTTACTCTTTTCCTTTCATGGTATTCCACTACGTTATGAAAACATGGGGGACTATTACCGTGAACATTGTAAACAAACTGTACTTGAAGTAATTGATCAATTAGGACTCACTGAAAATCAATGGGGATTATCCTTTCAATCACGCTTTGGTAAAGAAGAATGGTTGCAACCTTATACAGATCAATTTTTAATGCAAGCTCCTAACCAGAATATTCAAAAAGTTGCTGTCATCTGTCCAGGCTTTGCTGCTGACTGTTTAGAAACATTAGAAGAGATTGAAGAAGAAAATAAAGAAATTTTCTTAACAAATGGCGGAACGTCTTACCGATATATTCCTGCATTAAATGCCTCAGCAAAACATATTGAAATGATGGCAAACTTGATTCTTAATAGAATATAATTCAACTCAATACTAACAAAATAGGTTAATGCCAAACACATAAAGCATTAACCTATTTTTAGTTAAATAACTTGAATTCTGACCGCACTTTCTCCATTTGACTCAAGTAGTTTACCGACTTCAATTAATGTGATCCCCGCTTTTTGTGCAATTGCTGATACAGTGGACTCAGCGTCTTCTTTAACCGCAATCAATAAACCGCCAGAAGTCTGTGGATCACATAAGATAGCCTTCTGCATGTCGGTCATAGCACTCACTTTATGGCCATAACTTGCAAAATTACGCTCAGTCCCACCTGGTATACATCCCTTTTCAATATAACGTTCGACCCCTTCCAAGGTTTTAACTTGATCAAAATACACATTTGCACTTAAATCTGAGCCTTCACAAATTTCGGTTAAATGTCCTAATAAACCAAAGCCAGTCACATCCGTCATGGCTGTAACACCTTCTACTTCAGCAAATTCAGCACCAATCATATTCAATTGACACATAACCTCTGTTGCTAACCCCTTATGCTCTTCTTTTAACTTACCTTTTTTCTCTGCGGTTGTTAACACACCTATACCAAGAGGCTTAGTCAAAAATAATTTACAACCCGCTTCTGCTGATGCATTTTTCTTCATTTTATCCGTATGAACGATTCCTGTTACTGCTAAACCAAAAATAGGTTCTGGAGAGTCGATAGAATGCCCTCCAGCAAGAGCAATGCCTGCTTGCTGACAAGCAAAACGTCCACCATCAACAATTTTTTGTGCTACTTCAGCAGGTAATTTTTTAATTGGGAAGCCTAAAATAGCGATCGCCATAATTGGTTTTCCACCCATCGCAAAAATATCACTAATTGCATTGGTTGCAGCAATACGTCCAAAATCAAAAGGATCATCGACAATAGGCATAAAAAAATCTGTTGTACTAATAATCCCAATCCCATTACCAATATCATACACTGCCGCGTCATCTTTAGTTTCATTCCCCACTAATAAATGTGGGTCAACCCACTTTTCCATCTCAGTATGTAGGATCTTCTCTAGTACTTGAGGAGAAATTTTACAACCACAACCAGCGCCATGACTATACTGAGTTAAGCGTATAGTACTCGCAATAGTTTCATTCATTTCTTGCTCAAGTTCAGTAAGATTCTGTTCAGTTTTAGCTTGCATTTTCCATTCTCCTAACCAATAATTTGGACTAATTATACGCCAGTTATACAAAAAAGATATTGAGAAAAATGACTAAGCGAAAACGTCCAACCCTACAAGATATAGCCAATCATCTTGGTATTACGAAAATGACGATCAGCCGTTATTTACGCAATCCAGAATCTGTTGCTCCAGATACTCAAATTAAAATTGCACAAGCAATCGATCTGTTTGGTTACATACCTAATCGTGCACCTGATATTCTATCTAATGCTAAGAGTCGAGCAATTGGAGTACTAGTTCCTTCTTTAACTAACCAAGTATTTGCTGATGTAATTAAAGGGATTGAAATGATTAGTGATAATATGGGATATCAAACTATGTTAGCTCACTATGGTTACAGTATGGAAAAAGAGGAAAAACGTATTGAAAGCCTACTTTCTTACAACGTCGATGGATTAATCCTTTCAGAAAATCAACACAGTGCTCGCACATTGAAAATGCTTGAAATAGCCAATATTCCAATTATAGAAATTATGGAAAGTAGTGAAATAGGTATACAGCAAGCCATAGGTTTTGACAATATTGCAGCCGCGCAATCTATGGTTGAAACAATGATCAATCGAGGACATAAAAATATTGTTTATTTTTCTGCTCGTATGGATAAACGTACACGTCTAAAGATGCAGGGTTATGAACAAGCAATGAGAAAGCATGGACTACAGCCACATAGTTTAACAACTGAACAACCTTCCTCATTTAGCTTGGGAGCGCAACAATTAAATGAAGCATTACAGCAGAAACCTGACTTAGATGGTATTTTTTGTACAAATGATGATTTAGCAATTGGCGCTCTGTTTGAATGTCAACGTATGGGGATTAAAGTACCCAAACAAATTGCAATTGCAGGATTTCATGGTCATGATGTTGGACAATCGATGACACCACAGCTTGCAACTGTGATCACTCCACGTTTAGAAATTGGTAAAATCGCAGCAACAGAACTATTAAATCGTATACAAGGTATGCCGCAAAAAAGTGCCATTATCAACTTAGGTTATCAAATTCACTTAGGTCAAAGTATTTAAAAAATAACTGTACTTTATAATATATACGTTATAAAGCGCGGTTAGTTTTAAGAACTAAATTAATGGTTCAAGTGCTTTGACACAGCGCTCTACTACCTCATCAAATGTGCCATCAATACTAATATGAATCACATCAGGCTCATCTGTTTGTGGTATTTCTAATGTATCAAATTGGCTTTTAAGCATACTTGTTTTCATATAATGGCCTTTACGTTGTTTCATGCGCTCAAGCACTAGATCAAATGGACCATGTAAAAATAAAAATGTCACATCATTACCATCACGAATTAAATCACGGTACTGTTTTTTCAAAGCAGAACAAATAATGATGCCAACTTCACTTTTTTGTTCTAAACTAAATGCTGCATCACGAATACGTTCTAACCAAGGTGCACGATCCAAATCATTTAATGGCTGTCCTTGCCCCATTTTGATGATATTTGCTTTTGGGTGAAGATCATCCCCATCAATCAATTTAATACCTAAACGTTGTGCGACTGCAGTCCCAACAGAAGTTTTTCCCGTACTAGATACCCCCATTAGGATAAAACCTTTTCCTTTGATTTTTGACATAATAAACCTCCTTTAATTCTTTTTATTTACCATACCTAAAATTCAAGCATAAAGTTACCAGTAACATTAATTTATGTGACAGACATCACATAAATTTTATTTTCACTCAGTTTAAGAAATAAATATCAATTTAAATAATTGCTATATTATTTGAAGATGATCACAGATTTACAAATTCATCCTAAAATTCTCTTTACCAAAGAAGCAGAGCAAAGTATGTTACCAGTAACAACAAACCAAAAGGAGGTTTTCAATGTTAATTATCATTATGATTGCTGCAGTATTGCTGCTATTACTGTTAATTATGAAGTTCAGAGTACATGCATTCGTTGCATTAATTATTGTCAGTCTACTTACTGCACTAGCTACAGGTATTCCCGCTGATAAAATATTACCAACACTATTATCTGGCTTTGGAAATACACTTGCAGCCGTTGCATTGCTTGTCGGTTTAGGTGCAATGATTGGACGATTGCTTGAGATCACAGGTGGAGCAAAGGTATTAGCTGATACATTAATCAATAAATTTGGTGAACAAAAAGCGCCATTCGCTCTAGGCATTGCATCTCTGTTATTTGGTTTTCCAATTTTCTTTGACGCAGGTCTAGTCGTCATGTTGCCAATCATCTTTAGCGTAGCAAAACAATTCGGAGGCTCAACATTACGATATGCTTTACCTGCTGCTGGTGCATTTGCAGTAATGCATGCATTTCTCCCACCACATCCAGGACCAGTAGCCTCTGGTGATATCCTTGGTGCAAATATGGGGCTACTAGTTATAGTTGGTTTAATTTGTGCTATACCAACCTGGTATATTGCCGCTTATTTATTTGGTATTTATTCAGGTAAAAAAATCAAACTAGAATTACCAAAAGCATTTCTAAATGACAACGCTATCAGTGAAACAGCAGTCAAAAATCCACCCAGTTTCAATAATGTATTACTAATTTTACTACTTCCAATTTGTTTGATTCTACTTGATACTGGTTTAAATACATTAAGCGTTGCTAAAGTTATTGATGGCTCCCAACCTTGGGTAGCCGGTTTACGTTTATTAGGAAAAACGCCAATTGCATTATTGATTACATTAATTGTGGCAATTTTCTTATTAAAAGATCAGCGTAGTTATGAACAAGTTGAGAAGATTTGTGATAATGCATTGGGCCCAATTTGCGCAATTGTATTAGTTACTGGCGCAGGTGGTATGTTCGGAGGTGTTTTACGATCAAGTGGTATCGGAAATGAATTGTCTGCAATGCTATCAGATACAGGATTACCTGTTATTGTTGCAGCTTTTATCATTGCTCTGGCATTACGTGTTGCTCAAGGTTCTGCAACAGTTGCCCTCACTACAGCCTCAGCATTAATTGCACCTACTGTAGCAGCAACATCAGGATTAAGTCAATTTGATTTATGTTTTATTGTGATTGCAATTGCCTCTGGCGCTACAGCTCTATCACATGTGAATGACTCTGGTTTCTGGCTAGTCAGCCGCTTCTTAGAAATGGATGAGAAAACGACTTTAAAAACTTGGACAGTTATGGAAACTCTCATTGGAATTGTTGGATTCACTATTGCTGTTATTGGTAGCATTTTATTATAAAATTTAAAAAATCGACCGCACTTCCTGCGCTTCAACTTACCTTAAGTGCGGTTCGATTTTCTCAATATTTCTCATCCGAGCCTCAATCATCACATTGTACTAAACGTTCAAAACCTGCTTGTAAATCTGCAATTAACTCTTCAGGATCTTCTAATCCGATATGTACACGAATTAAAGTACCCGTTAATTTACATTCAATATTAGGACGAATAGCCACAATTTCTTCTGGTTGATAATACAAAATTAATGATTCAAATCCACCCCAAGAGTATGCCATGCTGAACAAACTGAAATGATTCATAAAATTTTCAAGCTGTCGTTGAGTTAATTTTTGCTGTAATTCAAATGAAAATAACCCACTTGCGCCTATAAAATCACGTTTGAAAAAAGTATGACCAGGACAACTCGCTAACGCAGGATGATAAACAACTTTTACTTGAGACTGCGAAGCCAACCATTGTGCTACTTTTAAAGCATTTTCTTCATGCTGTTTTAAACGAATTCCTAATGTTCTAATGCCTCTTGCCGTCACATAAGCACTATCAGCATCAACCATCTGTCCCATTAAATATGAACGTTCACGCAATCTATCCCAACAACGTGCATTTGCAACTGCCGTACCTATCATTGTATCGGAATGCCCCACTAAATATTTTGTCCCTGCTTGGATTGAAATATCAATTCCATGTTCTAATGCCTTAAATAACACACCAGCAGACCATGTATTATCAATCATAATAACAATATCAGGATTAACTTGACGTGCAGCTTTAACAATTGTAGGGATATCAGGGATCTCCATTGTCAATGAACTTGGTGCCTCAAGAAAAAGTAATTTTGTATTTTTCTGAATAAGAGATGAAATCCCCTCTCCAATCATCGGATCATAATAAGTCGTTTCAACTTGAAACTGCTTTAATAACAAATTACAAAAATCTTGTGAAGGTTCATAAGCTGCACCACTCATTAAAATATGATCTCCACTTTTGACAAAAGCTAAAATACTATGAGTCACTGCTGCAGCACCACAAGGATATAAATAACAACCAGCGCCCCCTTCTAATTCTGTCATTGCGTCTTGTAATGCAAAATGTGTTAATGTTCCACGTCGACCATAAAATAAAGCACCATTAGAACGATGAAGACTAGCTTGCTTTTTGTCTGCTAAACTCTCAAATACTAATGATGAGGCACGTTGAATAACAGGATTCACTCCTCCTTGTAAAAATCGTTTCTTACGACCAGCATGCACAAATGCGGTTAATAAAGAATGTTGATTTGGCATTATAGTTTTCTCCTTATACTTATAAAACGCATGATCTACATGGAATACAAAAAACTACTGTCAAAACAACTTAACTTTCTTTAGAATAGAAAGGCAAATCCTGCTTCTCTAGTAGCAGTGTTTTTTGTTCAATTTTTTTAATAGGAGATTATTACTATGGTATTAGTAACTCGTCAAGTGCCAGATTTTACTGCAGCAGCTGTGCTAGGTAATGGTGAAATTGTTAATAATTTTAACTTTAAACAACACATCGCAGGTAAAGCAGCAGTTGTTTTTTTCTACCCACTTGATTTTACATTCGTCTGCCCATCAGAATTAATTGCATTCGATCACCGTTATGAGGAATTCCAAAAACGTGGTGTAGAAGTTATTGGCGTTTCTATTGACTCTGAATTTAGCCATAATGCTTGGCGTAAAACACCAGTAGAAAATGGTGGTATTGGTGAAGTAAAATATGCATTAGTCGCAGACATCAAACATGAAATTGCCCGCGCTTTTGGTATCGAACATCCAGAAGAAGGCGTCGCATTACGTGCTTCTTTCCTAATTGATAAAGAAGGGGTTGTGCGTCATCAAGTAGTTAATGATCTACCATTAGGTCGTAATATCGATGAAATGTTACGTATGGTTGATGCATTACAATTCCATGAAGAACATGGTGAAGTGTGTCCTGCACAATGGGAAAAAGGTAAAGAAGGCATGACTGGTAGCCCTGAAGGTGTAGCAAAATACCTAAAACAGCATGCTGATCAGCTATAATTTTAAGCTATAGCAATTTGAAAATTAAAAGGATTAACGTTAAGTTAATCCTTTTGTTTTATATTGAAAATATAAATAACAACGCATGAATAGTTGTCATAGCTATAAAACAAAAAATCCCTTGAAATAAGGGATTTTTATATTACTAACTTAGTTAAACTTTGGTTTTTTAGATGAAGAACGTCCTACTTCTTCTTCAAAGCCTATAACTTGTTTAAATGTATCTAGTAACTCTTTTTGGCTATAAGCAACATAATATTGATCACCTACACATTTTTTCCAAGCATCAACCTGACGTTTAGGTGGACTATAACCAAATGCAACAAATGCAATTCGTGTTGGTAACTCTCTAAATTTAGGATCTTGTAACGTATCTACTCTTTCTTTAATTCTGTCACAGATACCCGCATTTAATAATGAAACAAGTGTATCATAAGTCGGCCAGTTATCTTCCCCATCAGATAATACCATAATAACTCTTTGTGTATTTGTCCCTAATTTTGCTGGTTGAGATTTAGGATCTTTGTTCGCATCCATAATTAAATTAGCACCAACAATTAAACCTGATGAAGCAGATGTCCACCCTTGTGGATTAATGCGACTCAGAGCTTGAGAAATATTTTTATTTGATTGATCAAACCACGCTTGTGTAGTTTCTTTTCCTGTATTTCCACCTAAACAATAATTTTCATTATCAAAGACTAAATGATATTTTCTATTCGAACCATCAAAACTCTGAACTTGGTTAATAGTTCTATTCGTATCCATATATGCATAAAATATAGCTCTCACAGTGGTCCAATCTTGAATTTCCATTGCATAATCCATGATTGTTTTAGGGTTTGCTAATATTTGACAACGCATAGGTGAGTTTCGAGAGGCTTTTGTACATGTGTTTTCATAAAATTTATCATACTTACCTTTATAATGTACATCAAATTTTACCCAGCTATCTTCCCATTGCCCCTTTTGCTGATTCCATTGTTTGCGTACATTATTTCCAGTGATCCATCTTTCAACTGTTAGATTGATAGAATTCTTCCATGATTTTCTCTCATAAGGTAAAGTGCATTTACTAGACTCGTTTTTTTGTCTTACTCCCCCAGAAAAGGTTGTAAAAGCCATTCGATTAAAAGGACTCACCTCCTCTGATACTTTGAGTGGTAATAGAATTTTTGAAATTTCACCAACGACTTCTCTCAAAATAGAAATTTTGCTTTTTCCCATTTTCGTTTTATCACTGCTATATCTTCCGTTAAGATCTTGATGCATAGAGCCTGAAAAGTCAGCAACAAGCATCAATTCGACAGGAATGACGACTCCTTTTTCCTTGATAGCATAGGTAGTTTGTGAATCTAAAGTCAAACGACCATTTTTCAGAGAGTTTACATTAGCAAGTGACTCACTGACTGGTAACCAAAATTTACGATCAACACTACCTTGAACTTGACAAACAACAGGTTTACGACGAGAATATTCGTTACCTGTTGGTAAATCTAATTCTTCACATAAATACTGAAAATCCTTAGTTACTTTAACAGGCGTATCGGGATCACCGCTATCTTCTGACCTTAAATATAGCCTAGCTATACCTTGAATTAATTCTTGATTACGTTTTTCCTGTTTCGCCATAAATTCATTTCCACGAAACTTATCTTTTTCTGCCTTAGAGATCATTTGTCGATTGACATCAGAATGCTTTTTATTTTCCCTATATTCATTATTTTCTGCAATAAGGGCCAATGCAGCTTGATCCATTCCTTGTGCTAGACGTGCTTTATCTAATAAAACCCCTGTTCCATCTACAGTAAAACCGATTAAAACTAATACAGGGAATGCAAGCAATGCAGTCATTACTGTATAGACCCCTCGTTGATCAGCATAAAACTGTTTTAATTTTTCATAAAAACAAAATGTCAAATTCAATTTTTTCATAAAGTTCCTCCACGATAGATTATCGTGATACTGACATTGATGAAGATCTCATCAAACCTGATGAACGTTGAGATTCATCTAATAACAAAGATTCAAATAAACTATGGGTTTCAACACATAAAGTCACTTGATAAAGTGGTATTTTTCTCTCATTGTTTAATTCAGAACGAGGAGATAAATAACTTAAATCGTCAAGTTTCTTGTATGGCTTACAATTTCCTACTGCACTTGGAATACTACGACCAGAACCATCTTGTGCCCAATACTCTAAAACAAGACCTACATTCTTATTACTGTCTTTGTTTCCATAAAGTAATCTTTTCGCCAACTTTTCAAATTGCCTATAATCATCCTCATTAATTTGAGGTGCTCGATTATAGAGTTGTGACCGTTCTCGTAAAATACTGACCATTGTATATGAGGCATTATCTAATTTACCTAATGTTGAACGCAACATGACTAAATCAAATAAAAATGCAAACAAAATAAGAAGAAACATCGACATAAACAAAAACTCTATCGTCACGGAGCCTTCTTTATTTTGTAAAAATCTTTTAATCCTAAATAAACCAAGTTTTTTCATATATAGCTCTACTATAAAATAGAATAATTGATAAACTTTCCTAAATGACAAGAAATTAACCTTGTGAGTTAGAGCTACTACCCGCATTAAAACGAGAACGCTCAAACTCTTGAACAACGACAAATTCACGATTCAAAATCGTCTCTGACCACGATTTTGGAAGGAATAATAATGGTGTCACAAATTTATACTCGTAAGTTAATGAATAACGTGCTAATGTGGCTAAACGACCATCAGGAGAAATAATCTTACCTTCGCTGTCTTTTTTAGGTTGGCGAAATTTTTCATCTAACAAATTCTGAATACATTCGTGCTCTTTAGCACAATCTACATATTCTACCTTGACTTTAAAATCATTCTTTTCTAATAAAGCAAGATATCCCATTGTTGATTCATCATTAAACTTTTTCTGCTGTTGAAGAGCCTTCCTAAAAGCCTCTTCATAATTACCTGCTGTCGCTTGTTCATTCTTAGCAATACGGACACTTTCCGTAATCGCAAGATCCCAATACGAGGTTGCAATAGCTAAACGACAAAACTCAAAAATAAACATAACAATAAATAAATAGAACGCTATAGTCAGAGCAAATTCAACTGTAGACGTTCCTCTATTATTTGATAGAAAATTTTTCATACCAAATCCTCTTTAATTATCTGCGGACACCCTTCGATGTCTGTTCTGTTTTTTTCAATGCATTAATCAGATCATCAGGAGAAGTATTTAATCTCTCTTTCACGATGATATCTTTTGCATAGTCTATATTGCCATTTTTGACTAATGCAAAAACAAGATTATGAATTAATCGAGGCTCTCTAATACCATTAAGATATTGTGGTAATAATAAAGAAACGGCATTATTAAAATCACCATTTATAATACTTAACATTGCTAGGTTATTAACAGCAACATTATCGTTAATAAAAAATTCTCTTGCTTTCGTAATATCGTTTCGAGCTTGTGTCAAATTACCATTTTGAGCGTAAGCAATTCCTCTTAAATTATATATTTCTCCATCATTAGGTGATTTAGCGAGTAAATCATTGGCAACGGAAATCGCCTCTGCAAATTGTTGTAATTGAATTAGATTTTTTACCTGTAACGTTTTAGCTTGTGTACCTATTTGACTATTATCAGTTAATAATGGCGATAAGTATAATGAAGATGAATTACTGTCACCGCGCTGATAATATGTTTGTGCAAGTTTATAACGAATTGCAGGATCCTCTTTAGTTTTTAAAACATCTCTATAAAGAGAAATTAATGCTGAATAATTTTGTGTACTTTCATATAATGTTTCTTTTGCAGTAACACTTTCAGGTGAAAGATTTTTTTGCATATTATTAGCGGAACAACCAACAATAGATAATACGAAAATACAAAGTGATGCTTTTTTTGCTACTTTAGAAAACATTTGGAAATACCCTCATTATACCTGGTGCTAAAATTAAAATAATAATTGGAAACATGATAAATAAAATTAGTGGAATACTCATTTTGGCAGACAATGTTCCCAGCTTTTCTTCTATTATTAATAGTTGAAGTTCTCGAATATCTGCTGCTAATTGAATCAAGTGCGAATAAATCGAGGAACCAAAATTCAAGCTTTGTTGTAATACTGTACAAAACATTCTTATTTCTGTTGTTGGTAATGAAATAGAAAGGTCTTGTAATGCTTGTGATAGACCTGTTAGCTCAGCTTTACGAATAATTCGCAACATAACATATGTTAAATCAGGATTAAGCTTTTTAAAATCAGTTGCGACTTGCTTTAATGCTGCATCAATACTAATCCCTGTTTGAACATTAACTGCAACTAAATCAATAAAACCAGGGAGGTCAACCATAATTTTCTTCACTTTGGCTTTCAAAATAGTATTAGTTAAAATTCCAGGTATCACAATAATCAGCACAAAAATTATTGCTAATCCAGTTACAAGATCGGCATCATTTTTCAATGCATATAAATAATATAGACCAGCCAAAACTGAAATAACAGCAAACTTAATTTTAATATTTTTATCAAGCATCCCTAGAAATTTCAGGATTGGGTTGTTATTAATAAGCAATAACTCTAATTCTATTTGCTGTTTACTTTTACCTTTTTCAACTGTATCTTCACTTTTTTCTTTAGGGCGTTCTCCCGCCAGAATTTCTTTTGTGCGTTCTAATTTCTTTTTATGAGATAACGTAATTAATAAAACGAAGATCCCAAATACAATTAGCAAAATGTAAAATAAGAAAATTTTCAATGTCATGTTGACTTCCTCATTAACCACCAAATAATCAACATACCAAACAACTCACTTCCAAAAACATAATACAAAACGAATCGACCATTAGGATCATTAAGTAAAAAGTCAAAGTTTTCAGGCATTGCAAATTGCATAAATAAGAAAAAGCCGATAGGGAACATTGCTACAATAAAAGCCGACATTCTCGCCTCAGAAGTCATTGCTTTCTTTTTTTGTTCCATTTTTTTACTGTCCGCAATTACTCTTCCTAAACGAGATATGACTTCTCTAATTTGCCCACCTTTAGAAAGATTGGTACGAATAATAGTAATAAAGAAATAAAATTCTTTATATGGATAGCGGCTATAACTATCTTCAAACACAGCCATTGGCTCTTCACCCAGAGCGAGGCGTTTGTGAATACTCTTAAATTCTTCGCCAAGTTGTCCTGTTAGATCTTTTCCGCATCGTTCTAATGCTTGTAGTAACCCTGCGCCTCCTGTTGCTGCTGCGTTCATAATCTGAATGACTTCAGGGAACATAGCATTAAACATTTTTTGGTTGCGATGTTGCCCAAACTTCCATACAAAAACAATAAAAGCAAAAATAAAGAGACAAACAAAAATCCACCGTTCAAGACGAACATAAGCAATATTCACAAAAAATAAGATCAGAAAAACAGCAGCAGTAATAATAATATTTCTTAATAATTTCTTTTTATCGCCACCGATAAAATAATACTGCCATAACACAATTTTTCTTTTTATACCGTCAATAATATCTGCCGTTTTATTTAAGGAAACATCATTGGATTGTATTTTTTTTCTGGTAGTTCGCCACCCTGTTGCAGTATAGAGAAATAACACTACACCAAAAGCGAGAATTAAATAATACATTAAGATCATTTAACTTTCCTCAAAAATACTTTGTAACTCAGCACTCAAATTAAATACTTGCGCATTTTGATAAACAATAGAACGAGTTAATAAACCATGAGAAATAAATTCACCTGTGATTTTTCCATTTTCATCTCGATATTTACTTGGTTGATAGGAGAAAATATCTTGCATAACAATTTGTCCATTTTCCATTCCCATTAACTCTGTAATATTCATTATTTTTCTTGAACCATCATTTAAGCGTGAGGCTTGTACAATCAAGTTAACAGCAGAAGCAATATTTCGACGAATTGCCTCAAGAGGTAATGATGCATTTGACATCATCACCATACTTTCTAAACGAGCAGTCGCATCACGAGGACTATTGGCGTGGAGAGTAGACATTGAACCGTCATGTCCAGTATTCATTGCTTGCAACATTTGAAAAGCTTCACCACCACGACACTCACCCACAATAATTCGTTCTGGACGCATACGTAAAGCGTTAATTACAAGATCTTGCATCGTAATTTCACCTGTTCGCTCTACTCCCGCTAAACGTGTTTCTAAACGAACAACATGTGGCTGTTCTAAACGCAACTCAGCAGTATCTTCTAATGTAATGACTCGCTCTTGCGGGGAAATATAATTAGATAATGCATTTAATAACGTTGTTTTACCCGAACCTGTACCACCAGAAACAATGATGTTTACACGAGATCTTGCTGCAATAATTAAAAAATTAGCCATTTCTCGCGTCATGGAACCAAAATTAACAAGTTCTTGCAACGACTTTTTGGATTTACTGAATTTACGGATAGAAATTGATGTACCATCAAGAGCAATGGGTGCAATAACCACATTTAGACGGCTTCCATCGGGTAATCGAGAGTCAACTAATGGGCTACCATCATCAATCCGACGTCCAACTCTCGCAACTAATCGTTTAGCTATATCAGTTAGCTGCTCATTGCTAATAAATACTTTATCAGTTTTTTCTAGAATACCCGCTCTTTCAACCCAGACATCATCAGGACCATTAACTAAAATATCATTGACAGTATCATCTTCCATTAATTCTCTAATTGGTCCATAACCACCAATCTCATCAGCGATATTCTCAGCCATAAACAAGGCATCTGCCGATGTAATATAGATATTCCCTTTTCCAGCAACACGATAAACGATCTGAACTAACTCATCTACGAGTTTACTTCTTTCACTTTGTATTTCATCAATTTTTTCAACATCTAAATTACTGAGTAATTCATTTCTAAAAAAAACTTGTTGTTCTTTCGTCAACATATTCTATGATCTTCTTCTATTTTTAATTACCTGTTATCGTTTTACGTAAGGAAGAAAATAAACTTTGTTTTTCTTTTTTCGATTTATGGCGTGATATCACCCCAATCACTTTCATCATTAAAGCATTAATCTCTTTTTTTCCTACACGCCCTAAATCAATATCTAAAACTGTCTTCGCATCTGTTTTCTTTAAAAAAGGAATCACAACGTCTATAGGACATTTTAATAATGTCTCAATATCATTCGTTGCCATTAATTTAGACGTTTCTAAACTATTATCAGATATACAGATAAAAGTACGGATTGGTTTACCTGTTGCATTTCTTACACGCTCACACTCATCTAAGAATTGCTTAGCAACTCTTAAAGCAGCAATAGTACGCTCTACAACTAAAACACAAGTATTGCTATATTCTAAGAATTTAGAAAAATCATCTTTATCTACATTAAAAATTGGCTGATCGTAAATGATAAAATTATATTTATCTGTTGTAGAATTAGGTAGCTTAGCTGGAATACCACTATAGAGATCAAAATTAGGTAGATACTCTACGATGTCTCCTTGTAATTTTTTATCAAAAGCAAGATCTAAATCCTGCGATCCATTTGGTCCTTGAGCTAATAAAACAGGGACTTTTTTATTTAAGAAAATCTCATTTGCTAAATGAGCACTAATCAGGCTAGCTCCAGAGCCCCCTTTACAACTTAATACAGTAATTTTTACCGTATGACGAACTAAAGGAATATTTACACCCGATACTATTTTCTCGGCCATTTGTTTAAGTTGTGTATCTGAGTGAAAATAAAGAATACCTTCCTCTAATAATTTTTGTGCTAACGAAATCGAGTCACTCTGACCGATAACACAACACCAAACATTTTGGGGCACAACACTATAAATATTTTCCGAAATAACTTTTATATCTGTCTCATTTCTAATGTCGACAATAACACCTAATGTTTCTTCTGCCACAAATGCTAAATCAGATGATGACAAAAAGTCACTATTAATGATCTCTAAGTTTTCTAACCCTTTTGTACGTAAAATCTGAGCGATATCACTCTGAATGTGCTCTTGACTAGAGACCACTATAATTTTTCGGGCACTGTCAACTGTAACTTTTTCCTTATCAAGTAATAACATAAAGCAACCCCTTTAAGATTAATATTTTAATTGAATACGATGGTTACTTTTTGTTGCACAAGGATTAATTCCATCCCAACTCATCATATCTTCTGCTGTATCAATTAAACAACGCGTTTTCTTTGAAGCTATTTTCGTCACTTCTATATAAAGTGGATAAACAGTCTTTTTATTCTGGCTACGAACAAGTTTAATCGATTTGCTTTCTATGCCTTTTTTCATTAAAAAATTGCGAATTCTTGCTGCATTTTTTTGTGATTTTTTATCACTCCAAATTATATTTACGCGTTTACTGTTATCACTACCTAAATCTCTCACAACAGCACGAATAATATTATGGTAAGCAACATCAGAATGTTCAGATAACATGTAACGATTGACTAATTGTGTTCTACTAAAATCATCTAACTGATGTGGCTGTGCTAATTTAGTATTATCTACTAATTCATCTTTCACAAACGCCATCGTTTGTGTTGAAGTTAACGCAATAAAAAGGGTTAAACCAATAGCTAATTTTCTCATTGAATAAATCCTCCATTTCTCAAGAAATTAGAGCTTAATGTTTTATGATAGACATTTTTAATTGGCGTTAAATTAAAGAAGCGCTCCATAGTTCCTGTTTGCTCAAATGTAGGATACACAATTTCACTTTCTTGTACCGGTTTAACAACATTTACTGTCGCGACAATTACGAGTTCTCTATCTTCTCTATCTGTTTTTGCGTTACGGAAAAATGCACCTAATACAGGAATATCACCTAACAGTGGAATCTTATTAATTCCTTCTGCATCTTGTGAACTAAATAGACCACCAATGATAAAACTTTCGCCATCTGCTACTTCAAAAATAGATTTTGCACGGCGAGTATTAAAAAATGGTATAGTCCCTACACTTTCATATGAATAGCTACCTGCAATACTACTGACACTTTGATCTAAAGCTAGACGAATACGGTTATTTTTTTGTACTTTAGCTCCAACCAGTAACTTTACACCAAACTCTTTATAAGTAACATTAGCACCACCATCTTTATCTTTTTGTGCAAATGGAATCTCACCACCTACTAAGATATCTGCTGTTTCACCAGATAGTAGAGAAATACTTGGCTCTGCTAAGATTTTTCCATTATTTTGGTTATCTAATGCATTGATAAATGCAGAAACACCCGTTGCATTTAATTGTAAAATGGAGCCCGAACCGTCAAATCCGCCACTTCCTGACCAACTTCCACCCAATAATGGACCACTATGAACGCCAACAACACGTCCCCAGTTAATTCCTAATGCTTCTGTTAATTTTTTATTGACTTCAACAACAGAAAGTTTCACATTAATTTGAGTCGTATCTCTTACATTCGCATTATTAATTACGCCATCAAATTGATACTTATCTAAGAAAGGTACATATTCACTTGCACCATCTGCTCTATTAAATGAGGTTTCTGTTACTTTTTTGCCTTTACCTAAAGCTTCGCCAACGATACGATGCGCTTCATCACTTTCTTCTTGAGTAAGCGCTTTCCCTTCAATCACATAAGCCTGACCTACTTTCTTCACTGAGAGATTTGAATTTGGGAAACGTGCTTTAATCTGTCTATTCGTATCCGCTATATCATTTATGTTATTAATGATTGAGTTAACATTAATAATATCTGTTGTAAGCGACTTACCATCTTCGCCGAAAGCGGTGATTTCCGAACGTCCTTCTTCTTTAGCATAAATGATAAAACTGTTATCATCTAAAATTTCATAGTCTGCAACAGTAGGCGAAGAAACGAAAATAGTATCAATTTTCTGCTCTGTGCGAATTAACTTTGTCCCACCCTGTTCTAAATTAAAGGTCTGAGCAAAAGCATTGAGTGAGAAAAATGTCCCTAGTCCGATATATAATGCAGAAAGCAATCTCTTTTTTATTTTCTTATCTTTCATTATTCGTTACCTCTTAATTTTCTAATAAATAGACCTTTGTTATTTGTACTTTCTACTTGATTACTTGATGGTAATATAATTAATTGAGAACCTTTCTCTAATGAATAAAATAACTTGGCTTGTGCTGGATTTACTTTAAGATTTATATAACCAATATATTCATCTGATAATTCGTCTTTTTTCACCACTTCATTATTTTCATCTATCGTTTGAAACTCTTTTACTTGTAATACCAAGACGTTATCTAGCAGTTTAAGTAGTGCATATCGCTCAGTGCTATCTTCACGAGAACGTGTAGCGACTTTTTGGTTATAGATAGAGACATAATTACCACTCTGTATTGTATCTAATACATAGCTTTCTGTTGGCTTAAGGTAAACACGGAAGGCTATTTCTTGTTTAGGATCGAGGCTGGTTAACAAGAATTTAGGATCATTAGGTGAAATCACAACGGCTCTCGATAAAAGTGAACCTGATTTAAGATTTTGAGCCACTAAATGACCTTGTAAATTTTTTGTATTAGAGAGTGATAAAACATCTGTTAAGTCATTATTCACAAGGGGATTATCTTCTGTTACCGTTAACTCACTTAACACATAATCTTCCACTTGTAATAAACGCCCCGCATCAATATCTCGTTTGAGCTCTGCGATTAAGATGAGTTTTTCTGGTTTCTTTTCTACTGCGACAGTTTCACCCGCTTCATTGACCGTAGTACCCGAATCATCTGTCGGCATAAATAAAATCCCACCAATACCTACAACAAGTGTAAGCAGAGATATGATAAATAACATTCTATAATTCATTATTACCCCTTAAATTATTTATATAATTATGTTTATTTTTTTAAATTCTTTTATTTAAATACTAAATAGTAATAGATTAATGATAAAGCCTGAACCAATCGCGACGCCATAAGGCAGTTCTTGTTTTCTGATTGAATTCCGAAAAAAAAGCAACCCAACTATAATTAAAATTAATCCAGAAAATGCGGTAAAGAAGAAAAAATAAATAATTTGTTCATTTGGTAAAGCTAACATGAGTACTGAAGTGAGTTTAATATCTCCAGCCCCGATAATACGAAAGGAAAATAAAATAAAGCCGATTACTAACACCAATAACGCGGGTATTATATTAATCTCTCCATGCTTTAACCAAGCTAATGGCAACACCACCATTAATAAAATGAATACAATTCTATTACTAATAATTCTTGAGCGTATATCTGTCCATGAAAGAATGATTAATAATAAAATTACGATAGATTGTAGCCCAATAATACTTCCCTTCATTAGCTCCACAAAGTTACCCTCTTACTTAGTCAATACTGCTGTTACTATTTTAGAGGTAAGTAATTCAAATTTACTCTGAAGTGTCGCAATAAAACCATTATCTCCATATAATACTGTGACCACAAATACGGCAACAACCACTGCAATTAAGCCATATTCAATTGAAGTAATGCCTCTTTGGCACTTTTTAAATTTCAGTAAATAATTCATCCTGTCAAATACTAAAATAACTTTTTAAGAATTAAATCATACAGGCTAACTTACTCCATTTCTTAGAAAGTAAGTTAGCCACATAAACTAAAACTATTATTTAGTTACGCTTGCACCACTTAAAGTACTAGTCAAATCACTAAATTTTGAAGTTAATTTGCTAATAAAACCAGAATCACCATAGAATACAGCAACGATTAATACAGCTACTGCAACTGCGATTAGACCGTATTCGATTGCAGTTACACCGCGCTCATCTTTTTTGAAGTTACGAATCGATTCAGTTACTGCGATATAAGCTTTTGTTGTTAATTTATTAAACATGTTGATATGCTCCTAAATGTTAAATTAAATATTAAATTAAATGTTCTCTCATTTGAGAGAGCATGTTATTTAGCGATTATTTACGATCACATAAGAAAAATTATTTTAATCGCTAAATAATCTAAGGAGATTTTAATCTGTTTTATTGAAAACTGAAATAAAAAAAATACTCAACCAAACTGGTCCGATGAGTCAAAGGAAGACAGTATTAATAGAAGGGTTTTAAAACTTAAAAAAGAACAACTAATATTATATCAAATTCAATTTGCTCGCAGGATAATTAAATAATAACAGCTATCAATGATATTACTATTCAATGTAATATCTCTAGTATCATATCGACTAAACAATCCCGAGAAATAAAGATTAAAACTAAAAGAAATGAAAAATATAAATGGTGCCCGAGGCCAGACTTGAACTGGCACGCTTCGAAAAGCGAGGGATTTTAAATCCCTTGTGTCTACCGATTTCACCACTCGGGCTTATCTACAAGATAATGATATTTTGGAGCGGGAAACGAGGCTCGAACTCGCGACCCCAACCTTGGCAAGGTTGTGCTCTACCAACTGAGCTATTCCCGCTTTGAGTTAATTTATTGTGTTCCTAAACAACGAGGTGAATTTTACCTATTTATAAAAAGTAGTCAAATAAAAAATGCAAAAGAATTACTCAACTGATTAAAAACAAATCACAATAATAAAAAGTGAGTTTATTTTTATGAAAAGCCATGTTGTTTGGCAGTATATGTTTAATTTAAAACTATCTTATGTTTAACATTCGCTATTAAAAATCAAACTGCTATGTATTATCCGTTGAGAAATGGACCTTAATTAACTATTAGTCTTTATTTTCTACAACACTTACAAATGGCAGTGTAGCGTAAGGAATAATGTATTCCAGTCCTTTCTAATTTTTAAAATAAACAATTGCATATAAAAAAGCACCTGACTAAGGTGCTTTTTAGTTTTCTTGCCAAGAACTATAATGTTAGATCGGATAATAAGCTACCTTTTGCGGCTTTGAGATATTGTAACATTGACCAAACTGTCAAAATTGCTGCGATATAAAGTAAGATGATCGCTGTAATTTCCATTACAACATTATAACGCCATAATAATCCTCCCAACGCAAGCATTTGTGCAGTTGTCTTTACCTTTCCGAGCCATGAAACGGCCACTTTATTACGATCGCCAATCTCTGCCATCCATTCTCTCAGCGCTGAAATAATAATTTCTCTGGAAATCATAATCACGGCTGGGAGGGTTATCCAAAATGAATGATGATATTCAACGACTAACGCGAGTGCTACTGTAACCATCACTTTATCTGCAACAGGATCTAAAAATGCCCCGAAACGCGTTGTTTGTTTCCATTTTCGCGCTAAGTAGCCATCAAACCAATCCGTTATACCCGCAATACAAAATATAAATGTAGTGAGTAAAGGTGCCCATGAAAAAGGCAAATAAAAGGCGATCACAAAAAAGGGGATTAAAATCACTCTAAATAGTGTGAGGAAGGTAGGTATGTTAGGTTTCATAGAATAGTGTTTGGTCAGTTTTTATAATATATTTATTCTAGAACATATCGCTTTATTTGGAAATGGAATTTTCCTCTCTATTTAAAATTCCCGTCTTAATGTTGTAATGCCTCATAAATTCGTTCGGCTAAAGCTTTAGAAATACCTGGTACAGAGGCGATTTCAGACAATGTTGCTTTCTTAACACCTTGCATTCCGCCGAGATATTTTAATAATGCCTGGCGACGTTTTGTCCCTACGCCTTCTATGGTTTCTAACCCACTTTGAATAAACGCCTGTTGCCGTTTTTTGCGGTGTCCACTGATGGCATGATGATGACTTTCGTCTCGGATATGCTGGATCAGGTGTAAGGCTAAATGATCAGCTGGTAAATGAATTTCCGTTTCTGTTTCCCCTATAATTAAGGTTTCCAGTCCAGCTTTCCGATCAATACCTTTCGCGACACCAATTAATTGCGGTCGGTTTTTATCCCATTTGACATTTAATTGGGCAAAAACTTGCTTTGCACGATTTAATTGTCCTTTCCCTCCATCAATAAAAATCACATCTGGGATTTTATCTTGCTCTAAAGTTCTGTCATAACGCTTAAGCAACGCCTGTTCCATTGCGGCATAATCATCACCGCCAGTAATACCCTCAATATTAAAGCGGCGATAATCTGATTTTAGCGGTCCTTCTTGATTAAATACCACACAAGAGGCGATTGTTTGCTGTCCCATTGTATGACTAATATCAAAACATTCCATACGTTTAATTTCAGGCAACTTTAATAAGGTTTGTAAAGCTTGATAACGCTCTTGGATTAAGTTCGTTTGTTTTAATTGCGTTGCTAAAGCTGATTTTGCGTTCATTTGTGCCAGTTGTAGATACTGACTTTTATTACCTTTGGCGTGATCTTGAATTTGTACTTTACGCCCCGCTTGTTGAGTCAATAATATCTCTAATTCGTTTTTTTCAACTAATTTATGATCGACAACAATACTATTGGGAATGCTACGCCCTTGATGTGCTTGTAAGTAGAATTGTCCGACAAAAGTCGCTGTCAGCTCAGCAAGATCGGTATTAGCTGGCACTTTCGGAAAATAACTTCGATTACCTAAGATTTTACCTTGTCGAATAAAGAGGACTTGTACACAAGCTATACCTAATTGATAAGCGATTGACATAATATCTATATCATCTAGCCGCTCATTGGAGACAAATTGTTTTTCAATCACTGCTCGGACAGCTTGAATTTGGTCACGAATTTTTGCTGCCAATTCAAAATTAAGTTCGGTACTTGCCTGCTCCATTTTAGTGACTAAGTGATCCAGTACTTGTTGATCTTTACCCTGTAAAAAAAGACGAGCAAACTCAACTTGTTGGAGATAATCTTCATCACTCACATAGCCAGAGACACAAGGCGCTGTACAGCGCCCAATTTGATACTGTAAGCAAGGTCGAGAGCGATTATTATAAACTGCATTTTCACATTGACGAATCGGAAACAATTTTTGTAACAAGGAAAGCGTTTCTCTGACCGCACTTGCATGTGGGTAGGGACCAAAGTATTCGCCCTTTATTTTTTTGCTTCCTCGATATGCTGTAATACGGGGATGGCGTTCGTCAGTTAACAAAATATAAGGATAGGACTTATCATCTCGTAATAATACATTGTAACGAGGTTGATAGGTTTTAATATAGTTATGCTCAAGAAGTAGTGCCTCTGTTTCAGAAGATGTGATAGTCGTTTCAATACGTGCAATTGAAGCTACTAATGCTTCGGTTTTTTTGCTGGTTAGATGAGCTCGGAAATAACTAGCAAGCCGTTTTTTAAGATCTTTTGCTTTTCCGACATAAATCACATTGTCTTTATCGTCATACATACGATAAACACCTGACAAATGAGGTACATGTGCTAAAAAAGATTTTGCATCAAACATAACGGAGTGCTAAAAAATTTTCGTTTATTTTTGCTGTAGAAGTGACCGCACTTTTTCAAGATCCTCTAAAGTATCCACACCAACTGGTGGCACTTCTTGGGCTAACTCTACATGGATTTTTTCACCATGCCATAATACACGGAGCTGCTCCAAACTTTCGATTTGTTCTAACGCTGTCGGTTGCCATTGTACATATTGTTTAATAAATCCTGCGCGATAGGCGTAGATACCAATATGGCGTAGATAGTGATCGGATAATTTCAACTGTGCTATTTTATCTGCTTGATGATGTAATCTAGCAAACTGATCACGATTCCATGGAATTACTGCTCGCGAGAAATATAACACATAGCCATTTTTATCTGTCAGTACCTTTACTGCATTTGGGTTAAACAGCTCTTCTGGGTCGGTTATTTTTACCGCTAAGCTCGCCATTTTCACTTTATACTTGGATAAATTCTCTGCAACTTGACCAACAATTGCAGGCGGAATTAAAGGCTCATCACCTTGAATATTCACAATAATTTCATCTTGTGCAATGCTCAATTTTTCAATGACTTCTGCTAAACGTTCAGTGCCAGAGTTATGCAGAGTAGACGTCATGCAAACTTCTGCGCCAAAATGACGTGCAACTTCGGCAACTTCATGGTGATCCGTTGCGATAATGATACGACTCGCACCAGATTGCTTCGCTCTGTCAAAAACGTGAACAATCATTGGTTTGCCTGCGATATCAGCTAAAGGCTTACCAGGTAAACGAGTAGAAGCATAACGAGCAGGAATGATGACAGTAAATGTAGTCATGTTAGTTATCCTCTTGCAACTCTATCAATGGTATTGCTTGTTCTGCTAATAAAACAGGAATACCTTGTTTTATTTCATAAGCCACTTTATCAAAATGGCATACTAATTGTTGATTAGCTTTATCAAGTACTAAGCGCCCATGACACATGGGGCAAGCGACAATGTCTAATAATTTTGTATCCATTTTTTCCTCTCTCAATACTGTGCTGGCTATTTTTTGGGATGAAATCTTGCTAAAAATGACCGCACTTTTTCACCTTCAATAACAGCTTCTACTGGTACATACCACCAGTTCGGTTGTGCAAAGGAGAAACACTTTACAGCATCTTTTTCTGTCATTAATAACGGCTGATTATGGTCAAATTTAGCAAATTGATTGATTTCAAATGTTTGATGATCTTGAAAGGCTTGCGTTTGATTTAGCTGAATATTTAATCCCCGTAACATTGAAAAAAAACGTTGTGGATTACCAATTCCAGCGATGGCTGAAACAGCATTAAATGAAGTTAATACACGTTTTTCGCCAGTCACTAAATTTACAGCATAATGTGGTTCTAATCTCATCACAATATCTGTATATTGACTCGCCTCACCATTACTAATCACCAAATCTACTTGTTGTAAACGACTTGCTCTTTCACGTAAGGGTCCTGCAGGTAACAAAAGACCATTACCTAAACCACGTTGTGCATCTATTACAACAATTTCAATATCGCGTTGCAATTTATAATGCTGTAATCCATCATCACTGATAATCAAATCACAATCTTGCTGTTGTAATAATAATTCAATAGCCTGTTGGCGATTCGGGGAAATACAAACAGGGACTTGGGTCCGTTTAGCAATTAATACGGGCTCATCGCCACCTAGTAATGGATCAGTTTGTGGTGTAACCAATAGTGGATAAGTCTTAGATTGGCTACCATAGCCACGCGAAATAACGCCAACAGTCAACCCTTGTTGTTGTAATTTTTGCACCAGCCAAATAACAACTGGCGTTTTACCGTTTCCACCGACAGAAAGATTACCAACAATAATTACAGGCACAGGAGCTCGATAAGAAGAGAGAATACCTTTCTTAAACAAAAGTCTACGTACATAGCTAATCAGCCAAAATAAACAAGAAAAAGGCAACAGCAAAAAACTCACCCAAGAATGCGAATACCAAAATGGCATGTTAACCTCTCTCTAGTTTACATTAATGGCTAAATTGCATACTATGTAATTGCTTATAAGCCCCTTCTAATTCAAGCAATTCTTGATGCGTACCACGTTCTTTGATTTCTCCATGCTCAATCACTAAAATTTCATCTGCATTTTCAATTGTTGATAATCGATGGGCAATAACAATCACTGTACGCTCTTTTTGTAATTTTTCTAATGCGAGTTGAATTGAACGTTCTGATTCTGTATCTAAAGCGGATGTAGCTTCATCTAGAATTAATACAGGTGAATTACGTAATAATGCTCGTGCAATGGCTAAACGTTGGCGTTGCCCTCCTGATAAGCTTAGCCCATTCTCACCAATCACGGTATCCAAACCATGTTCAAGTTTTTCGATGAATTCCATTGCATAAGCATCTTCTGCTGCTTTTATAATTTCCTCACGACTATATTTGTCTTTAGCCGCATAAGCAATATTATTTGCGATAGTATCATTAAAGAGATGAACTTGTTGTGAAACAACAGCACAATTTTCACGCAGACTTGATAAGCGATAATCTTGAATATTAATACCATCTAATAGGATTTCACCTTGATCAACATCGTAAAAGCGAGTCACTAAATTTGCAATCGTTGATTTCCCAGATCCTGATCGCCCGACTAAAGCGACAGTTTTTCCTTTTTCGACTTCAAAAGATAAATTACGTAATGCGGGCTCTTCACGTCCTTGATAAGTAAACGTAACATTTTTAAATGTAAGATTGCCTTTGACATTTTCCCCTTTATGGGTTCCTAAATCTTTTTCGGTCTCTAAATCGAGTAAGGCAAACAATGTTTGACAGGCTGCCATCCCTTTTTGGAATTGAGCATTCACATTCGTCAATGACTTCAGAGGTCTCATCATAGCCAGCATAGAAGAAAATACTACGGTAAACGAACCTGCTGTTAAATTTTGATCCATAATTGTTGGCATTGTTGCTAAATAAAGCACTGCAGCTAAGGCAAAAGAGGCAATAATTTGTACAACAGGATTAGAAATTGCATCAGCTACTGCCATTTTCATCCCTTTACGGCGCATATCATTACTCACATGATTAAAACGCTCCTCTTCCACTAATTGTCCACCAAATGAAAGGACTACTTTATGCCCTTTTAGCATCTGTTCAGCCGTCGCTGTCAACTCTCCCATCGAATTTTGCATATTTTTACTTAAATCTCTGAAACGTTTAGACACTAAGCGAATTAAGATTGCAATAATCGGACCAATTAAAAAAAGGACTAGAGATAATTGCCAGCTGGTATACAACATCACGACGAATAATGAAATAATATATGCACCTTCACGAACAATAGTAATTAATGCACCAGAAGAAGAATTGGCGACCATTTCTGAATCATACGTGATACGAGATAATAATCTTCCCGTTGAATTTTTATCAAAGAAAGGAACAGGCATGAACATAAGATGCTTAAATATTCTCCGACGCATTGTCATCACCACTTTGCCTGATACCCAAGATAGGCAATAAGAAGAGATAAAGTTACTCATCCCCCTCAAGAAAATAACTAATACTACGACATATGACATTGTACGTAAAAAAGACGTATCTGCTTTACCGAATCCTTCGTCTAATAAAGGTTTAAGTAAAGATATTAAACCTGCATCAGCTAATGCATTAATAACTAAGGCAACGGCAGAGACAACCAATCCCAGTTTGAAAGGCCGAATAGTTGGCCATAAACGTTTAAATGTTTGTATTGTTGAAAGATCTTTATCTTGCATAGTTTTTCTGCTTTACATTAAATAATCTGGCGCATTGTACCTTTATTTTTTTTGTAAGCCAATTAATCTACGGTACCAAGGTGAAAATTCTGTTCTTGCTCTTTGAATTGTAATTTGTTTTTTATTAAACAATAAACTGATTTGTCCTGTCTCTGCCGTATTGTAAATTTGACATTGATACTGCGTTAAACGCTGTATCACTTGTTTATGAGGAAACCTCCACTGATTCCAACGCCCACTTGAAATAAGCGCGATTTTAGGCCGCGTTTTTTGTAATAGCGCATAGCCTGTCGAGGTTTTACTCCCATGATGTCCGACTTGTAAGACATCAATTTTATCTAGTTGAGAGACAAATTGATTTTCACTTGCAACATCGGCATCCCCCGTTAACAATACGTTATTGTATCCATCAGAAATCAATAATACACAAGAGTCCATATTCTTTGCACGCGTTACAATATGATGAGGTGAAAGCACTATGATGTTTAATCCTTGCCAATACCATTTTTGCCCTGAAAGACAAAAAGTGCGGTCTGTTTTGCCATAATTTTGCCTTGATGCCGTCGTCAGTGTGGTCTTTGGATATTGTTGTAAGATTGTTTTTGCTCCTCCTGCATGATCATTGTCATCATGGCTAATAATTACGTGTTCTAGACTTATACCTTGTCGTTGTAAATATGGCACAATCTCAAGCTGCGCCATACTACCACTACGCCATGCGCTTCCTGTATCATATAAGATACCTCGCCCATTTTTTGTTATTAAGACAGCTAATCCTTGCCCCACATCTAACATATCCAAACGCCATTGAGATGCAAAAAAAGATTGATAAATCGGATAACCCAAACAACTAGTCACAATTAAAGTTGCAATGCAATAAATTGAGCGTTTTAAAGAACAAAATAATGTTGGTTCAGCTGTAAAATGGAAGCCAAAATAAGGTTTATTGAGACAATATAGATTTCTCCTTGTTTTATCTACTTTTTTGACATCGTATACAGAGCGAACTGCTATGATAAAAAGTACTGTCAGTGCAGTAATAATGAATGCGGTTTCTGTTTGAGAAACAAAATGCCAATTATCTTGCCAAGTTTGCAAAATTAACGTCACTTTTTGGGCTATCTCATTTGCGATAGGCCATGATGAGAACGCACCTTGTGTAAAAGTCGCAAACAAAACAAGAGGCACTAATACGAGACTATAAATGGGTAACGCTATTAAATTCGCATAAAAGCTACTTAAAGAAAAACCATTAAACAAAAGTAATTGGATCGGTGTAAAAAGCCATAGTAAGCCAATTTGTAGGTGAAAGATACGAATAATCCACTCTACTTTATGCCAAGGGCTGATAGATATGGATTTTCCTTGCCATTGTAATAAAGAAAAAGGAAAAACCTGATACCAGAGGACTAAACACGTTACCGCGCTTATTGATAGCCAAAAACTCAACGATAAAATCATTAATGGATCGAACAACAGCAATATAGCCGTGACGATCAATAAAAGTTGCCAAGCGTTGTAAGAAACACGTAGTAGTCGACAACTTATAATCACAAATAGTGCTATACAAGCACGAGAGGTTGGTATTGCAAACCCCGCTAGCTGTCCATAAATATAGGCTAATAGTAAACCGCTTAACATCGGTAAATGAGGGATAATCCAGCGTAATGGTAATAAAATTTGAACACATCGTACTATCCAATAACCTATACTCATTGCTAATCCAATATGTAATCCAGAAATAGCTATAAGATGTGCTGTATTCGTTTTTTGATAAATTTGCCATATTTGTTGTGGTAACCACGCTCTCTCACCAAAAGCTAACGCTATTAAGAGCCCTTGATAATCTAATCCTTCTGTTTGTTTTAAACTCTCTTTAAGTAATTGATTACGCCATGAAAAATGTTGGGTAAGTTTAACCGCACTTTTTACTGATGCTCGTGCAGTAATTCGGTTGGCTAAATACCATTGCTGTTTATCAAAACCTGAAAAATTTAACCGTGAAGAAATAGGTTTCAAGGACAATTCTCCATGCCATACTTCGCCCAACTGAACTTTTTCTTTCGTGCGCCATTGCAGATAAATACGTTGTTCGGTCTCTCCTTTTTGTAACTGCGCTGACACAATAAAGGTTTGGTAATCAGTTTGATGAAGTATCTCTATAATTTTAAAATCTATTTTTACTTTTTTGGGTAATAAAATGACTTTATCAGCTTGAGATAATAACTGATGGGCAGGAGCATGCATGTAACCTAGATTAAATAGAAGACAAAGTATCAAAATGAGAAATCTTGTACATTGTCTTTTTCCACTAACATAACAAACAAATAATAATATAAGTAATATCAGACAAGCGACTGCTGTCATCTGCCAAGTGAGCAATAAAAAATCAGGTAACCAAAGTAGTGAAACTGCGCTGAATAAAATACAAGCTGACATTTGTTCAATAGATAATCGCATTAACCTGACTCTTTTATAAAAAAATAAAACGCTAAGGATGGATATTTCAGATATTTTTTTCTTGGTGATTGAACAAGTTTTGCAAGCGAGATCGCAAAAATCAGATTTATTTCACTAAAATTTGTAATATCTGGTAAATTTATTTGATAATTAAGATGAGTTCTGCTATTTATATCGCTTTTTAAAATACCTTACATTTTTACAGGTAATTTTAAGCTGAATGAATCAACACCAATGCGTGTGAATAATGTAATTTCAACCGTTAAATGGATGACTTTCTATTAGGAGATAACCAATGTCTAAATCCTCTTTAAGTATATTAGCCCTAGCTGGTGTTGAGCCTTATAAAGAAAAAGCAGGCGAAGAGTACATGAATGAAGCGCAATTACTTCATTTTAAAAAAATTCTACAAGCATGGCATGATCAAATTGTAGAAGAAGCAAGCCGTACAGTTGCACATATGCAAGATGAAGCCTCCAATTTCCCTGATCCAGCCGATCGTGCTACTCAAGAAGAAGAATTTAGTTTGGAACTACGCACAAGAGATCGTGAAAGAAAACTCATGAAAAAAATTGAAAACACATTAAAAAAACTTGAAACGGGTGATTTTGGTTATTGTGATTCTTGTGGTATTGAAATTGGTATTCGCCGTTTAGAAGCGCGTCCTACGGCTGATCTATGTATTGATTGTAAAACACTCGCAGAAATTCGTGAAAAACAAATGATTGGTTAATTCTAATTTTAACTTCAAATAAAAGAAGATTTAATTTAAAGTGCGGTGATTTTTACCGCACTTTTGACTAGAAAGTAAAATACTCTGGATGAGGTCTATTATTTTAAAGTACATCAAAAATCTGTTTAATAAAAAAACAAAAGCCTATTTAGTCGAACGAGAAAAAACAGATGCAATTCATTCAAGCGCAACAATAACAAAGGTAGAAGAAGGTTCTAGCACTGTTATTCAGCACGATACGCAACCTCCCAAACCCTCTAAAACTTCTTATTATTACGATAAACATGTAATCAAAGCTTCTCTACATGGTATTACTCCACGTATGATTAGTCGTAATGCATTAACTGTCGTAGAAAAACTACACCGTCAAGGATTTGAAGCTTATATTGTTGGTGGATGTTTAAGAGATTTATTATTGGGTAAACATCCTAAAGATTTTGACGTTGTGACAAATGCTCGCCCAGAACAAATCCAAACAATTTTTCAACGTCAATGCCGATTAGTGGGTCGCCGTTTTCGTCTTGCACACATTATGTTTGGACGAGATGTTATTGAAGTTGCTACATTCCGAGCAAATCATACTGAAAGCCGTAACGAAAATCATGCCAAACAAAGTGAGCAAGGTATGTTATTACGCGATAATGTTTATGGCACGCTAGAACAAGATGCTCAGCGTCGTGATTTTACTGTCAATGCTTTATACTATAATCCTCAAGACAATACTCTACGTGATTATTTTAATGGTATTGAAGATCTGAAGGCAGGTAAATTACGTTTAATTGGTGATCCTGCTATACGCTATCAAGAAGATCCTGTGCGTATGCTACGTGCAATTCGCTTCATGGCTAAACTGGATATGTTTTTAGAAACCCCCAGTGAACAGCCAATCCGACAGTTGGCTCATTTACTTAAAAACATTCCACCAGCCCGTTTATTTGATGAAAGCTTAAAATTATTACAAACAGGTCATGGAGTAAAAACTTATCAATTATTGCGTGAATATCATTTATTTGAACAATTATTTCCTACATTAATGCCTTATTTTACCGCGAAAGGAGATAATTTTACTGAACGCATGATTTTAAAAGCACTCACTTCAACAGATGAGCGTGTTGCTGATAAATTACGGATTAACCCTGCTTTCTTATTTGCTGCATTTTTTTGGTATCCCCTACGTGAAAAAGTAGAAATACTGAAAAATGAAGGTGGATTGAATAATCATGATGCTTACGCACTCGCAAGTAATGAGATTCTGGATGCTTTTTGCATCGCGCTTGCTGCACCACGTAGACACACATCCGTTATTCGTGATATCTGGTTCCTACAGTTACAATTGCTGAAGCGTACAGGGCAGAACCCAATACGAACAATGGAACATCCTAAATTTCGTGCAGCATTTGATTTACTTGCCATGCGAGCTGAAATTGAAGGTAGTGAGGCTATTGAACTTGCGACTTGGTGGCATGAATATCAGTTTAGTAACATAGAACAACGTGATTTATTGGTGCAGGAGCAACAACGTTTGCATCCAAAACCAAAGAAAAAATACTATCGTTCTAGAAAACGTCGTAAACCAAGACCATTACAATAAGAGAAGTAAGAGGTAGCATAATGAAGCCTGTCTATATTGCATTAGGTAGCAATTTAAGTACGCCAATTGCACAACTCAATACGGCATTAAAAGCACTTAATCAGCTACCTCATACTGTACTCATTAAATCCAGTTCTTTCTATCAAAGTAAACCTCTTGGACCACAAGATCAGCCTGATTATGTTAATGCTGTAGCCTATTTACAAACTGACCTTCCTGCATTTACATTGCTTGACCACCTACAACAAATTGAAAATACGCAAGGGCGTATACGCTTACGTCGTTGGGGAGAAAGAACGTTGGATCTTGATATTTTACTTTATGATAATGAGATCATACAGACAGAACGTTTAACAATTCCACATTATGATATGCACAATCGAGAGTTTGTGATTGTCCCTCTTTTTGAAATTGCACCAACATTAGTATTGCCAAATAAAATCAGACTTACTGATCTTGTACAACAATTCAGAGAACATCAAATGACTATTGTCAACTTAAAATGACAATTTAAACCACTAAGCAACTTATTACTTGATTGATTATTTGAAAAAACTAAAGAGGATCACCTGCTAAACCATCACGAATCTTACTTTCAAATAAAGTATAATCAACTAAGAACGCATCATGGCCATAATCAGAAGCAAACTGATAATAATTCAAATTAACGCCGCTCTGTTCTAATAGTGTCTTACTCTTATGTAATTCAGCTAATTTAAACAACTGATCATTTTCAATAGCTACTAGCGTGTAGCGTGCTGTGATTCTTGATAATGCTGCCGACATATTCTCATAGTGCCAACTAGGATCATATAAATCTAATGCCCTTAATAAATGAAGATAGCTATTTGCATCAAAGCGCCCTAAGAATTTTTTTCCTTGATAGCTTAGATAAGACTCAACCTGAAAATAATCTCCCCAAAATTGGGCTTCTGATTTTATTGCTCGCCCAAAAGCCTTAGTTAATTGCAGATCAGTTCTATAAGTGAGCATTCCCAACATACGAGCTATGGCTAATCCTTGTTCTGGTGGTTGATATCCATAATAATCGCCATTATTAAAATGAGGATCATTAATTACTGCTTGACGCATAACATGATTAAAGCCAATCGCCTCTGCACTGAATAACAATGATGAGCATAAATTGAGGACATTATCCACAAAATTGGGGTAATCAATAGCCCATTGTGTTGCTTGCATACCACCAAAAGAGCCTCCGACAACAGCATGTAAATGCGGAATCTCAAGATAATCTAATAAAGCTTTTTGTAGTCTTACCATATCTTGTACAATCACATTAGGAAATTGACTCCCATAGGGTTTATTTGTATCAGGGTTAATCGACGATGGACCTGTTGTGCCTTGACAGCCACCTAAGACATTAGAGCAAATGAAAAAATAGCGAGAGGTATCTAACGCCAATCCATCCCCCATAAAACTTTGCCACCAACCTTGTTGACTATTTTCTGTAAAATACGGTTGTGCATCACCAGTTAAGGCATGACAAATTAATACAGCATTACTTTTATCAGCATTTAGTACACCATAAGTTTGGTATGCGACATCAACATATTTCAACTTACCGCCTAAACTCAAAGCAAATCCTTTTTCTGTAAACAATGTTACTTTCTTTACTGCCATCTTACTGCCCATATTTCATTATCTTCATTTTCCAAAAAAAAATAGACATCTAAACGTCTTTACGTACAAATCTACTAAAATTCAGCTTGCACTTCAACTGTTTTTTCATTATGGTGAAGACTGGTTTCAAAACAGTAATGATAGCTTTAACATGACATCCATTTTTACGTTTTTCTCTCCTCAATACTTAAAGCGATTAGTTCGCTACTTACTTATTGGTGTGTCATCTTTTATTGTGCTATTAATCCTAATCGATCAAGCAATTAGCTTTTATGTTCGACAACATATTTATACTGATGTCAATGAACTACCTTACCGTCCTTATGGTGTCGTACTCGGTACTTCCAAATATTTTGATAAAAATACGTTGAATCTTTTCTACCACAATAGACTACTGGCAGCTTATGAAGTATTTGCTACACGTAAAATTGATTATTTATTATTGAGTGGAGACAATCGTACGAGTCAATATAATGAACCCCGTAGTATGTTTAAAGATTTGCGTAAAATGGGAATACCACAAGAATTTATGTATATGGATTTCGCAGGATTTCGTACATTAGATTCAGTAATACGTGCAGAGCAGGTCTTTAAAGCACATTCATTCACGATTATTACGCAAAAATTTCATTGTGAACGAGCTTTATTTATCGCTAAATACTATGATATTGATGCAATTTGTTTTGTTGCTGAATACCCTCACGGGCATTATTTTGTCCGCTTTCGTGAATTTTTCGCACGAATACTCGCCATACTGGATTTGCTAATGGAAAAAGAACCCCACTTTCTTGGCACACCAGAACCACTCCCTCCACCAGCAAGTGTACCGATTGCTGAGCTTGAACTCAGCAACCATTTGATTTAAGTACGCGACTCCAGCAGCTCTCGTACTATCACTTCCTGTGGTTGTTTGATATTCTTTGCTTTCATTTTATGAATCACAAGACTTAACAAAGACTGCGCTATTTTCTCGTGATTCTGTACACAACAAATCACTTTATTTTCCAATACATCTAGCATTTCATGATGACCAAAAGTCGCAATAACAAGTTCTTTAGGAATACTGTTATAACGTTTAATTAACGCCTGAAAAACACCTTGTAATAACGTTAAAGAAGTCACAAAAATTGCTTCGGGTAAAGCATTTTTATCTAACCAGTCAGTAAATACCTCTGCACTTGCTAGCTTATGAAATTGCTTTGCATAAAGGTAATCGACGTCTATGTTTTGTTGGTTTAGTGCATTACGAAAGCCAGACTCTCGCTTATAACTGACTGAGAACTCAGGTAATGCACTTAAAAATAATATTCTTTTATCTGAATGGGTTTTAAGCAAACGTTGAGCTAAACGATAAGAGTCGCCTTCGTCATCAGTTAATAACATCATTTCATTCATATTTAAACGGCGGTCAAAGCCAACAACAGGCACATTTGCAAAACGCTGATAAAAATCGGTATCACAAGGTAATGCCGTTGAAACAATAAGTGCATCTATTTGACGTTGAAACAAATGCTTTGCACACTTAATCTCATGATCTGGATTATCATTAGAACAAGCAATTAAAAGCTGGTAGCCTTTCTCACGAAATCCAGCCTCTAAACGGCTAGCAATTTTAGCATAACTGGCATTTTCAAAATCTGGTACAATTAAACCAATCGTATGGCTTTTACCTGCGCGTAACCCTGCTGCCATAGCATTAGGCTTAAAATCATATTTTTTTATCAGTTCTTCAACTTTTTCAATTGTCTTATCACTGACACGATAATGTTTAGCCTTTCCATTTACTACATAACTGGCTGTTGTGCGTGAAACACCTGCTAGTTTGGCGAGTTCCTCTAATTTCACTTTCACTCCTTAAAAAACACGTTATGCTTTTCAAGTTCTTTTTATCTAATAAAAAGTCAATAATAACTAACACAACTATTTTTTGTAAATTTACGTAAAAATTTGTATGTGGATAAAATTATATATTTAATTTTTTAAAATAACAAAATACAAATACATAATATTTGATCTCGCTCTCAAAATAAGAAATTCAGCCAAATTCTTGAAAAGTTGACCGCACTTTCAATCATTTCCAAGCCTCTATTATGTTATAAACAATTTTTTTCACCGCGAGAAAGGCTAATCAAGCCAGAACGAACAACCTCAATAATAGTCGTTTCTTCTTTAACTGCTGTAATAAAAGCATCTAGCTTATCTTTTGTACCTGTTAATTGGATCGTATAAGATTTGGTTGTCACATCAACAATCTGCCCACGATAAATATCAGCTAGACGTTTTAATTCATCACGAGAATTCCCTTGTGCTCTCACTTTAATCAAAAGGACCTCTCGTTCGACATGTTCACAATCACTCAAATTGATTACTTTAAACACATCAACAAGTTTATGCAGTTGCTTTTCAATTTGTTCAAGTATTTGTTCATCACCATAAGCTTCAATCGTCATTCGAGATAAAGTAGGATCATCAGTTGGGGCAACAGTTAAACTTTCAATATTAAAAGCACGTTGTGAAAATAACCCAACAACACGTGATAATGCACCTGATTCATTTTCTAGTAAGACAGATAAAATTCTACGCATGAGTATTCTCCGGTTTAGTTAAAATCATTTCATTCATTGCACCGCCGCGTACTTGCATTGGGTAAACATGCTCAGTCGCATCAACATTAATATCAACAAAAACGAGTTTGTCTTTCATAGAAAATGCTTGGGTTAATTTTTGTTCTAGCTCATCAGGCGTATTAATTTGGATACCCACATGTCCATAAGCTTCTGCTAATTTGACAAAATCAGGTAACGAATTCATATACGATTGCGAATGACGTCCTGAATAAATTAAATCTTGCCATTGTTTCACCATACCTAAGAAACGATTATTTAAACTGATGATCACAATGGGAATTTCATATTGCTGTGCAGTTGATAACTCCTGAATATTCATTTGGATACTTCCATCCCCAGTCACACATATCACTGTCGCATCAGGATAAGCTAATTTCACCCCTAACGCAGCAGGCAAACCAAACCCCATTGTGCCTAACCCACCAGAATTAATCCAACGGCGAGGCTTATTGAATGGATAATGTAATGCAGCAAACATTTGATGTTGTCCTACATCTGATGCCACATAAGCCTCACCATTGGTTAAGCGATGAACCATTTCCATTACTTGTTGAGGCTTAATAACTTGGCTATCTCGATCAAATGATAAACATCTTCTTGCTTTCCAAGCTTCAATTTCTCGCCACCATTCTTCTAATGATGCTTGCGATTTCAATAAATTCTCATCCTCTAATAAAGATAGAAATTCAGCTAAAACATTTTCTGCACTACCCACAATTGGAATGGTAGCAAATACATTTTTTGAAATTGATGTAGGATCGATATCAATATGTACCACTTTCGCATTTGGGCAATATTTTGCTAAATTATTCGTCGTACGGTCATCAAAACGAACACCAATCCCTAAGATTAAATCACTATGGTGCATTGCATTATTTGCTTCATAAGTACCATGCATACCTAACATACCTAAAAATTGCTTATCCGAACTAGGATAAGCGCCCAATCCCATCAAAGAAGAGGTAACAGGTAAGTTCAAGGTTTGAGCAAACTTCGTTAACGGCTCACTACAATTGGCTGTCACAACCCCTCCACCAATAAATAATACTGGCTTTTTAGCCACTAATAATGCTTTTAACGCTCGCTTAATTTGCCCTTTGTGTCCTTGAGTTGTGGGATTATAAGAACGTAATTCAATCTTTTCTGGATAACGATAAATAAATTTATTTGCTGGATTCACTACATCTTTTGGCAAATCAATCACGACTGGACCAGGTCGCCCAGTTGAGGCAATATAAAATGCTTTCTTAATTGTCTCTGGAATCTCTTCGGCAGACTTGACTAAAAAACTATGTTTAACGACTGGACGTGAAATGCCCACCATATCACATTCTTGAAAAGCATCACTACCGATCAGACCAGACATAACTTGTCCTGAAAGTATTACCATTGGAATAGAGTCCATATAAGCCGTCGCAATCCCAGTAATCGTGTTCGTTGCCCCAGGACCCGATGTGACTAAAACACATCCTACTTTTCCTGTTGCTCTTGCATAACCATCCGCCATATGTACAGCTGCTTGTTCATGGCGAACGAGAATATGCTCAATGCCCCCTAATGTATGAATTGCATCATAAATATCTAAGACTGAGCCACCAGGATAACCAAATAAAAACTCAACTCCCTCATCTCTTAAGGACTGTACAACCATTTCTGCGCCCGATAATTTTTTCATTTTCACCTCTCAAATTAACCGCACTGATTTATATGTGATTTTGTATAATGTTGTTGCAATCATGTTAAAAATTAATCTGAGATATGTTTTACTGAAAAGTATCATTTTTGTCTATCATTTTTTGATGAAAAATAAAGATAAAAAAAGAGTAAAAAAGAATTAAATTCTAAAAAAATCAAAAAAATAAGAACTTAATAAAACAAATATAAAAATTTAAATAAAAAATGCGGCAACTTGCCGCATTTTATAAAATAAGTTAAAACAGTATTTTTTACATTATTTGTGATATAGATCACATTTTAATTTCGTTTAAAAATAACCCCTAACACCACCAATACACCACCAGTAGCCACAAAACCAAGTATACCAGATTGAGTAAAACCAAGTACTAAATAACCTACAATTGAAGATATTGCAATCAACATAGCATAAGGAAATTGTGTTGTAACATGATCAATGTGGTTACACTTTGCACCTGTAGAAGACAAAATTGTCGTGTCTGATATTGGTGAACAATGATCCCCACATACCGCCCCAGCCATAACAGCTGATAAGCATGGTAACATTAATTCTGGTGCCGAATTTGCAGCAATAGCTGCAGCAATCGGTAGCATAATACCAAATGTGCCCCAACTTGTACCTGTTGAAAATGCCATTACTGCTGTCAGCACAAATAATAAAGCTGGTAATACTGCAATCGGCAAGCTATCAGAAACTAGCGATGATAAATACACGCCCGTTTTCATATCACCTACAACATTATTAATGGTCCAAGCAAATAATAAAATGAGCACAGCCCCTAACATCGATTTAATCCCAACAATCCACGCTTTGCCATACTCATTAATACTGACTTGACGATCTAATACAATACAAATCGTCGAAATCAATACTGCACTAACACCACCAACGACTAAAGAAACGCCAACTGTTGTATTCTCAAACGCGCCCAGAATATCAAATGGTTTACCATCCTGTGCAAGTGCTTCATTTCCCGTGTACATCATCATACCAACTGTGGCTAAAATCAACACTGCAATAGGTAAAATTAAGTTGCGAACATGCCCTTGTACACCTGTCTGCTCTTCTTCGATTTCAATATGACGTTCTAATGCGGTTCTTTCGTGACGAACCATTGAACCAATATCAAAAGAATAATATGAAACAAAAAATACCATCAAAATAGAAAAAATAGCATAAAAATTCATTGCACTCATCGTCATAAATGCACCTATTGGTGAATATTCTGTAATAGAATAGGTCGCAAGTAATCCAGCGATTAGTGTAATAATATACGCCCCCCAACTTGATACTGGCATTAATACACACATTGGTGCTGCAGTTGAGTCAAGGATATAAGCTAATTTTGCTCGAGATACCTTAAATTTATCAGTTACAGGACTCGCAATTGCTCCTACAGCTAAACTGTGAAAATAATCATCAATAAACGTAACGAATACTAAAGAAGCTGCAAGCAATTTTGCACCACGTCTATCTTTAATTCGTTTTTGTGCCCATTCTGCAAAAGCACGATTACTCCCAGAAACAGTTAATAGTGCGGTTAATACCCCAAGTAAAAATAAAAATAATACAATATTAATATTATTTGTATTTAATCCTTCATCATTATATGCCAATGAAATAACATTATTTTTTAAATAACTAAATGCATTAACTAAATTAAAATCTGCAAGCATCAATGAACCAACAAGAATACCGATGCTTAATGATAAAATCACTCTACGAGTGACAATTGCAAGTAAAAGCGCCAGAATTGGCGGCACAACAGCCCAAACAGAGGTCGAATAATCGATAAGTTCCATAAGTTTCTACCTTATAATAATGAAGGAATAACCACTGAGTAAATAATAGAAATGATCTAAATAAGGCAGGTAAAAAATAATTAAGACCTAACCTAACCAGTAGCGCTCCATAGTTTAAAAAAGACTATGACAATGACGTTCCTTTCGAATACGCCACCAACCAATTAAAATGACTCTTAATTGATTTCGGCAGTCACTCCTTTCCTTTTTCCTCATCGTTATCCACTCAGAAAAAATACTTATAGTGATCGCTCCTCTACATACGTAGGATGGAAATAAGACTACAATAAAAAATTCTACTTGCCAATAGAATAACAAGAATATTTTTAACTTAATTTACATTTTTAATAACTAAAAAATATTAACTTTTAAATATTCTACAAAAATAACATTTACCTCTTATAATATTTGCTATATGATAATTCAAGTTTGATTATTTTTTTATATAATCTACTTTGAAATGATATAGAGGAACAAATATGAGTGATTTATTAAAAGCTTTAACGAATATTCGTAGTTTACGTGTTTTAGCTCGAGAAACACCTTTAGAACAACTTGAAATTGCTTTAGAAAAGTTCTCTCTTGTCGTTGAAGAAAAACGTGAAGCAGAAAAAAAAGCTGAACGTGAGGCGGCAGAGCGCCAAGCAAGAATTGCAAAATTGAAGGAATCATTAAAGCAAGAAGGAATTACAGCTAAAGAATTAGCAATGTTACTCGGTCAAGAGTCCCCTGTTCAACGTAAAAAAAGAGAACCTCGCCCAGCAAAATATCAATATATAGATGAAAATGGTGAAGTTAAAACTTGGACTGGTCAAGGTAGAACACCTAAAATAATTCAAAAAGCATTAGATGCAGGTAAATCTCTGAGTTCATTTGAAATTTAATTCTATTTACCTCATCGTGAAACCCATTAATTTAATGGGTTTTACTTTTATATAATCTAAATAAAAAATATTATATTATGATTGAAAATAAAATATTATTAACTGACTGTCCAGACGATAAAGGTTTAATCGCAAAAATAACAAATATTTGTTATAAACATCAACTTAATATTATTCATAATAATGAATTTGTTGATTTTGAAACAAAGCATTTTTTTATGCGTACTGAGTTACAAGGTATTTTTAATGAAGCGACTTTATTAGCAGATCTGAAATTTAGCCTGCCAGAAGGGACAAATTGTCGCTTGATTAGTGCTACACGTAAACGTGTTGTTATTTTAGTTACTAAAGAAGCACATTGTCTCGGCGATATTCTTATGAAAAATTATTATGGCGGTTTAGATGTTGAAATTGCCGCAGTCATTGGTAATCATGATACATTAAAAACATTAGTGGAGCGTTTTGATATCCCATTCCATTATATTAGCCATGAGAATCTGACTCGTATTGAACATGATCAACGTTTAGCAGACAAAATCGATGAATATGCCCCAGATTACATCGTATTAGCAAAATACATGCGCGTACTCAATCCTCAATTTGTCGAGCGTTACCCAAATCGAGTCATTAATATTCATCATTCTTTCTTACCCGCATTTATTGGTGCTAAACCTTATCACCAAGCTTATGAGCGTGGAGTAAAAATCATCGGTGCAACAGCACATTTTATCAATAATGAGTTAGATCAAGGTCCAATCATTATGCAAAATGTAATCAATGTTGATCATACCTATAATGCGGAAGCTATGATGCGTGCTGGACGAGATGTTGAAAAAACAGTGTTAAGTCGAGCCTTAGATCTTGCTTTACATGACAGAATCTTTGTTTATAAGAATAAAACCATTGTGTTATAAAGAGCGGTCTGTTTTTAGCCACTTTTGAAAAAAATAGCGTGATAATTATCACGCTATTTTTCTAAAGTAAACTCATAGTTTAATGGGCTTTCCATTCACCATTTACCGCAGTACCTAATACTTTAAAATCATGTGTAAATGCGGTTAAATTAGCAACTTTTCCAACTTCAATTGAGCCGAGGTACTCATCAACTTTAATTGCCTTAGCGGGATAATAGTTACACATACGCAATGTCTCATCTAGTGGAATACCCACTTCTTGTACTGCATTTTTCACAGATTCAATCATTGTTATTGCGGCACCACCTAAAGTACCATTTTCGTCATAACACTTACCATCACGGACATAAACAGTTTTACCAACAAAAACAAAGGATTCGATATCAGCTCCAGCTGCTGCTGTTGCATCTGTAACAATACAAAGCTTATTACCTTTTACTTTTTTATCAATTCGGATATTACCATAATCAACATGTAAACCATCAATGATGATACCTGTATAAATATCTGAATCTAATACTGCACCAACCACACCCATAGCGCGTCCTGAGCTGATTGGCGACATAGCATTATGTAAATGCGTAGCAAAGCTTGCCCCTTTTTCAATTGCCTGTTTAGCGACCTCATAAGTAGCATTTGAATGTCCTAAAGAAATAATAATACCTTTATCTACAAACTCAGGAATATATTGAGCGGTTGGATTTTCTGCTGCAAGGGTTATTTTCGTAATGACATCTGCATTTTCACATAAAAACGCTTTCATTTCAGGGCTAATAGCTCGAATATATTCTTCACGATGAACACCTTTTTTCTCTACACTCAAATAAGGACCTTCAAAGTGTAATCCCAATGCTTGATTTTGATATTTAGACAAATATTCACGCATTACTTTAACGGCTTCCTTCATTCCTTCATCAGGTGAAGTAATAAAAGTTGGTAGATAACTTGTTGTACCCGATTTTAAGTTAGTTTCTTGCATGATTTCTAAAGTTTTAACGCTAATATCTTCATTAAACATCACGCCACCACAGCCATTTAACTGTAAATCAATAAAACCAGCTGTCAGATTATTACCT
This sequence comes from Pasteurella canis, assembly GCF_020810675.1. Classification (GTDB taxonomy): domain Bacteria; phylum Pseudomonadota; class Gammaproteobacteria; order Enterobacterales; family Pasteurellaceae; genus Pasteurella; species Pasteurella canis. Next base: position 986,330 of record NZ_CP085871.1, read on the forward strand.
TGTAAATCGATTGTTTTCATATCTGCTGGCAATTGTTCAACAGGCATAATCGCGCTAATTTTATCGCCATCGACAACAACGGCTTGACCATAAAGTACTTCTTTTGCAGTATAGATTACTGCATTTACAAAAGCATACATTCTTACTCTCCTTATCTTACGCTATGGATTGCTCGCGCTTCTAATTCAGTAAAGTATTTTACTGTTTTCACTTTCAATTCTTGTGTTGAAGGCTCATCACAAACAATAATCGCACGACGGTGCATTTGTAAGGCACTTACTGTCCATAAGTGATTAATGCTCCCTTCTACTGCGGCTTGTAATGCAAGTGCTTTATTATACCCTGTTACCAAAATCATCACTTCCTCAGCATCTAGCAATGTCCCAACACCGATGGTCAAAGAGTATTTTGGCACCTTGTTTACATCATTATCAAAGAAACGTGAGTTCGCAATCAGCGTATCTTCTGTAAGCGTTTTTATACGTGTACGAGAGGATAAAGAAGATGCAGGTTCATTAAAAGCAATATGACCATCAACTCCAACACCTCCCATAAATAAATGAATTTTTCCATAAGACTTAATCTTATCTTCATAGCGCTGACATTCTGCATCATGATCATCTGTGTTACCATTTAAAATATTGATATTTTTTTCTTGAATATCAATATGATCAAAAAAGTTTCTATACATGAATGAATGATAACTTTCAGGATGCTCTTTCGGCAAACCAACATATTCATCCATATTAAATGTCACCACATGTTTAAAGCTCACCTTACCAGCTTTATTTAAAGCAATCAGCTCCTGATAGGTTTTTAATGGCGTCCCGCCTGTCGGTAAACCTAATACGAATGGACGTTCTTCTGTTGGCTTGAATTGATTAATACGATCGACAATATAACGAGCAGACCATTTTGCTACTTGGTCAGCATTTTGTAATGGAATTAAACGCATAATTTGTCACCTCTTTTGTATGTAAAATAAACGATTAACAAAGATTATAACTACTATACTTAAAAAAATTGATTAAATGCCATCAATTTCTATCAAAATATGGAGTTTTTATTTTTTTGCATTATAAAATAAGTTATTCTAAATAGCTAATGAAAACTCTTCTCTCTCAGAGATTTAGTGATGAAAATCACAAAAATAACAGTTTTAATTTGCAATAGAAAATTATCAGCATATAGTTAGAAGCAATTGAGAAAACGTTTACGATATTTCTCAATAAAATTGAAATAAAAAATAAAAAGGAGTTCCTATGAGTGTGCTAAGTTACTTACAAAGAATTGGGCAGGCATTAATGGTTCCTGTTGCTGCATTGCCAGCAGCTGCTATTTTAATGGGGATTGGTTACTGGATAGATCCGAATGGCTGGGGTGGCGAAAGCCAACTTGCTGCATTTTTGATCAAATCTGGTGCTGCCATTATTGATAACATGGCAATTTTATTTGCTGTGGGTGTCGCTTTTGGGATGTCTAAAGATAAACATGGCTCAGCAGCATTATCAGGTTTAGTTGGTTTTTTAGTTGTAACAACCTTACTTTCACCAGGTGCTGTCGCGCAATTACAAGGTATTGCAGCAGATCAAGTACCCGCTGCATTTGGTAAAATCAATAACCAATTTATTGGTATTTTAGTTGGGGTTATTTCAGCAGAATTATATAACCGTTTCTATCAAGTTGAATTACCACCTGCATTAGCGTTCTTTAGCGGCAAACGCTTAGTTCCAATTGTGACTTCTGTTGTCATGATTATTATTTCTTTCATCCTAATGTACTTATGGCCAATCATTTTTAATGGTTTAGTTGGTTTTGGTAAATCTATCACGGATATTGGTGCAACTGGTGCAGGGATCTATGGTTTCTTAAACCGTTTATTAATTCCTGTTGGCTTACATCATGCTCTAAATTCAGTGTTCTGGTTCAACGTTGCTGGTATCAATGATATCCCTAACTTCTTAGGTGGAGCACAATCACTTGCCAATGGTACAGCAGTGCTTGGCGTGACTGGTATGTATCAAGCAGGTTTCTTCCCTGTTATGATGTTCGGTTTACCAGCAGCTGCGTTAGCAATTTATCATAGTGCTAAACCTGCGAAAAAAGCACAAGTTGCATCATTAATGATTGCTGCTTCATTAGCTTCATTCTTCACTGGTGTAACTGAGCCATTAGAATTTGCCTTTATGTTTGTGGCACCAGTACTTTATGTTATCCATGCTTTACTAACTGGTTTATCTGTCTTCATTGCAGCATCTATGCAATGGATGGCGGGCTTTGGTTTTAGTGCGGGCTTCGTGGATATGGTACTATCTTCGCAAAACCCGCTCGCAACACAATGGTATATGCTACTAGTACAAGGTATTGTCTTTGCAGTTATTTACTATGTCATCTTCCGTGCTGCAATCAAAGCATTTAATCTCAAAACACCAGGTCGTGAAGAAGATGAAGTTTCAGTTGAAGTGAAAAAAGATGCATCTCGCGAAGAACGTGCGGCTAACTTTATTGTTGCATTAGGTGGTAAAGATAATTTCCAAACTATTGATGCTTGCATCACCCGTTTACGCTTGACTTTAAATGATCGTAACAAAATCAATGAAGAACAATTAAAAGCACTTGGATCAAAAGGTAATGTGAAATTAGGTGATAATGGTTTACAGGTTATTTTAGGACCAGAAGCTGAATTAGTTGCTGATGCGATCAAACAACAAGTTAAAAACTAATATTCATAGTTTTATCATTAACCAAAAACACACTCAATCGCGAGTGTGTTTTTTTATATAGAAAGGAACACCATAGGCTCTTATACACGAAAAAACATCCCACACTCGTCTCGTTTTTGCAAAATTCTCCAGCGATAGACCGCACTTAAACGTGAACTTTGCATAACGTCTTCTACTGCACCTTGTGCAATAATCTTACCTTGCTGCATTAAAATAACATGATCTGCATAACTTGCGGCTAAATCTAAATCATGTAATACCATCACAACATTAAACTCAGATTTATGCTGCTTTAAAAAATGCATTAAACTTTGTTGATGCCTAATATCTAAATGATTACAAGGTTCATCTAATAAAATGACTGGTGCATTTTGCATAAGTGCTCGTACAATATTGACACGTTGTTGTTCCCCACCCGATAGCATATTAACTCGTTTATACCGTAAAGCTTTTAACTCAAACTGTTCGAGTAAGAAAGTTAATTTAGTTTCATTCACTTTTTGATGAGAAAAAAATGTTAGATTCGTTTGTCCAAGTTTCACATATTCGTCCACTGTCAATGGTATACCATAGCGCCCATTTTGAACCACTAGAGCCATTTTTCCTGCTCGAATTTGTTCAATAACAGGTTTTCCATCCATTGTAACCTGTGCATTAAAATAACCTAAAAGAGCTTTTAGTAGTGTCGATTTTCCAGCACCATTAGGACCAATAATTGCAGTATGTTTTCCTTTTGGAATTGATAACTGTTCTGTTTGTAAAATAACTCGCTCATTAACTTCAATCACTAAAGGCTGCAATTCAAAAAGAAACGACATGAATAATTACACTCCGCTATATACGACGAGTTGATTGGATAAATACCCAGAAAAAGAAAGGTCCACCTAATAAAGCGATAACAATGCCTACTGGTAAATCCACTGGATAAGTCATAAGACGTGATGTACTGTCAACAGATAATAAAAAGATTGCGCCAACCCAAGCTGAGAGCAAAATGAGTTTTCGACGATGTCCCCCTATCGTTGCTGCCAAAATATTCGGAATCATCATACCTAAAAAACCAATAATCCCAGATAAAGAAACAGCTGCACCTGTTAATAAAGCAGATGCAATCACTGTTTGTAAGCGTACATGAGATACGGAGACACCCATACTATATGCTGTTTCTTCGCCTAACATTAAACAATCAAGCTGACGACCTAAAGTCGTAAGCCAAATTAAGCCAATGATCATAGCTACTAGGGGATAATAAATTGGTGTAAATCCCGCCTCTGATAAACTACCAGCCAACCAAATAGTCGCACTACGCAACACTAAATCATCAGATAAAAAAAGGATTAATCCTACTACTGCTGAACAAAAGGCACTCAAAATAAACCCCATAATGAGTAAGCCAAGTGTGCCACCACCAAATAAATGATGTGCAAATAAAATTAATAAGCACACGACTAATGCCCCCAAAAAGGCGGCAAGGGGAACGCCTATTCCAGTTATTCCAAAGGCTAAAACACTGATCACGCCTAAAGCAGCCCCTCCAGAAGTACCAATTAAGCTAGGATCTGCCAATGGATTTTCAAAAAGTGCTTGTAAACCTGCACCTGCCGCTGCTAATGCCGCACCTACTACTAGTGCATTAATCACTCGAGGTAGGCGAATATCAAAGACGACTGAAGAAAGCGTGTTGGGTAACTGCCAACCACCAAATCCCACACCAATTGAAAGCCAAATAAACAAGGTGGTTACAATACAGGCTAAAAATAAAGCTCGCTTTTTCATATCACTACATCAGCTTTATACACAACTTATTTTGCTAACTTGTGTAAACGTTGCAACACTTCTGGTGTATTTAAACCATAGCGTAAATAATCATTTGCTGACCAGAAATGAATATTACCTGACTTAGCTGCAGGACTATTTGCAATTTCTGGGCGCTCTAGGAGTTTCTCGATACCACCAATCACATCTTTTTGATGTTCTGCAACAATAATAATATCAGGTTGTGCAACTAACCAAGCTTCACGGTTAAGCGGCTTAATACCTTCAACATCGACCGCCGCATTTACACCACCTGCACGTCGAATTAATTCATCTGCTGCAGTATTTTTCCCTGCAACAACACGTCCATCATAAGTTAACAAATAACGTTTTCCAGTATGTGGTAAAGGTTGAATCCCGTTATCCCAAGTCTTGGCTAATTTATCTGCTTGCTCAGATTTAGCGATAAGTTTACCTACTTCACGAATAGCTTGGCTAAATTCTTCAATATGATCACGTGGTAATACATTCACTGTTTTAACCCCTAATTGATTTAAGCTATCAAAAATTGTCACGGGCATCGCCATATAAGAGCCTAATACTAAATCAGGTTTTGTTTCTAAAATTGGTTCAATAGTTAGTTTTCGATGAATACCAATACTAGCGACTTGCTTAATTGCAGGATTCATACTAGTCTGATCACGCCCAACCAGCTGTTCAGCACTTTCTAAAGCAACAATAATATCTGCTGTATCTGGCGTTAACGCGACAATACGTTGACCATACGCAAATGGTTGAATTGCTAATAATAAACAAAGTGTAATTATTTTTTTCATAATATAGTCCTATTGAATAATAAATGTTTGTATATTTTCTGGTTTTATTTGTTGAATCTTTCCATTCAATTTTAATTCGATCATTGAGCGTCGATTAAAGGGGAGCTGAGAAAAGTCGATTTGTAGTTCGGCAACACGAGAAGTATCAATATGTAATTGTTCCTCGATAATTTTTGCTTTCACTTTAGCTGAAACAGGTTGTTTCGCAAAAACTTGGTATTCATATCCTTCAGGAAAGCGCCCACTTAATATCAACTGCTGACCATTTCTTTCAACAGTCATTGAGGTTGCATCCCCAGCTTTTTTTGTCGAAAGATAATTAAACGCCGCATAGCGATGATCGAGTTCAATATCTTCCATTTTCAGAATAATGTCTCCTATCTGAACGCCCATTTTTTCTGCTACACTGCCTTTTTTACTAAAAGATGAGACCCTCATTCCTTTCCCACTATAACTAGCATCTAAAACCATACCAAACGAAGCTTTGTCATTTCGCATTTTAAGCTGATAAGGTGTATGCCATTCTTTTGCAATAGCTTCAGAATGTCTTTTGGTGATCTTCAACCAAGCAAATTGATTAGAAAAATCGTCCGCACTTTCAAAGGAAATTACAGCAATAGGATGGCGTTGGTGTGTATCAATAAAGGCTCTCAACTCTGATGAGATCGTTGGAAAATAACTCATATCATGATTACCTTCGGGAGTACGGAATATCACATCTGTATGATATTCTTTAATTTTATCAATCGTTGGCTGCATTAAGCGTACAGGATAAAGCATGTCAGATTGCGTATTAACGATATACAATGGCTTATGATTTAAATTTTCTAAATACACAGGGGACTCACCAATTGCAGCAGCAACAGCTAATGAACCATTTAGCGGAATGAATCCAGCAAACAATGAAGATTGTGTAGCTGCAAAATACAATGTTCCTGATCCTCCATCAGAGAAACCACTTAAAAAGATTTTATCTTCATTAATCGGAAAATCTTTTTTCACTTTATTAATTTCAGCTAACACCATATTCACACCATTAGTATCAAACCAAGTAGCGCCTTTTTGTCCATAAGGGAATAAAACATAATAGCCACCTTCATCTGCTAATTTTACGAACGGCGATTTTTGTGCGGACTCTAGTGGGTTAATACGTAACGTCGTAGCAGACACTGCACCATGTAAATATACGATTAAAGGATGTTTTTTACTTTGCTCAAGATTTTTAGGGATATACAAAATATAAGGACGGACTTGTCCATCATCACTTTTATACTCAAAGTGTTTAAATTCACCTTGTGCGAGCACCATTTGACTCAGTAGCAATAATAACCCACAGATTTTAAGTAATTGCTTACTCATTTTTTCCTCTTTACATAAAAAGTGCGGTGCTTTTGCTAAAATTTGGCAGATATACACCGCACGTTCAGTTCAGTTTAGAATTTTAATTCCACATTAACAGCATAATTACGTCCTGGTTGAGTATAGCGATCAATCATACTATTGTTAGGTGTCTCAACAACATCGCCAAATGTCCAATATTTTTTATCAAATAAATTGAACACACCTGCACGAATTTCAATTTGTTTCACTGGTTGATAATAAGCTGTTAGATCCCATACACCATAGCCAGGTGCTTTAAAGTAAGAATATTCAACACCTTTATCGATATAAGTACCTGCCTTACGTTTTTTATCAGACCAGCGGAATTTTGTACCAACACCCCATGTATCTTGCGCGTATTCCACTCCGATAACACCATTCAAAGGGTGAGCTGTAGTTAATGGCTTTTTCGGCGTTAAGGCATAACCTTTCATCCAAGCTACTGTATTAGTGAATGACCAATTATTTGTAAATTGCCATGCCGTAAACAACTCAGCACCATAGGTTTTCACCCTACCTTTATTGCTATAGTACACTTCTCTCAAACAGCCTTGGCAAGGTGGTAATACTTGCTCTGGACTGAGGAAATTTTTGTATTGGTTATAATAAGTATTTAAACGTGCTTTGAACGTATCCGTGCTATAAAGCAAACCAAGATCAAAACTATTTGCTTCTTCAGGTTTTAAATTCGGATTTGGATTAATTTTATATTTTCCTTGAGGTCCCATATTCATTTCAGCACCGACACCAATATATTGTGGATTCGGTAATTTCTTGGCATAAGCATAGCCTGCTAATAATGCTAAATTTTCAGAAAGTGGAATATGTAAACGTACGCTTGGTGATAAAGTGCTATAAGTTAATTTTTTATTCACCGCCGCTTTATCTTGATTTGGTGTAGTGTCTAAATGGCTTCCTTTAAAACGACGTTCTTCGTATTGATAGCGTAAAGCAATATTTAACGCCACATCATTTGTAAAAGTCATTTGATCCTGTAAGCTTAAACTATAATTTTTAGTCACTGTTTTTGGAAATAAACGAAATTGTGTATTTTGTATTGATGGGTTTCTAGACTGGATTTGATAATCCTCTGCTCTTACACGGTCTAATTCATCTCGTCTAAACTCAATACTGTTAGATAAACGATGACTCACTGTTCCTGTTTCAAAATCTGTTTTTAACTCAGACTTCACTCCATAGATCGTATGTGCTAGTCGGTTATTATTTTTTGTTGTCTCATTTAATTTATTTCCATTAGAAGCGAAGCTTTCAGAATATTGATAGGTCGTATCATGAATTTTTAAACGTTGGGAATAACCTTGGAAATTTATTTCGTCTAGCCAGTGATTTTCAGGTAAATAACGATAAATGAATCCCATACGTTCACGAGTAAATTTATCTAAAGAAGTCGCTGTTGAAATTTTATCTGTTCTAATAATAGGAGGAGAATTTGGTGCTTGCTGTCTTAGTGGACGTGAAGTCGTTTTTAACAATTCTTCACGTTGTGTATTAACTCGACGGTCATAGTGTTCAAACGTGAATTCGATGTGATGAACATTGTGGCTAAAGTTTAATTTTGCCAAAACATTTTTCCCTCTTATTACTTGATCATTTGCGACCGTTTTGTTATCACCATTCACATCATTTTCTGCAAAGTTTTCGAGCTCTTTGCTATCACGATGAGTAAGCATTAATAAGCCCTCAACAAACTGAGAATGTCCAGCTAATGTTGCAGTTTTAGTATGAGCATTATAAGTACTACGATAACCATACTTTAATCCTGCATGAAATGGCTTATCAGTATGTACAAAATCACTTGGATTGTAAGTCATCATATTAATACTGCCCCCTAATGCACCATTACCATACAAGGCAGAATTACCTGATTTATCGATATCCACTTGGCGTAAAGTTTCAGGCTCAACCACATCCACGCCAAGTTTTGCAGAAATATTACGACCTACACGTGGACCAGCATCCTCAAAAGGCTCAGCTAAAGGTATACCATCAATATTCATTTGAATTCGTTGATGACGAATCCCACGAATATTATATCCATTATGTCCCATACGCATATTGTCAGTATCAACATCCACACTAGGATCATATTTAACAATATCTTCAATATTTTGCGCCCCAGTCCGTTTTAATTGTTCTTGAGTAACCGTAGATTGCGTATGCGTGACATAAGTACTATCCGCTGTTTGTGATGACACAATAATAGGCATGAGTTCAACAGGTTGAGGTGATTGTGCAAATGCAGCTCCTGTCAATGTAAGAGAAACAAATTGCGCGATATAACGTGGTTTGATTTGCATAATTAACATATCCATACTTTTATTTAACTAAATGATAACAATTATCATTATATATTAAAAGTATGTATTTTGAACGAAATACGCCATAGATTTGTTTTTAAAATGAACTGCTCCAATCTCTTATTATTCTCTGGACATTTTGTTTTAAATATAAAAAAATCTACACTTTTTTATTTTCTAGATAAATAAAGTGTAGATTTTAAGTGTAATAATCTTATTTAGTTCAAATAAGCCTTAGCTTAATCATGTTTCTGAACGATAGCGATTTTCTTCTGTTTCTGGTTCCAGATCCAATTTAGCCATTAATAATTGATCACCATCTTCCTCTGGATTCCCCGTTACTAATAACTTATCACCATAGAAAATAGAATTCGCACCAGCCATAAAACACATCGCTTGCATTTCTTCAGACATCCCTTGGCGCCCTGCTGATAAGCGCACATAGCTTTTCGGCATCGTAATCCGTGCAACAGCAATAGTTCTCACAAATTCTGTCCAATCTAATTCTGCTGCTTCAGCTAATGGTGTACCTTCGACTTTGACTAATTGATTTATTGGCACAGATTCAGGCTGTGGGTCTAAGTTGGCAAGGCTTGCAATTAAACCTGCACGTTCTTTGCGTGTTTCATTCATCCCAACAATCCCACCGCAGCATACTTTTAAGCCTGCTTTGCGAACTTTACCTAAAGTGTTAATACGATCATCAAACTGACGTGTACCAATCACATTATGATAATGCTCTGGCGCAGTATCTAAATTATGGTTGTAGTAATCTAACCCCGCAGCTTTTAAATCTTCTGCCATGCCGTCTTGTAACAAACCAAATGTCCCACAGGTTTCTAAACCTAATGCTTTTACTGCCTTAATGATTTCAGTAATTTTTGCCACATCTTTTGGTTTTGGACCACGCCACGCAGCCCCCATACAAAAACGCCCTGCTCCACGTGCTTTCGCAATTTTTGCTTTCTCAACAATTTCATCAATCTCTAATAATTGTTGATTTTGTACGCCTGTTTGATAACGAGCAGACTGTGGACAGTAGCCACAATCCTCTGGACAACCGCCTGTTTTAATTGACATTAAGGTAGACAGCTGAATAGCTTTTGGATTAAAGTTTTCACGATGCACTTGTGCAGCACGATAGACTAAATCCAAGAAAGGCGTTTCAAATAATGCTTCGACTTTACAAACCGACCAATACTCGAGAGATGGGTGAGGTGTGAGGGTTCTAACTTGAAAAGATGTTGTCATTGTCATAGTTGTTTTCCGTTTTTATACCGTGAAAGTACGGTCTATTTTCCATTAAACCGACGAATCTAAAAGTGATAAATCACTGCTCCTACCATTTTTAATTTGAATAATACGATCAACTTTATCTCGAACTTCACTTAATTGATGTGTCACCATCAACAAGGTTAATTTTTTATCATCGCATAGTGTTAAAATTAAGTGCAGCATTTCTGCACGTAATTCGGGATCTAAGGCTGAAAAAGGCTCATCTAATAATAAAATCGGTTTATCACGCAATAAACAACGCGCTAATGCGACACGCTGTTTTTGTCCACCCGATAAATTTTTTGGCGATTGCGCTAATAATTTCCCTAAGCCAACGGCACTTGCCACTTGTTCTACTTGCTGGTTTTCAAGTGTACTCAATTTTAAACTGGGTTTTAATCCTAAAGCGATATTTTGTGCCACTGTTAAATGCATAAATAAATTATTTTCTTGAAATAGCATGGATACAGGGCGTTGATGGGGCTGGCTTTGTGTGTGATTTTCATTATTCAACCAAATAATACCTTGTGTGGCAAACTCAAAGCCCGCTAATAAATTCAGTAAAGTGCTTTTACCTGAACCACTTGCTCCCACAATTACGACTTTTTGGTGTACTGGAATAGACAAATCAAACAGAAAATCTACATTTTTATATTCAAAACGAACTTGTTCTAATTTAATCATTAGTCTCTTCCTTTTGTCGTTCAATCACCACAAAGATCAACAAGCATAGTAATAATAAAATAAAAGCTGTCACTGATGCCTCTTGACTACGATAATGACCAAGTTGCTGATAAAGCAAATGTGGTAATGAGGTAAAATCTTGGCTACCAAACAACGCAATCGCCGTAAAATCACCTAAAGATAATGTACAAGCTAATGCAAACGCATACTGCATTGGCGCACGTAACGCCTGCCACTCAATTAATTTAAAACGTTGCCAACCTTGAATATTCAAAGACTCACATAATTTTTCGTAATACAACATGTTGTTCTGCATTGGTACGGCTAGAATACGCAATACAAAAGGCATTGCCATCAATGCATTACAACATACCACAATAGCAAACAGGTGTATGGTGGAAAAATCAATCTCACGTAATAACATAAATAAGCCAATGGCTAGAACAAGTGTTGGAATAGCCAAAATCATCGTACCAATATTCAGAAGACTTTGTGCGAATAGATGATAATGTAACCAAGTCAAACGTCTTACTAAGAGTAATAATATGACTGACATCAAAACAGCTAACAATGCAGCAGTAGGTGCAATCAGAAAAGAGTAACCTAATGCACGCCAAAGTTGTTCACTAGCCCATAAACTAAAAAACTTACCCGAAAAAAAAGCAGAAACCGCAGTGTTAAATAATGGCAATAATACAAATCCAGTCACGACGACAATTAAGCAACCCTGCCAAATTTGTACCGCACTTGACTGTTTATCTTGCCAATGATTTTTGCTATGTAATGCTACTGTTGAGGCATTTCCCCATAAACTACTAAAGATAAATAACATAAAGCAAATCACACATTGTAATAGCGCAAATAAGGCCGCTTTAGCTAAATCAAATTCAAATAAAATAGCCTGATAGATTGCTACTTCTAATGTTGTGTATTTGGGTCCACCACCTAATGTTAAGACTATTGCAAAGCTAGTGAAGCAAAGCATAAAAATTAACATAAATGCTGAAAAAAATTGTTGGCGCAAATAAGGGAGTTCAATCAAACGGATAAATTGCCAACCACGTAAATTCAGCTGAGCAGCTAACTGGCGTTGTTGAACTGGGATACTTTGTAAACATTGCAAGAACATTTTACAAGCTAACGGAATATTAAAGAACAAATGTGCGATTAAGATGCCCGTTAAACCATAAATATTGGGAGTCCAATCACTCCCTAAAAAGATGCTAAACTTAGCTAGCCAGCCTGAGCCACCATACACACCGAGTAATCCAAAAATAGCGACTAAAGATGGTAAAACAAATGTTAACGAAAAGAGCTTAAGAATAAACCGCTTGCCATTGAAATGTTGATAAAAAAAAGCACGTGCAACAAGAAAACCGAATAAGACGGATAAAACTGCAGATAAAAAAGCTTGCCACAAGCTAAAAGCTAACACGTGATGTAAATACTGATCATGAATTAACGCCTGCCAACTGTAATTCCCTTGTACAGAAAAAAGCGAAAATAACGCACTACCACAAAATAGCAAGAGAAAGGTAATGACAAAAATTCCGCCCACATAATGTGTTGGGCGGAAATTCTGATGGAAAAAACGCATAGGCATAACAAAGGCATTACTTCGTCAAAGCTGCTTGCCAAACAGCAATCCAGTTTTTAAGCTGCTCTGCATTTACTTTACGAGTATCTAACACCCTCGTTTTTAATTGTTTTTCTTTTAAGGCATCAAAGTGCGGCTCAATTTTGCCATTTATTACAGATAGCATCACATTACTTGTAACTAAATGTTGTTGCGCTTCTGGCTGCAGTAAGAAGCCTAAAAAATGATCGGCACAAGCATTATTACGATCAACCACTTTCGCAGCTGTTTCGATTTGTAAGACCCCACCTTCGGCAAATTCAGTCGCCGCATACTGATCTTTCTGCTCAAATACTAAGTGATATAATGGCGATGTACTATAGCTCACTACTAAATCCGCTTCATTTTTCAAGAATGCGCCATAAGTATCAGACCAACCTTTACCCACAGTAACCGTATGTTTTGCTAACAATTTCCACGCATTTTCTATTTCATTTTGTGGATACACGCTATTCATCCAAATTAACAAACCGCGTCCAACGCTGCTAGTACGAGGATCTTGATAGATTACTTTCAAATCTTGCCGCTCAACTAATTCCTTTAAACTTTTCGGTGGATTTGAGACTTTGGTTTTGTCATAAATAAAGGCAAATTGTCCAAAATCATAAGGGAGAAATGTTTGATTTTTCCATTCTATTGGTAAGGAAAGTTGAGATAGGTCGATATTATTTTTTTCAAATAAACCGCTCTTTTCAGCTTCTTCTAATGCATAATTATCTAAACCAACAACCACATCTGCTTTTGTTTTTTTGCCTTCTAAACGTAATCGGTTAAACATGGTACCAGAATCACTCAGTGCAGTGAAATTCACTTGGCATTGTGGATAAACTTTTTCAAAAGCAAGTTCGATTTTTGGACCTGCTCCCCATTCTGAAGTAAAAGAATCATAAGTATACACATTCACTGTTTGGCTTTGTGCAAATACAGTGGCAGAAAAAGCAGAAAGTGCGGTGAATAGAAAAGATATTTTTAATTTAGACATTGTGTCCTCTCTTGTGATATCAGCAAAAAAGTACACAGCAATAATGACTGTTAGTTTCCTACGTCAGTATTAACTGCATCAGGTTCACGGGTATTATCTCAGCTTATTATCAGCACCCCGACTAGGTGAATAAGTCTATAATATTTCGTAGAAAAAGAACAAGATTTATTTTCTACAATATAAAAAACTGCCGTTTCATGCTAAAGTCAGACAGTGAGCCATTAAACTCATTGGCTTAGGATTATTGACCTTTATTCTTTAATCATAGGATAGTTTATGCCATTCTCCCTTGCTCAATTTGATCACGTACTCAAACAACTTGCTGAAAATTTACTTCAGAATTTTCCTGAACACTATAATACATCGATTTTTCAACAAATTGCTCAACAGAAAAATGATCCTCAAACAGCCATCGGACAACTTTATACGGCGATTTGTTTCTCTGATTTTTTTACAGAAACATTAAAAAAACAACCGCACTTTTTACATCAATGTTGGCAGAACCCAATCACTTTATCAGATTGCTCTGACTACACTGAACGTTTAACAAAGTACCTCTCTACGATAGAGTCCGAAGAACAACTTTACAAAATCCTGCGACAATTTCGTAATCGAGAAATGGCAAAGCTGAGTTTTTGTCAAAGTTTAAATTTAGGTACAGTAGAAGAAATTTTTATTCGTTTATCCCAACTCGCTGAAAGTGTAATTATTGCTACGCGAGATTGGTTATACGAACGCGCATGTGAAGAGATGGGCACACCAGTCGATGCAGAAGGCTGTGTACAACGATTATATATTCTAGGTATGGGTAAGCTTGGTGGCTTTGAACTCAATTTTTCTTCCGATATTGATTTGATTTTTACTTATCCAAGTAATGGAGAAACAATTGGGGCAAGAAGAAGTATTGAAAATGCTAAATTTTTTACTCGCTTAGGACAACGCTTAATTAATGCACTAGATCAATATACAAGTGATGGTTTTGTATACCGAACAGATATGCGACTACGCCCTTTTGGTGAAAATGGCGCACTTGCATTGAGTTTTAATGCATTAGAACAATATTACCAAGAACAAGGCCGAGATTGGGAACGCTATGCCATGATCAAAGGGCGTATTTTAGGTGCAAGTCCACAAGATCCTAATGTCAAGCTCTTACAGCAACTCCTTCGCCCTTTTGTGTATCGTCGTTATATTGACTTTAGTGTGATTCAATCTTTACGAGAAATGAAAAGTAAAATTGAACGTGAAGTACGCCGTCGTGGTTTAATTGATAACATCAAACTTGGCGCAGGTGGTATTCGAGAAATTGAGTTCATCGTGCAGGTTTTCCAGCTGATTCGAGGTGGACGAGAAATTCGACTACAACAACATGAATTATTAAAATTGCTGCCTGAAATTAGTAAACTCTCACTCATTACGCCTCAACAAAAAGACGATTTGCAGCTGGCTTATTTATTTTTACGTCGTACTGAGAATGTACTGCAAGCGATTCATGACCAACAAACACAACAACTACCTGCAAATGAGTTAGATCGCCTTCGTTTAGTCGAAGCAACTCGCACATTCACCCAATTAGATCATCATGGTAAAGCAGAAAATGTGGTCTATCCAATTTCAGATTGGCAAAGTTTTTATGCTGTACTATCTCGACATCAACAAAACGTGCGAGCTGTTTTTAACCATTTAATTGGTGAAGAAAAAGAAGACATCAGCGAAACAACGCAATTATGGAATGATTTCCTTGATGCAGATTTAGAGCAAAATGAAATTGAGCAAATGCTCATTGAAAATCAAGTCAATTTGCAAGATATGGATAATATTATTGATATATTAATACAATTTCGTCATGATTTATCTCGCCGTCCAATTGGTACACGCGGACGTGAGGTGCTAAATCAATTATTACCACATTTACTGCAACACATTTTTGCTCATCAGGCATACAATACACTTTTACCTCGCATTCTCAACATTATAGAAAAAATCTTAACTCGCACGACATATTTAGAATTATTATTAGAGCATCCACAAGTACTCACACAACTGATTGAGCTTTGTTCACAATCTAAATTGATTGCAGAACAAGTTGCTCGCTACCCTATTTTGCTCGATGAATTACTTGATCGTAACACTCTCTTAAATCCACCACCACATGATCAATATCGGAGCGAATTACAACAATATTTACTTCGTTTACCACCTGAAGATGAAGAACAGATTATTGATGGTCTACGCCAATTTAAACAAACTTCGCTCTTACGTATTGCGGCAGCCGATATCCTTGGTGTGCTCCCCGTTATGAAAGTCAGTGATCACCTTACATTTCTAGCAGAGGCTATTATTGAAGCCGTCGTTAATCTTGCTTGGCAACAAGTCAGTGCTCGCTTTGGTATACCTGCACACTTAGCAGAAAATGAAAAAGGGTTTGCAGTGGTAGGTTATGGTAAACTTGGTGGTATTGAATTAGGTTATAAATCTGATTTAGATCTCGTCTTTCTCTACCAATCGGCTGAAAATAGCCAAACCATTGGTGCTAAACGTAGTATTGATAGCCACCAATTCTACTTACGTTTGGCACAAAAAATAATCAGTATTTTTAGCATGAATACTTTTGCTGGTGTTCTTTATGACATTGATATGCGCTTACGCCCTTCTGGTGAATCAGGCTTATTATGTAGCCCGATTTCTGCGTTTGAAGACTACCAGTTAAATGAAGCTTGGACTTGGGAAAAACAAGCACTAGTACGCAGTCGCGCTGTTTATGGCGAGCAATCCTTATGTGAGCAATTTAAAACCATCCGTCAAAAAGTCCTTTCTGCACAACGCGATATCCAACTACTCAAAACAGATGTCATATCTATGCGTGAAAAAATGTATGAGCATCTTGCTAATACAGAGAGGGATCTGTTCAATATTAAAACAGATCGTGGCGGTATTACAGATATTGAGTTTATTGCACAGTATCTGGTGTTGGCGTATGCGCCACAACATCCTGAGTTGTCAGTCTGGTCGGATAATGTTCGTATTTTTGAAATTATGGCAGAAAGTGCGGTTATTTCTGACGAAGTTTCAATACAATTGAAACAATCTTATATCACACTACGTAATCGTATCCATCATTTAAATTTATTAGGACTTCCTCCTATTGTATCCACACAAGAATTTCAAACCGAACGAGAATTTATTATGCACATCTGGGCAAAACTATTAGGTTAATGAAACATTATGATGAATATGATAAAAGAGGTGCATACTGCACCTCTTTTTAATTAAACAAACACTTATTTAATCATTCATAAAGTTTGCTTCAATAAATGAGCGGACGTCTTTAACAAATTGGCGAACAACTTGTTTTTTATCTTGCCCTTCATAATTTTTCCCAATACTCAAAATCCCTTCATCAATTTTATCCAATAAGTATTGCTCTACTTCACTATCTGATAAAACACCATCAAACAATAATATCGTTTTCATTTCACTATTTGACAGCACTAAAGTATTCCCCACAAAATTAGACAAGGTCACCATAGGATGCTCTGTTGATAAGTGATATTCGAAATATTTTCGATATTTTTCTTTCAACTTCACTTTATCTGTGCGCTTTACCTCAAGTGCTCTTGCATAAAACTCAATTGATTGATTATAAATTTCTAATAAAATTGAAGAATATCCTTCTTCTCGATGATCTGCAAAATAAGTATTGATAAAATCAGCTACATTGATTGAATTTGGATAAAGTTCCTTTAATTTCAGCACTACTTTCGAAGTAGACTCGCTGCCTAAACTGGCGCGAATATGTAACTGATTTAAATGTTCAATCTTAATTGTACGAGAAATATTACATTTTTCTTTATTTTCTAAATGCGTCACAATACTGGTTCTAAATTGTCTATTTAGCAAATAATCGTAATATTGCTCCTTAAGTAAATGATTATCACCACATTCATTGTCAATCATTTCTTCAATATTATCGTCTTTAAAAATAGGGAAGCTTGCTCCAACTGTGGAATCACAAATATGAGCTAGTCCATATTGTTCTAATAATCGATTAAAGTCATATAAATAAAAAGGATGGTTATATTCTTCAAAATACTCATGGTAAATATAATGATCATCTTTCGTTTTAAGGCTATCTGCTGACTCTTTTAATTGTTTATCACCAAAAGAATATTGACTTAAAAACTCAGCAGTACCTTTACCATAGGCGACTTTTTCTAAAGGCGAAAAAGAGTGATCATTTTCCTCTAACACATTGACTCTAAACTTCATCATATCTTTTAACACTTCTAAAGATTTCCAACCTGGATAAGTGTTATAAGAAATCGTTGCTGAGCCATTTTCAGCTAAATGGGATTTTATTAGCTGTAAAATTTTGATACGGACAGATTCAGGTACCCAGCTAAATACGCCATGACAAATAATATAATCAAACTTAACAGATAGGTTCTCGAAATAGGAAATATCTTGGCAAAGAAGCTCTACATTATTTAGACCTAATTGCTCAACAATTTGTCTCCCACCTTCAATCTGTGTTTCAGATAAATCAACGCCAATGAAATGTGCTTTATCATGAATAAACGCACTACAAATGATATTGCCACCAAAACCACAACCTATTTCTAAAACATTTGCTTGGGTAATATCAGGTGTTTTAAACCCGAGCAAAGTCAGTACTGCTTTTTGTCTTTCTGGCAAAGTATGTGAAAAACCTTTTGAAGCATAAGGTAGCTCATTATAGCTTTCTTTAATTAAATCCGTCTTTTCCATTTTTTATACTTATTTTCATTCAAATTAACAAATAGACCTAACGATTAACTGACATAGCCATACGGACATAAGTATGACGACGCCCACGAATAGCAATCGAATAAGTCATAATATTTTCAGGCACAGCAATACCATAGAAACCCGCATCGCCAATATGGTAAATATCTGCGCCTGCCATTTTACTGTTTAACGCAATTTGGCGAATAGTGGCTTCATCAGCCCCTTCTTGACTGGTTCCAATGGCGAGCAAGGCTAATGCGCCCTTGGCATGAATAAACTGGACATATTTTTCTACTTTATCGACCGTCATACCAGGTACTGTCCCTGGTGCAGCAAGTAGAATGATATCTGCACCTGCTTCAATAAAATTAGCTAAATCCTGTTGTGAGATGATGTTACTGCCTGTTTCATTTGCGACACCAGCACCATGCATTTTACCTGCAATAATCAACCCTTCTTCACCGAAAACAGCTCTAGCACGTTTAATCGCATTGACAATTTCCTGATTGGTTACTCCAGTTTTGGGATTACCTGTTAAACAAATAAAATCAAAACCTAATTTTTTTGCTTGCTGTAAAGATTCGGTTGTCGCAATTCGTCCCGTTGCTATCGTATCTAGGGCTTCTATTTGTTCTGCATTAATGTCTACAGGTTCTAAATTAATACCAATTGGACGACCAATTAATTGTTTTAAAGTATGAATCGTTTGATCTGCTTTATCACATTCTAATCCATTAACATGTGGTTGAAAAACATCAAACAAATTCAATAAAATCAAGTCGGCACCAAATGCTGCAGCTAATTCAGAATTCGTTACATTCGGATATAAAGGTTGAACCGCTACCATGTTTTCTGACAGCATCACTCGCCCTTCACTCGCACGAATAGCTTGTTTTAATTGTTGTCCATTCATTTGTTTGAAATCTGTAGCAGTACAGTCAAGTAGTCGTTTCATAAGTTCATCTCTTAAGTGTGTTCATTTAAACATGTTTGCATTGTAACAAGCCGAATTGACGAAAGAAAGTGCGGTCTGTTTTTCTCTATTTTTAGCAATTTGAAAAAAGTGCGAGTCATTACTCGCACCTTCTCATTCTTAATATCTGTTAAAATACTAATTCACGATCACCATTTTCATCTTTAATACGGTTTGGCAAGCCAATATTGTTTAAAAGATTCAAAAATGGTTTTGGATCAAGCTGCTCAACATTACACATTTCACCGACATCCCATTCACCTGTGGCAATGAGTAATGCAGCGGCTACCGCTGGCACTCCGGCAGTATAGGAAATGCCTTGGCTACCGACTTCTTCATAAGCTTCTTTGTGATCTGCGACGTTATAAATAAAAATTTCTTTCTCTTTACCGTCTTTTTTACCTTTCACCAAATTACCAATACAGGTTTTACCAGTATATGTTGGTGCTAAAGACGCTGGATCTGGCAACACGGCTTTCACAACCTTAATTGGAATCACTTCTAAACCTTCAGCGGTTTTTACAGGATGAACCGATAATAACCCCAGATTCTTCAGTACATTAAATACATTAATATAATGCTCACCAAAGCCCATCCAAAAACGGATATTCGGGACATTTAAATGTGTTGATAACGAGTGTAGCTCTTCATGGCCTGTCAAGTAAGAATTTTGCATACCGACTATTGGCAGATCATCCGTACGCTTCACTTCAAACATCTTGTTAGCTACCCATTGACTATTTTGCCAACTCCAAACTGTCCCTGTAAACTCACGAAAATTCACTTCTGGATCAAAGTTAGTAGCAAAATAACGACCGTGGCTCCCTGCGTTAATATCAATAATATCAATACTATCTACGCTATCAAACTCATCATTGACTGCATATGCGGCATAGGCATTAACAACCCCAGGATCAAAGCCTGCACTTAAAATTGCAGTCACATTGTTTTGTTTACATAACTCACGACGTTTCCATTCATAGTTTGCATACCAAGGTGGTGTTTCGCAAACTTTACTTGGATCTTCGTGCATTGCGGTATCAATATATGCAGCACCAGTTTCAATACAAGCTTGTAATACGGACATATTGACAAATGATGGCCCCACATTAATCACAATTTGTGATTCTGTTTTTTGAATTAATGCTTTCGTCGCTTCTACGTCAAATACATCAATTTCAAAGCATTCAATGGTCGCTGGTAGTTTAAAATTACCTTTTTCTACCACACTTTCCGCAATGGCTTGGCATTTTTCAATTTTGCGTGAAGCAAGAGAGATTTTACCAAGTACATCATTATGTTGCGCGCATTTATGTACCACAACTTGTGATACGCCACCCGCACCAATAACCAAAACATTTTTTTTCATTTAGCATTTTCCTCCCAAGTACCGAGCTTGCTAAAGGATCGGCATAGGCGTTAATAAAAACCTGATACATATTGAAAACCTAAAAAGTCAATATCAGGGCAGAGATAGCTTTATCATCCAATACGATAAAGTTAAACCGAAAAAGTGCGGTCTGTTTTAACAAAATTTTGCTAAAATCAACCGCACTTCTTATTCATTATTAAGATAGACTCTCAACATAATCTTGATAGCCAAATTCTTTTACCACTCGAACTGAACCATCAAGTTCTTTAATCACAATGGCTGGCATATTTACACCATTGAACCAGTTTTTCTTCACCATGGTATAACCAGCCGCATCACAAAATGAGATGCGATCACCAATTTTTAATGGTTTTTCAAAATGATATTCACCAAAAATATCACCAGCCAAACAAGATTTACCACAAACCATATATTCATATTCACCTTTGCCTTTGAAGGCATCTGGCAATAACTTCGCTTCAGAGCGATAAATTAATAAATCTAGCATATGCGCTTCTGTTGCCGCATCCACAATCGCTAATTCTTTACCGTTATTTAAAATATCTAACACCGTGACTTCTAAACTTGTACTTAGCGTAATCGAAGCTTCACCTGGCTCCAAGTATACTTGTACAGTGAACTTATCAGAAAACTGTTTTAAACGTTCTGCAAATGCCTCTAATGGATAATTTTCACCAGTAAAATGAATGCCTCCCCCAAGACTGACCCATTTCACTTGGTGTAATAATTCGCCAAATTCATTTTCAATGCGATCAAGCATCTCGCAAAATTTATCGAAATCTTCATTTTCACAATTATTATGAAACATAAAACCATTTATTAAAGGCATGATTTCACGGATTTTATGAATATCCCATTCCCCTAAACGACTATGTGGACGTGCAGGATCAGCAAGTAAGAAACTTGACGTACTGACACGAGGATTCACACGTAATCCACGTGGTAAATCCCCAGTACGATCTACAAAGCGTTGTAACTGATTAATGGAATTAAAAATAATTTTATCTGCATTCGCGACCACTTCATCAATTTCCTCATTTGAATAAGCAACGCTGTAAGCGTGGGTTTCACCACCAAACTTTTCTTTACCAAGCTTTACCTCATATAATGATGATGAAGTTGTGCCATCCATAAATTGACTCATAAAATCAAACACCCCCCATGTCGCAAAACACTTCAAGGCAAGTAATGCTTTTGCACCTGACTTTTCACGTAAATAGGCTATTTTTTCCATGTTACGTAACAGCTTACTTTTATCAATCAGATAATAAGGTGTTTGTAATTCAGTCATTTTATTTTTAACCCCTTTTTCACTCATTTATTCATAAAAATTAAAGCTAGCCATTATAGCCAACTCCAATTAATGAGCAATCGTTTTCCCCATTATTTATTGTTCTTTTTTGAATAAATATGCCATAGTGCAAAAATATGCTTTTTTTGCTAGAATCTGGTCAATTTTGACGATAAAAATAGATAAATATAACAAACGATTATGACAACCAATTATTCAGCACACGAAATCACCGTATTAAAAGATCTTGAACCTGTACAGTTACGTCCAGGTATGTATACAGATACCACTCGCCCAAACCATTTAGGTCAAGAGGTCATTGATAACAGTGTTGATGAAGCATTAGCAGGGCATGCAACAAAAATTGAAGTGATTTTGCATAAGGATCAATCCCTTGAAGTCATTGATAATGGAAGGGGGATGCCTGTAGATATTCATCCTATTGAAAAAGTCTCAGGTGTTGAAGTCATTTTAACTAAATTACATGCAGGCGGTAAGTTTTCCAACAAAAATTATGAATTCTCTGGCGGATTACATGGCGTAGGCATTTCCGTGGTCAATGCATTGTCTGAACGTGTTGATGTCACAGTAAAACGCAATGGAGAAGTATATAAAATTGCCTTTGAAAATGGTGTAAAAGTAGAAGAACTTGAAGTCATTGGTACTTGTGGTCGACGCAATACAGGTACTACCGTTCATTTCAAACCCAATCCAAAATATTTTGATAGCGATAAATTCTCAGTATCACGCTTACGACATTTATTACGCGCGAAAGCAGTACTGTGTTCAGGTCTAGAAATTAAATTTATTGATAAAGTTAATAATACTGAAGACAGCTGGCTATATGAAGATGGGTTAGCTGATTATTTAAGTGAAGCAGTGGATGGTTTCGTTACTCTTCCCGAAAAACCTTTTATTGGTGATTTCAAAGGCAATACAGAAGCTGTCAGTTGGGCGTTATTATGGTTACCTGAAGGCGGTGAATTATTAGGCGAAAGTTATGTTAATCTCATTCCAACTATTCAAGGTGGAACACATGTTAACGGTCTACGCCAAGGTTTACTTGATGCAATGCGTGAGTTCTGTGAATTTCGTAACTTATTGCCACGCGGTGTAAAATTAACGGCAGACGACATTTGGGAACGTTGTGCATACGTTCTGTCTCTTAAAATGCAAGATCCTCAATTTGCAGGGCAAACCAAAGAACGCTTATCCTCACGCCAAAGTGCTGTTTTTGTCAGCGGTGTAGTTAAAGATGCGTTTAGCTTGTGGTTAAACCAAAATGTACAACAAGCCGAACAGCTTGCTGAAATTGCTATTAGCTCAGCACAACGTCGTTTACGCGCCGCCAAAAAAGTAGTGCGTAAAAAATTAGTCAGTGGTCCTGCATTACCTGGTAAGCTTGCTGATTGTAGTCAACAAGATTTAGCAAAAACTGAATTATTTCTTGTAGAAGGTGACTCAGCAGGTGGGTCTGCCAAACAAGCTCGTGATCGTGAATATCAAGCAATATTACCTTTACGTGGCAAAATTTTAAATACATGGGAAGTGTCTTCTGAACAAGTGCTATCTTCTAATGAAATTCATGATATTGCTGTTGCACTAGGTATTGATCCTGATAGTGAAGATCTCTCTCAACTACGCTATGGTAAAGTGTGTATCCTTGCCGATGCTGACTCCGATGGCTTACATATTGCGACATTACTCTGCGCTCTATTTTTACGTCATTTCCCTAAATTAGTACAAAATGGTCATGTTTATGTCGCCATGCCTCCACTCTATCGTATAGATCTAGGGAAAGAAATCTTCTACGCCTTAGATGAAGGAGAAAAAGAAGCGATTTTAGATCGCTTGAAAAATAAAAAAGGTAAACCTAACGTACAACGTTTTAAAGGACTCGGTGAAATGAATCCGATCCAATTACGCGAAACCACAATGGATCCCAATACTCGCCGTTTAGTACAACTCACTTACCATAAAGAAGAGGATGAGGGTGCTGAAACCTTGGAATTAATGGATATGCTGCTTGCGAAAAAACGCTCAGAAGATCGTAAAAATTGGTTGCAAACGAAAGGTGATCAAGTTGACTTGAGTGTATAAATTGACATTTCTGAATAAAATAAATTTATACATAAAGATGAGTAAATCGATAAGTGTGGTAGATTTTACCTAAATTTTCTCATGTAACGAGTGTAAATAAAGAAAAATTCTTTAACCAAATAAAATAGCGAAACAATGAAAAAAATGATCTATTTTGTGTAAATAACAATTTTACAATGAACATAAGCTGTTTAGCTAATAACCTTTTTTCTTTTGCGTTCTTTTTTAAGCAAACAAAAAAGAGAATTACAACCAGCGAAATTCAATATAAAAACTGAAAAATAACGATATAACCGAATACAAAACATAAAAATAATCTCAAAATAAAATAACATTATGAACATAATTAACTATGAAGGTATTGAACAAACGCCATTACGCGAGTTCACCGAAAAAGCTTATTTGAATTATTCCATGTACGTCATTATGGATCGTGCATTACCTTTTATTGGCGATGGATTAAAACCTGTCCAACGTCGCATCATTTACGCTATGTCTGAGTTAGGCTTGAATGCAGCCGCAAAATACAAAAAGTCTGCACGTACAGTCGGGGACGTACTGGGAAAATTTCATCCACATGGAGACTCTGCTTGTTATGAAGCAATGGTATTAATGGCACAGCCTTTTTCATATCGTTACCCTTTAGTCGATGGGCAAGGTAACTGGGGCGCTCCCGATGATCCCAAATCTTTTGCTGCCATGCGTTATACTGAATCTCGCTTATCAAAAATTGCTGAGGTTCTATTGTCTGAATTAGGACAAGGTACTGTTGATTATCAACCTAACTTTGATGGCACATTATCTGAACCACAATATTTACCTGCACGTTTGCCACATATTTTATTGAATGGCACAACAGGGATTGCGGTAGGAATGGCAACGGATATCCCACCACATAACATTAATGAAATTGCTGATGCCGCAGTTATGTTGATTGAGAATCCGAGAGCTACGTTAGATGATTTATTAAGTGTAGTACAAGGTCCAGATTATCCGACAGAAGCTGAAATTATCTCATCAAAAGACGATATTCGTAAATTATATGAGCAAGGTCGTGGTTCTATCCGTATGCGTGCAGTATGGAAAAAAGAAGATGGTGAAATTATTATTACCGCGCTCCCACATCAAGCCTCGCCTTCAAAAATCATTACTCAAATCGCGGATCAAATGACTGCCAAAAAATTACCTATGGTAGAAGATATTCGTGATGAGGCCGATCATGAAAATCCCATTCGTATTGTTATTGTCCCTCGCTCTAATCGTGTTGATGTAGATGCGTTAATGGCACATTTATTTGTAACTACCGATTTAGAAAAGAGTTATCGTGTCAATATGAATATGATTGGCTTAGATAATAAGCCAGCTGTAAAAAATTTAGTCGAAATCCTGACGGAATGGCTTCAGTTCCGTCGAACTACCGTGACTCGTCGCCTCCAGCATCGCCTTGATAAGGTCCTAACGCGTTTACATATTCTTGAAGGTTTAATGATTGCATATCTCAATATCGATGAGGTGATACACATTATCCGTCATGAAGACGAGCCAAAACCTGTATTAATGACTCGCTTTAGTTTAACAGATGAACAAGCCGAAGCGATTCTAAACTTACGCTTACGTCATTTAGCTAAATTAGAAGAGCACGAATTACAAGCAGAAAAAAAACGTTTAGAAGAGGAACGTGATAGTTTACAACTCACATTAGGATCTGATCGCCGTTTAAATTCATTAATCAAAAAAGAAATTCAGCAAGATGCAAAAACTTATGCCAGTCCACGTTTATCACCATTAGTTGAACGTGCGGAAGCTAAAGCAATTTCAGAAAATGAAATGACACCTGCTGAGCCAGTAACCGTTATTCTCTCAGAAATGGGTTGGGTGCGTTGCGCTAAAGGCCATGATATTGATGTCCAAAACATCAGTTATAAAGCGGGTGATAAATATCTTGATCACGCATATGGTAAAAGTAATCAGCCTGCAGTATTTATTGACAGTACTGGACGCAGCTATGCATTAGATCCTCTCAGCTTACCTTCTGCACGCTCTCAGGGCGAACCATTAACAGGTAAATTGACATTACCATCGGGAGCAACAATTGAGCATGTTTTAATTGAAAATGAAAATCAAGCATTGCTGATGGCATCTGATGCTGGCTATGGCTTTATTTGTAAATTTGAGGATTTAGTTGCACGCAATAAAGCAGGTAAAGCACTGATTTCATTACCTGAAAACGCTAAAGTATTAATGCCCTTAACGCTTACTGATAACAACGCCTTATTAGTCGCACTGACTTCAGCTGGCAGAATGTTGATCTTTCCAGTCAATGATTTACCCTCACGGACTAAAGGTAAAGGCAACAAAATTGTGACAATTCCAGCAGCCAACGCAAAAGCCCGTACAGAGTTGCTTGTACGGCTGTTATTAATTAAAGAAAACTCTACGCTTGTTTTCCATTCAGGTAAACGGAAAATCACCTTAAAACCTGAAGAACTGCAAAAATTCCGTGCAGAGCGAGGCAGAAAAGGAACTCAACTCCCTCGTGGCTTACATAGCCATGCTGAAATTGAAGTGATTGCACCTGAAAGTGAATAAAAAATGCACCTGAAAAATGAGATTGATATGATTCTCTTTTCAGGTGCTTATTTTTAAATCCTCTGTAGCCTAGCTACAATTTCTACTAGTAAGATTAAGATAGCTCATTTTAAGCTAGCTTCATAAACTTAAGAAATGATTTTAAAACTGGCTATATAGTTAGCACTGACATCTTTATTGAGCCAAAATTTTCCTGTAAGTGGATTATAATGATAACCAACCATATCTAAACAAGTTAACTGTGACTCATCGCACCAATTCAATAATTCAGCAGGTTTAATAAATTTGTCATAATCATGGGTACCTTTTGGTAGCATTTTTAATACATATTCCGCACCCAAGATCACCAATGTCCATGCTTTCAAAGTACGATTAATTGTTGAGAAAAAAATGCTACCGTTGGGTTTCAGCAATTGCTTACAGCTTTCAATCACAGAACTTGGTTCTGGCACATGTTCTAACATCTCCATACAAGTAATGACATCAAACTTCTCAGTGTGCCAATTTTCACCATGAAGTGCGGTCTGTTTTTGCAAAAATTCTTCAACCGTAGTTCGTTGATAATCAATAGTCACCCCACTTTCTTGTGCATGCTGTTTTGCAACTTGCAGCGGTGCTGATGTCATATCAATCCCCGTTACTCTGGCACCTTGTTTTGCCATACTTTCTGATAAAATACCGCCACCACAGCCAACATCTAAAACTTTTTTACCTAATAACCCATTCGCTTGTTGAGCGATGTAACTTAAACGTAACGGGTTAAGTTGATGAATCGGCTTAAAATCCCCTTGTGGGTCCCACCAACTTTTCGCCATTTTTTCAAATTTATCAAGTTCTTGCTGATCAATATTTTGCATGTGCGTTCTTCTTATGATTTTGAATAGAAACAATGCGTTATTATTCCTCAAATCCCATAAAATTTCACTATAAAATTAGGGAAGCAACAGATTTTATGCTATAATTCCGCTAATTTTTTGATTAATCAAACTCAATGAGTAGGAAGTTTTCAATGACCGATTCAGTCCAAGATACTATTCATCAAGATATTAGCCCAATCAGTATTGAGGAAGAACTAAAATCTTCATATCTTGATTACGCGATGTCAGTCATCGTAGGTCGTGCGTTACCTGATGTACGTGACGGTTTAAAACCTGTACATCGTCGTGTGTTATTTGCTATGCATGAAGGCGGTAACGCGTATAACAAGCCTTACCGTAAATCTGCGCGTATCGTTGGAGACGTTATCGGTAAATATCACCCTCATGGTGATAATGCAGTCTATGACACGCTTGTACGCATGGCACAGCCATTCTCTTTACGCTATATGTTAGTTGATGGACAAGGTAACTTTGGTTCGATTGATGGTGATGCTGCGGCAGCTATGCGTTATACCGAAGCCCGTATGACTAAAATTGCACACGAATTATTAGCTGATCTTGACAAAGAAACTGTTAACTTCGTACCAAACTATGACGGTTCTGAACAAATTCCCGAAGTATTACCCACTAAAGTCCCTGCACTTTTAGTTAACGGATCATCAGGTATTGCTGTTGGGATGGCAACAAATATTCCTCCGCATAACCTAGGCGAAGTATTAGATGGTTGTTTAGCTTATATTGAAAATAATGAGATTACGATTGATGAGCTAATGACGTATATTCCTGGTCCAGACTTCCCTACTGCTGCATTAATCAACGGTCGTAAAGGAATCGAAGAAGCTTATAAAACAGGGCGAGGGAAAATTTATGTACGAGCGAAAGCCGAAGTAGAAACAGACGAAAAAGGTAGTGAAACTATCGTTGTACATGAAATTCCTTATCAGGTTAATAAAGCCAAACTGATTGAAAAAATTGCTGATCTAGTCAAAGAGAAAAAAATTGAAGGCATTAGTGCCATTACTGACTTATCTGATAAAGACGGTATGCGTATTGAAATTAAAATCAAACGCGATGCCGTGGGTGAAGTAGTATTAAACAATCTTTATGCACTGACTCAATTACAAGTGACTTTTGGGATCAATATTGTTGCTTTAGACAAAGGTCAACCAAAACTCCTTAATTTAAAACAGCTTATTGAAGCATTTGTCTTACATCGCCGTGAAGTAGTTACACGCCGTACTGTATACGAATTACGTAAAGCACGTGAACGTGCACATATCTTAGAAGGTTTAGCTATCGCATTAGCTAATGTTGATCCGATTATTGAATTAATTCGTCGAGCACCAAACCCTGAAACAGCAAAACGTGAATTAATTGCTCAAGCTTGGAAATTAGGGCATGTCGCCGATATGCTTGCAGCAACAGGCGTTGATGCAGCTCGGCCAGAAGAATTAGAAGAACAATATGGCATCCGTGATGGAATGTATTATTTAACAGAAGTCCAAGCACAAGCTATTTTAGATCTACGCTTACAAAAATTAACTAATTTAGGACATGATGAGATCCTAGATGAATACAAAAAATTACTCGATGTAATTGGCGAACTACTTTATATCTTACGCAGTCCAGAACGTTTAATGGAAGTGATCCGCGAAGAATTAGAACAAATTCGTGAACAATTTAATGATCCTCGTCGTACTGAAATCACTGCAAGTTCTGCAGATATTAATCTTGAAGACTTAATTGCTCAAGAAGACGTAGTTGTCACCCTTTCACATGAAGGTTATGTTAAATACCAACCATTAACTGATTACGAAGCACAACGTCGTGGTGGTAAGGGTAAATCAGCAGCAAAAACAAAAGAGGAAGACTTCATTGAACGCCTACTTGTTGCCAATACACATGATACAATTTTGTGTTTCTCAAGTCGTGGACGCTTATATTGGTTGAAAGTATATCAATTACCACAAGCTAGTCGTGGTGCACGTGGTCGCCCAATCGTAAATATCTTGCCTTTAGATGAAAATGAACGTATCACGGCTATTCTACCAGTAACCGCTTATGAAGAAGACAAATTCGTGGTCATGGCAACTGCAGGTGGTATTGTGAAGAAAATTGCCTTGACTGAATTTAGTCGCCCACGTTCAAGTGGTATTATTGCATTAAATTTACGTGATGAAGATGAATTAATCGGCGTCGATCTTACTGATGGTAGCAATGAAATCATGCTCTTCTCTGCTCAAGGTCGTGTAGTACGCTTCAGTGAAAGTGCTGTACGTGCGATGGGACGTGCAGCAACAGGTGTACGTGGTATCAAACTAGCACTCACTAACGATATATCTGAAGATGAAAGTGCGGTCGAAATTGAAGAAATTTCAGATGACAACACAAATGATGTATTGGATTTAAATGTTGATAAAGTTGTTTCATTAGTCATTCCTAAAGGTGAAGGTGCAATTCTGACAGCGACACAAAATGGCTATGGCAAACGTACCGAATTGGAACAATATCCAACTAAATCGCGTAATACTAAAGGTGTCATTTCAATTAAAGTGAGTGATCGCAATGGCAAAGTTGTTGCTGCAACACAAGTAGATGAAACCGATCAAATCATGTTGATTACCGATGCAGGTACGCTAGTCCGCACACGTGTCAGTGAGATTAGCATTGTTGGTCGTAACACACAGGGAGTGCGTTTAATTCGTACCGCCGAAAATGAAACTTTGGTTGGTTTACAACGTGTTTGTGAAGTCGATGATGAAGATCCAGAAGTCATCGATAATGAAAGTGCGGTCGATATTGAAGACATTTCAGCTGAATAAATAATGTTGAATAAAAGCAGTACATTACTACTGCTTTTTCATTTGTGGGGAACCTATGATAATTAACTTAATCTATACACATATTATCTGTGCATTTCTAAGCCTAGCTCTATTACTCATACGAGCGGCAATGGTAGCCACTGGTAAAAATTGGCGTGACTACACACTCCTTAAAATTTTACCACACTTAACTGACACACTATTGCTCGGGACAGGCATAGTTCTTTTTATTCTGTCTGATCGTAGTCTTGAACCTCTTTTCATTGTGAAAATGGTACTGATCATTATGTATATTACGGAGTCTATAAAAGCATTCAATAAAAAAGACTATCAACTTAAAAAAGCCTATCTTGTTAGCTCAATACTTTCTTTGGTGTGCGTGATAATCATCGCCTATTTTATTTAAATAGGCTAGCAAACAAAAAAGGATTGAAACTATTAAATTCAATCCTTTTCTTTTATAAAAAATAGCTATCCGCCCGCGAGTTTTACTACATATCCTTTTTGTTCAAGCAGCTGTTTAAGTAAATCCCGTTTTTCGCCTTGGATTTCAATAGAACCATTCTTAACAGAACCACCACAACCACAACGTTTTTTAAGTTCTGCAGCAAGTAATTTTAATTCAGCATCCGATAAATCTAAGCCTGTAATCACAGAAACACCGCTGCCTTTACGACCACTTACTTGGCGTTGAATACGGACAATACCATCTCCTTTTGGACGAACTACCTCTGGTTTTTCCGTTTTAATTCGGCCTAACTCGGTAGAATAAACTAATTCACTACTACTCATAGATCTTCACTAATTTGTTGGTAATGATGCATTAATTGCTTTAAGCACTTCAGCTGGATTCTCTGCTTGTGTAATTGGACGACCAATCACCAAATAATCAGAGCCTGCTTGAATTGCCCCCGCTGGTGTCATCACGCGACGTTGATCACCAAAATCACTACCAATTGGGCGAATTCCTGGTGTGATTAATTTGAAATCTTTACCACAATTAGCACGTAAAATTTCAACTTCTTGTGGTGAACATACAACACCATCTAGTCCTGCACGTTGCGTTAAATTGGCTAAACGAATTACTTGTTCCATTGGTGAAGCATTAATACCTATTTGAAGTAAGTCAAGATCTTCCATACTTGTGAGTACAGTAACACTGATCAACAATGGTGCATCTTTGCCATAAGGTTCAAGAATTTTTTTTGCTTCTTCCATCATGCGTAAACCACCACTTGCATGTAAATCTACCATCCATACCCCTAAATCTGCTGCAGAACGCACCGCTCTTGCTACTGTATTCGGAATATCATGAAACTTGAGATCGAGAAATACATCAAAATTACGATTATGTAATTCTTTCACAAATTTAGTGCCCAATGTAGTAAACATTTCTTTACCTACTTTCAAACGACACAAACTTGGATCAATTTGATCAACTAGCGCTAATGCTTCTTCTTCCTTTTCATAATCTAGCGCTACAATAATTTTATTCGTCATAATTTTCCCTCTCAGTGTTCAATTAATTATGTTCAGTTAATCTTCAATAGGTTTGATAGTTTCCCAATGCCGACATGATGGGCAGCACCACGCAAGTTTATGGGCTTGATAACCACAATTAGTACAACGGTAATCAAAATTTTGTCTAATACGCTCGCCCACCATTTTATGTAGCAAAACGAGACTTTCTTTCCCTCGTCCTTCTTCTGCATCATTAATCTGATATTGAATAAAACGGTGAAATAAAAATGTTGTTGGATGCTGATTTAACTGTTGATAGAGTTTTGCTTGTGCAGCACTTCTACCATCCATTTCTTCTATCAGATCAGATAAGGCAAGTTCTACTGCACTATTTTTAGTAATCCGACTTGCTTTAATTAAAAAGAGCTCAAAACTTTCTAATTGATTAAGTTTATGATAACTATCCTTTAACAGACTTAAAACCTCACCAACATATGCAGCATTTTGCTCAAGCACATTTTCTAACACTTCAACGGCTTGTTGATATCGTTTTTCTTTGATTAAGATTTCACCTAATAAAATAGATGCACGAACACAATTAGGCGCAACTTTTAAAGCAGATTCTAATAGCGCTTTTGGATTTTGTTTATGATCAGAAGGTAGATTTTGTGCATATTCACAATAATACTGAGCTAATGCAATATTATTTTGCTGTGGCGAAATCTTAGCAAGCTTTTCTGCAACATTGATTGCTTTCTTCCACTCTTTTGTTTTTTGATAAACAACAGCTAGCTGCTGTAGTGCATTTTCTGCAAAATCTGGCTCATCTACCAACATAATATAAAGAGATTCTGCTCGATCATAAAAACCAACCGCCATAAAATCTTTTGCTAATTGTTGTTTAGCTAGCAGCTTTTGTTCAAAAGTATAATCAGGACTACGATCAAGCGCTTGGTGAATACGTAGTGCTCTGTCAACTTCACCACGAGAACGATAAAGGTTACCTAATGTTAACTCGGCTTCAAATTGTGAGGCACTATCGATTTCATTTTCCGCTTCTTGTTTCTGTAGGATATCAAGAAATAAATCAACTGCTTTATCTGGTTGATTTGATAATAGAAAATTCACTCCCGTCACATAATCGCGAGAGAGTTTATTCGTCATATCTTCCTGATCTTTTTTAGCACTACGATGCCCCATATACCAGCCATAAGCAGCTGCGATAGGTAAAAGTAGGAAGAGTAACTCGAGCATTATTTAATAGCCTTATCTCGAGCTGTTAATTCATTAATTTGTAAAGTCTGGCGTTTAATTTGACGAGCTAATGAAATATTTTTCAATTTTAATTTGATATAAAAAAGAGCGCTAATTAACCAACCTAAAATCAGACCTAAACCAAATAAAATCGCAACTAAAGTTGATAAACGGAACTCACTCTGCGCTACCATATAATTGAAACTAATGATTTGATCATTGTTCGCACCGATCGTGATAGCAACAAGCACAATGGCAAGTACAAGTATTAATCCCAAAATATATTTAATCATCAACTATCTCCTGACAAAAATGAGTGTTCTCATTATGCCAAAAATAAATACAAAAAACGACACTTTAAAGTGTCGTTATATAAAGTTAGTTGAAATTATGCGTAAATATCAACACGCTCTCTTAGCTCTTTACCAGCTTTAAAGTGCGGTACAGATTTTGCGTCTAATTTCACTTGTTCACCCGTTTTAGGATTACGCCCTAAACGAGGTTGACGATAATGCAAAGAGAAACTACCAAATCCTCTCACTTCAATACGCTTACCGTTTTCTAAGGCGAATGACATTTGGTCCAAAATTTCTTTTACTGCATTTTCAACATCTTTTGCTGCAATTGAATGATTTTTTTGAACTAAACGCTCAATAAGCTCTGATTTAGTCATAATTTTCTCCTAACTTAATATAGAAAGCTAGCGTGAATAATTCACGCTAGCTATACTTTTACAAGGGAAACTTAATTATTCACCTTTAGCTGCTTTGAATGCTTCAGCCATTGCATTCGGAATAGCAACTTCTTCTTGCTTATTATTCACAGTTGCAACTGCTGCAGCTTCTTCAGCTTGGTCTTTCGCACGTACAGATAAGTGAACAATACGAGCTTTACGATCAACGCCAGTGTATTTCGCTTCAACTACATCACCTGCATTCACTTCATTTGTTAAGTCAGCTGCACGGATATAACCTTCTACACCACCGTCTAATTCAACTTTTGCACCTTTCGCATCAGCTTCAACAACTTTAGCGCTTAATACTGCACCTTTTTTGTTTACTGCTACGAAGTTGTTGAATGGATCTTCTTCAAGTTGTTTAATACCTAAAGAAATACGCTCTTTCACTGCATCGACTTGTAATACAACTGCTGCAACTTCGTCACCTTTTTTGTAGTTACGAACAGCATCCTCACCAGATACATTCCAAGAAATGTCAGATAAATGAACTAAACCGTCAATACCACCTTCAAGACCGATGAAGATACCGAAATCCGTGATTGATTTGATTTTACCTTCAACTTTGTCGCCTTTATTGTGTGTTTCAGCGAATTGTAACCATGGGTTAGGTTTACATTGTTTTAAACCTAAAGAAATACGACGACGTTCTTCATCAATTTCTAATACCATGACTTCAACAACATCACCTAAACTTACAACTTTAGATGGGTGGATGTTTTTGTTTGTCCAATCCATTTCAGAAACGTGAACTAAACCTTCAACACCATCTAAAATTTCAACGAAGCAACCATAATCGGTTAAGTTAGTTACTTTACCTGTTAATTTGCTGTTAACTGGGTGATTTTCAGCAATTGCAACCCAAGGATCTTGACCTAATTGTTTTAAGCCTAAAGATACGCGAGTGCGATCTTTGTCAAATTTCAATACTTTAACAGTAATTTCATCACCAACATTGACGATTTCGCTTGGGTGTTTAACACGTTTCCAAGCCATATCAGTGATGTGTAATAAACCGTCAACACCACCTAAATCTACGAATGCACCGTAGTCGGTTAAGTTCTTAACGATACCTTTAACTTCAGAACCTTCTTGTAAGTTCTCAAGAATTTGTTCACGTTCTTGGCTATTTTCTGATTCGATTACAGCACGACGAGAAACAACAACGTTGTTACGTTTTTGGTCAAGTTTGATAACCTTGAACTCTAACTCTTTACCTTCTAAGTGTAGAGTTTCACGCACTGGGCGAGTATCCACTAATGAACCTGGTAAGAATGCACGAACACCGTTTAACTCAACTGTGAAGCCACCTTTCACTTTACCGTTGATTAAACCGATAACAGTTGCCTGCTCTTCGTATGCTTTTTCTAATTCAATCCAAGATTCGTGACGAACTGCTTTTTCACGAGAAAGTTTGGTTTCACCGAAACCATCTTCAACAGCATCTAACGCAACATTAACTACATCACCAACTTGAACTTCTAATTCGCCTTGTGCGTTTAAGAATTCTTCAACAGGGATTGCTGATTCAGATTTTAAACCAGCGTCAACAAGCACAAAGCCTTTTTGAATAGCAACAACAGTACCGCTAACGATAGAACCTTGACGGGTTTCAAGTTCTTTTAATGATTCTTCAAATAGTTGAGCAAAAGATTCAGTCATAATTAATCTTCAATTTAAAATATAATAACGTCCACTTCAAAATCCGTTGAATGTGGGGTTGAGAATACATGTTCATCCTTCCCTGGATAAACGGTTAAAAATAATTTAAGCTTTAATATCAAGATGTTGCTGAATATAATTTATTGCTTGTTGAATCACTTCATCAATTGTTAATGTTGTGCTATCCAACAATAAAGCATCTTCAGCAGGTTTGAGGGGCGCAACTGTGCGATTTCTATCACGAAAGTCACGATCTTTTATCTCGGCTAAAATCTGGTCAAAGTTACCACTAATCCCTTTATTTTGCAACTGTTTATAGCGTCTTTTTGCTCTTTCTTCCGCACTTGCATCCAAAAATAATTTCACTTGAGCTTGTGGGAAAACCACCGTCCCCATATCTCGCCCATCTGCAATTAAGCCTTTTATAGTCGAAAAATCTTGTTGAAGTTGCAGTAATGCTGCTCGTACTTTTGGAAAAACAGCAATTTTAGAGGCTGCTTCAGCCACTTCTTGAGTACGAATTTGTCTGCTTACATTTTCACCATTTAAGATAATTTTTACTTCACCATCTTGTGGTAAAAATTGAATATCCAATTTTCTCGCTAACTCAGCTAACGCACTTTCATTATCCAATGTAACGTCTTTTTTTAAAGCTGCTAATGCTGTGACACGATAAATAGCTCCACTATCTAATAAAGCAAACCCTAGCTTTTCTGCTAACGCGTAGCATAATGTGCCTTTACCCGCACCACTTGGACCATCAACAGTAATCACAATATTTTTCTGCATATAGAACACTCTTTCTTATCTAAAAATTATGCTAAAGCATACCATAATCCACAGGATTTTGATGAGATTGTCAGTATAGTCTATAGTCTATTTTTTTAAAAAATTTGATAATGATTAAACTTTACACAGCTTGTTATATTTTTATTCATTTTTTTCTTTGCAAAAAGCAAAAATAAAAATAAAATTGATAATTGTTATCAATTCAATAAAAAAGAGAATAAAAAAATGGACGCGCAATTAAAAACATTTAAGAAAGGACTTATTGCAATTTTGGTCTGTGCAGCTATCACACCTGTTCATGCAGAAACTGATACAAAAAAAGAAAGCCAAGAAAAAAGCAATATGCTAACTGAAATTGTTGTATACGGTGATCAAAATAAATCAATGACATCAACACAAAGTGTGAGTCAGGATGATATGAAAAAAACACCTGTCACTAATGGCAACATTACTGATTATTTACGGTCAAATCCACATGTACGTTATGAAAATAGCGATCAAAATGGATTACAACGCGGTGAAATCAAACCCGAAAATATTTCCATTAATGGTGCAGATACAAACCAAACAGCTTACTTTGTAGATAATGTGAATGTTAATAATGATTTAACAATTGAAAGTGAATTATTTGATGGTGCAATGCAAACTTTACCTGGCATTTCACATACTCAGGCTTATTTCTTTGACGCAAATATGTTATCGAAAGTTGAAGTACAAGACAGTAATATCTCTGCTAGTCTTGGTGGATTTACTGGGGGAGCTGTCATTGCAAAAACAAAACAATACAGTGGTAAAGATGGTATTAAATTAAAATATCGCACAACTGATTCCTCATGGGGCAAACTTGTAGAAAGTGGCGACTCAAAAAAAGTGTTAAACAAAGTCCGTCCAGGGTTGGATGGTGCAACTGATTTACAACCTAAATATACAAAACATAATTTTAGCTTAGTTACTGAAAAAGGATTAACTGATAACTTAGGATTAGTGTTTGGATTAAGCCGCCGTACCTCACGTATTGATCAATATCGTCTCATTGGCTTCTCTACGGAAGCACAATTACATCAACAAGCACATACTCGTGATTCTGATAATGCTCTTTTAAATTTTAACTGGACAATTAACGATAATAATCGTTTAGAACTGAGTACCCGTTATTCCAATTATCGCGAAGAAAAATATTCTCAAACCAATATAAATAGTAACGTATCTGACTACCATAAAGCATTTGGTGCAACATTAGCTTGGATTCGTAGCTTTAACTCTGGTGTTTGGACAAATACCTTAGCCTACGATCATTTTAAAGATAAACGTCATTCCAGTTCTAATCACGTAGACACAGTGAGTGTAATGGATGATAACTATGACATATTATATGATTATGAAAAAGGAGGTTATGGAGATAGTCAACTAACACAACAAAACCTTCATTATTCTACCGAATATGCCTTTGAACCCTTTGATTTAGGCTCATTCACCCACTCTATTTCATTGGGTGGAATTTATCAATTTACACGATATAAATTCTATCGTCCTAAAGATGTTTATTCTAGAATAGGTGAAGCACAATTAGGAGACTCAAATATTACTTGGTATCCGAATAACGATGGCTCTACCACTTCTATTATACCTAAAGGGAATGCCAAAACGCGTTACCAGAATGTTGCCTTATATATTGAAGACTTAATTAGCTGGAAAAAATTTGAATTACGTCCAGGTATTCGTTTTGAACGTGATGATTATTTAAAAAATAATAATATCGCGCCTCGTTTTGTTGCAAGATTTAAGCCTCTAGAAGAAACCCGTGTAAGTTTAGGTTTGAACCGCTATTATGGACGTTCTTTTGCTTCACTAAAATTGACTAATGAAATTTTAAAAATTAATCGAGATACGACCAATATTCGCGATTTCCAATTATCTGGTCGCTTAAAAACGCCTTATGCTGACGAATTAAGCTTAAGCTTTGAGCAAGAATATCGTAACTTGTTATTTAAGTTAGGCTATATCCACCGTGAAAACAAAAACCGCATAACTTTAAAACGTAAACAAATCAATAAGACAGGTCGTCCTGAATATGCCAAATACTATAGTAATTCGAATAATTATAAAGTAGATATCCACACTATCCAAATCAATAATATTGAGCCTTGGCAGTTAGGGAAAACTTACTGGAATGCATCATTAGGATTCGATTGGCTAAAAACAAAACGAGCTGACTTAGCAAACTCACTCAATCCAAATGATCCTGTGTATTTGGATGGACGCTTAATGAATCGCAAAACCATGCAACAAAAAGTAAATTCAAATACTGAAGACTGGATTGCTCGTTTAGGTCTTGATATGGCTATGCCTAGTTGGGATTTAACTTGGTCAAATAAAGTGTATATTAAAGCACCTATTAAGGGATATGATGAACTTGAAGAGCACCCAGATGGTATTCCTCGTTTCCGTACTTTTGACTATGGAACACACACACAATGGGACTCAAGTATTCGCTGGCAGCCTAAATTTGCAGGTAAACATAATGTCTATGTTCAAGCTGATATTCTGAATGTCTTAAATAAAACACGAAAAATTCGCTCTGTTTCTATTTCAAGCACATCCGAATATAGCATCTACACCCCTGGTCGTGAGTTCTGGCTTGAAGTAGGTTATGAATTTTAAATAACCTTTTCTCACAAAAAATCTACGTGTTATGTTTATAATACGTAGATTTTACTGTTTCTACATTAGGTAAAAATAATGAAAAAACTAACCGCACTTTTAAGTGCATTTTTGTTTTTATTCGCTTGTCACTCGACAACTCAAACTCATTCTGAACAATTGCCCTTTGATCCTAGTATTCAACATGGCAAGCTAGAAAATGGTTTAACTTATTATGTTATGCAAAATCCTGATCCTGCAAATCGAGTCTATATTCGTTTAGTGGTGAACGCAGGTTCTATTCATGAAGATGACGATCAAAAAGGCATTGCACATTTAGTTGAGCACATGGCATTTAATGGTTCAAAAAAATTCCCCGAGAATCAAATTATTAATGCCCTTGAAAAATTAGGTATGAAATTTGCTCGTGATATTAATGCGTTCACAGATTTTGAAAATACGGTTTATACTCTGAACTTAGATAAAAATGATAATAAGAGTCTTGCATTAGCTTTTGATGTGTTAAATGAGTGGATGCACAACCTAACTATCTTACAAAAAGACTTAGATAATGAACGAGGTATTGTACAAGAAGAATGGCGACGTCGCTTAAGTCCAATGCTACGTTTAGGCGATAAAAAAAGTGCGGTTGAAATGGCTGGCTCTCGTTACGTTTTACGTGATCCAATTGGCGATATGAATATTATCCGCAATATATCTAGACAACGTGTCGCCGATTTTTATCATAAATGGTATCGCCCTGATAATATGTCAGTCATTATTGTTGGTGACATTAAGCCAAAAGAAGTCACTTCCTTGTTAAAAGAGCAGCTTAATATTGTTAATCCAATCAGTGAAACACCATTACAAAAAATTGATTTTTCTATCCCACTAGTAAATCAATGGCGGCTTGCTAGTATCTCAGAAAAGGGGACAAATATTCCAACAATAGAACTGAGTTTTTTTGAAACATTTAAAGAAAAAAATACACTGGCGTCTTATAAACAAGACTTAATTCAACAAATTTTAATCCGCTTAACTAATTTACGCTTACAAACTTGGGAACAGGTAGAAAATCAAAACATAGAATCAGCCAATTTCTATCGAGCTCATTTAGGCAAAGAAACCTTACAAAACATTTTCTTATTACAACTTTTTGATACTGACTATCAAAAAGTAACACAATCTTTATTTTCATTTATCGCGGAGATCAAGCAACATGGTTTCTCTGAGCAAGAATTCCAGCAAGAAATCTCTCGTTTAGTTAAGCTCAATGAAAAACAACGAACAATCAAATCGGGCAGTTTAAAAATCGCTGATGACCTCATTATATCTGCTGCGAATAACCAAATCGTCGTGAGTAATGAAGATCGCTATCGTCTCAACCAACGTTTTTTACAAGATATTACGCTGGATGACATTAACCAACAATTTAAACGATTATTAGATATCCAAGCAAAATTATTGTTAATCACCCAACCCTACCCTGCTACAACATTGTTATTAAAACAGAATGATGTAGAAAAAATGTGGCAGAAAACAATTACTACCCCTCAACATAACTGGGTACAACAAAAACAAAAAGCAGAAATGCCAGCAATCAATATCGCAAGTGGGGAAATCAAAAAATATAAATATTGGCAAAAAGGCGATATTACAGAATATCAATTAGAAAATGGGAGTAAATTAATTTATCACTATAGTGATAAAACTCCAAATCAAGTTTATTTTAAAGCAATTACAAACGGGGGATTACGTTCTGTCTCTTCTAAAGACTATCATCTTTTCAAAACAGCAGTCACATTAACTGACGATTCTGGTGTAGGTAATTTAACCCTCTCTGATATTAATCAATTGTTTAGTCAGAGCCCAATTGCATTAGCAACTATTGTTGACGATTATAAACAGGGTTTTACAGCAGTAGGTAAAACAGAACAACTTGACGATTTATTGAAATTGTTTCGATTAAAGCTACAAGGTACAGCAATCACCGAACAAGTACTTGAACGTTATAGAAAAGAAACGATAGATTATTTCCGTCAAATAGATAAAGAAACAGAGTTCATCCAAAAAGTTTCTGCACTGCGCTATCCAAATATTGCGACGGTTTATAACTCAACTCGCCAAGAATTACTCTCTTTCTCGGCAAAACAGTTGACCGACTTCTATCAACATGCAGTGTTAGGTAAAACTGATTTTACTTACTTTATCATTGGTGATATTAGCCAGAAACAAGTCGAAGCATTAGCTAAAACTTATTTAGCATCTATTCAAGTCAACACTCAAAGCCGTCAAACTTATGATGTGTCACCGAAAACACCAA
Source organism: Pasteurella canis (assembly GCF_020810675.1). Classification (GTDB taxonomy): domain Bacteria; phylum Pseudomonadota; class Gammaproteobacteria; order Enterobacterales; family Pasteurellaceae; genus Pasteurella; species Pasteurella canis. The sequence goes on from NZ_CP085871.1 coordinate 1,027,597, forward strand.
ATAAACCATTTGTGATGCATGGTTTAGGAGAGCCTCGTGCAGAAGTAGAAATTTATCTGAGTACTCAAAATCAATGGCAACCTGAATTACAATATCAATTAGATTTATTAGGTGATATTTTGCAAGAAAAATTGCGTCTTGCTTTGCGTGAACAATCCTCGGGGATCTATGCTGTAAATAGTTGGTTTGGACAAGATAAGGATCAGGATGACTTGGAAGGAAAAATTGAATTTAGCTGTGCGCCAGAACGCGTGCAAGAGCTGACGGCAAAAACTCACCAAATCTTAGATGAAATGATGCGCAATGGTGTTGAATCGTCTTTATTACAAAAGAAAGTGAATGAAAAGCACACACAAATTAAGCAACAATTTGATTCTTTAGTTTCAATTGCGGCTATTATTGAGCAGAGTTTTTGGCACACGAATAGTACGGAAGGAATTTATCTCTATCAAAAATTAGAGCAACTCTCACATAAAAATAAAATTGATGATATCGTACGGAACATTTTACATCCTTCTGCTCGTTTTCAAGCAACATTAAAACCTTAATATATATTTAAATTATATAAAACATTCCCGCTCTTTATATTGATATAAAAAAGCGGGAATAATATATTAAAACATAGAGAAGTAAATCACTGTTAATTAATTTAAAAAAATGTTAATAAAAAATTAAATGTATAAAAAAAGTGATATACATCACAAATAATAAAAAAAGAATATTGAAAATTATAAAAAAAAGCATAGAATATAAGACACGTAAATCCTACGTTTAAAAATTAAGGCAAAGCAATCTGATGTTAAATAAAGATAATTGGAGAGTTTTATGCTAATACATGACTACTACAAAGAATATCACCCAGATAAAGGGCGATCCATTATGGCCCACATTCGTAGAACAAGACATATCATGATGCCTTCACATCGCTCTTGTTTCTCTTATTCAATTTTTAACTCGCAAATATCCGCATACAACGACGCTCGTTGAGCGTATTCCTGTTAAGTATATGTTCGTGCTTGTACTCGTACTTGCATGCACGTAATAGCTTATCATTATTAAATATAACTGTATTCATAAGAAACATTCACTATATTTCTTATACATCATTGTTATATTTAAAAATCACAAACCGATTTTAAAATACGAATAAATTATTAATTTCAATTTTTATTATTTATTAAGAATAATGAAAATAGAATTAATTAAATTATGCGTAAAATTCTATTCTGTTATTAAATAATAACAGAGGGGATTCTATTATCAGAAAAAAATAAATAAGGAGTCATTTATGTTAAATTTTAAAATTGCATATAGTCCATTAATTCAACCTTACTTTAATACAACAAGAGCATTAGTTTCTGTTCAAGAAACAGATTTTACTGATGTAGCAGCAGTTGTGTTGAGTGCTGAAGATATTAATGATTATATTGATGAGATTCGTGCAACTAAGTTTAATATTCCTGTTTTTGTCGCTGTAACAGAAGGTCAATTTCTCGACCCTAAACTCTTTGATAAAGTCTATCATGTTCAAGATCTAAACAATTATGATATCACTTTATACAGCCGTCAAATTGAAACAGCAGCACACCTTTATGAAGAAAAAGTGCTACCGCCATTTTTCAAAATGTTAAGTGAATATGTCGAAATGGGAAATTCTGCATTTGATTGTCCAGGACATCAAGGCGGACAATATTTCCGTAAGCACCCTGCTGGACGTTACTTATATGACTTTTACGGTGAAAATATTTTCCGTTCCGATATTTGTAATGCGGATGTGAAATTAGGTGACTTACTCATTCATGAAGGTGCGGCATGTGATGCCCAAAAACACGCAGCCCAAGTTTTTAATGCAGACAAAACCTACTTTGTATTAAATGGCACATCTTCTGCAAATAAAGTTGTTACTAACGCATTACTCACTCCTGGCGATTTAGTTCTTTTCGACCGAAATAACCATAAATCAATCCATCATGGTGCACTTGTCCAAGCTGGAGCAACACCAATTTATTTAGAGACCGCACGTAATCCATTTGGCTTCATTGGTGGTATTGATAGTCATTGCTTTGATGAGGATTATTTAAAATCATTAATCAAAGAAGTCGCACCAGAAAAACTCAACCAAAAACGTCCATTCCGTCTTGCAGTCATTCAATTAGGTACTTATGACGGTACTATTTATAATGCACGTCAAGTTGTGGATAAAATTGGTCACCTTTGTGATTACATCTTATTTGACTCTGCTTGGGTTGGCTATGAGCAATTCATTCCAATGATGAGAGATTGTACTCCATTATTATTAGAGTTAAATGAAAACGATCCTGGTATCTTCGTTACACAATCTGTTCATAAACAACAAGCAGGTTTCTCACAAGCCTCTCAAATCCATAAAAAAGATAAACACATCAAAGGACAAGATCGTTATTGTAATCATAAACGTTTCAATAATGCCTTTATGCTACATGCTTCAACAAGTCCATTCTATCCATTATTTGCAACATTAGATGTTAATGCAAGAATCCAAGGTACTCCTGCAGGTATCCGCTTATGGCATGACTGTGTCAAAATTGGTATTGAAGCCCGTAAAATGGTGTTAAATAGTTGTGATTTAATCAAACCATTCATCCCACCTTATGTGAATGGTAAAAAATGGCAAGATTATGACACTGAAGAAATGGCTAATAGCTTAGAATTCTTTAAATTCCATGCTGAAGATAAATGGCATAAATTTGAAGGTTATGTCGATAATCAATATTTTGTAGACCCTTGTAAATTCATGTTAACAACACCAGGTATTGACATTGAAACAGGCGAATATGAAAACTTCGGTGTACCAGCAACCATCTTAGCTAACTATTTACGTGAAAACGGCATTATTCCTGAGAAATGTGACTTAAATTCAATTCTCTTTTTATTAACTCCAGCAGAAACACTAACAAAAATGCAAAGCTTAGTTGCTCAAATCGCTGCATTTGAACAACACATTAAAAACGATTCATTATTAAAAGATGTTTTACCAACTGTCTATAAAAATAATGAAGAACGTTATGAAGGCTATACCATCCGTCGTCTCTGCCAAGAAATGCACGATCTTTATGTAAGCCGTAATGTGAAAACTTTACAACGCAACTTATTCCGTAAAGCAACATTACCTGAATATGCAATGAACCCACATGAAGCTAACCTTGAGTTTGTACGTAATAAAGTCGAGCTTGTTCCGTTAACAGATATCGTTGGTCGTATTGCTGCAGAAGGTGCTTTACCATATCCTCCAGGTGTTCTTTGTGTTGTACCAGGAGAAAAATGGAGTAAAACTGCGCAAGAATACTTCCTTGCCTTAGAAGAAGGTATCAACGTATTACCTGGTTTTGCCCCAGAAATTCAAGGCGTTTATTTACAAAAAGATCCTGATGGTCGTACTCGTGCTTATGGATATGTATTAACTGAAAACTAAACTATTAATTAAAAGTGCGGTATAAATCTACCGCACTTTTGTGAGGACAAAATTATGAGTGCAAAAAATAATAAAATTGGCGTTGTCCAACTCACCATTCTTACAATGGTAAACATGATGGGTTCAGGTATTATCATGTTACCAACTAAACTTGCTGAAATTGGTACAATTTCAATTGTTTCTTGGTTAGTTACAGCAGTAGGATCAACCGCACTTGCTTATGCTTTCGCACAATGTGGTATGTTCAGTAAAAAATCTGGCGGGATGGGTGGCTACGCTGAATATTCCTTCGGTAAAGCAGGAAACTTTATGGCAAACTATACCTATGGGGTATCACTTGTTATTGCTAATACCGCAATTGCAATATCTGCTGTAGGCTATGGTTCAGAGCTACTTGAGGTAACACTCTCTCCTACTGCCATTGCTGGATGGACAATTTTTACTTTATGGTTAGCCACAGTATTAAACTTTGGTGGTGCAAGAATCACGGGGAATATCAGTTCATTTACCATTTGGGGTGTCATTATTCCAGTCGTCGGTATCTGTTTAATTGGTTGGTATTGGTTTGATGGTGAAATGTACGTTAGTGCGTGGAATCCACACAATGTTCCAACATTTGAAGCCATCGGTGTTTCAATTTCAATGACATTATGGGCATTCTTAGGGCTAGAATCTGCTTGTGCTAATACTGATGTTGTTGAAAATCCAGAACGTAATGTACCAATTGCTGTGTTAGGTGGAACGCTAGGTGCTGCGGTTATTTATATCGTTTCAACAAATGTGATTGCAGGTATTGTACCAAACATGGAGCTTGCAAACTCAACTGCGCCATTCGGTCTCGCATTCGCACATATGTTTGAAGAAACAGCTGGTAAAATTGTCATGGGATTAATGGTTATGTCTTGTTTCGGCTCACTTTTAGGCTGGCAGTTTACAATTGCACAAGTCTTTAAAAGCTCTGCCGAAGAAGGCTATTTCCCTGCGTTCTTCAAAAAAGTTACAAGTAAAGATGCTCCAATTGTAGGTATGGTAACAATTACTGCAATTCAAAGTTTGCTTTCACTAATGACAATCAGCCCATCATTAAATAAACAATTCAATGTGCTCGTTGATTTAGCCGTAGTCACTAATGTCATTCCATATTTATTATCTATGGCTGCATTAATGGTATTACAAAAAGTAGAAAAAGTACCAGAAAACAAGGCAAAAATCACCACAATTGTCGCATTTATCGGCTCTGTTTATAGCTTATACGCGCTATATGCTGCAGGTGAACAAGCAATGTTATATGGTTCTATTGCTACCTTCATTGGTTGGACATTATATGGTTTTGTCTCATATAAATTCGATATGAAAGCAAAAGCATAAATCATACATCTTTTTATTGTGCGGCTTATATTTTTAAGCCGCATTTTTTTTATTTTGTTTTTCCCTTACTATCTCTTTCTATTTACTCGATTTTCTCTCTAGTCTTTTCAAAAAATTAGAGTATAATTTTATACGCAAACGTTTGCTTAAAATCCCACCATAAATCAATTCAAATTAGGAGAATATATGCCAGTCAATTTACATAATCGTCATTTCTTACGCTTAATGGATTTTACTCCAACTGAAATTCAATTCTTACTTGACCTTTCTACAAATCTAAAAAAAGCAAAATATACAGGGACAGAACAACCTCGCCTAAAAGGAAAAAATATTGCATTGATTTTTGAAAAAACCTCTACTCGTACACGCTGTGCTTTTGAAGTAGCCGCTTACGATCAAGGTGCAAACGTCACTTATATTGGACCAAGTGGTTCTCAAATTGGTCATAAGGAATCCATGAAAGATACCGCTAGAGTCTTAGGAAGAATGTATGATGGTATTCAATATCGAGGATATGGTCAGACACTTGTAGAAACACTTGCTAATTACTCTGGTGTGCCTGTTTGGAATGGATTGACTGATGATTTTCACCCAACACAGATACTCGCTGATTTCCTTACTATGCTTGAACATGGTGAAGGTAAACGTTTAAATCAGATGAAAATGGCATATTTGGGGGATGCAAGAAATAATATGGGTAACTCTTTCGTAGAGGGAGCTGCATTAATGGGACTGGATTTACGACTAGTTGCACCAAAAGCATATTGGCCAGAACAGAAACTACTTGATGAGGTTGCAGAAATGGCACAAAAAACGGGAGCTCGCATCACTTGTACAGAAAATGTAGAAGAAGGTGTGAAAGACGTAGATTTCCTTTATACCGATATTTGGGTATCAATGGGCGAACCAGAGGAAGCCTGGGAACAACGTATTAATTTAATGAAACCTTATCAAATTAATCATGAATTATTAATGAAAACAGGAAACCCAAAAGTAAAATTCATGCACTGTTTACCTGCATTCCATGATGAAAATACAACCATTGGAAAAGAAATGGCAGAGAAATATGGTATGAATGGTTTAGAAGTCACAGACGATGTCTTTGAATCAGAAGCATCTATTGTCTTTGATGAAGCAGAAAATCGTTTACATACAATTAAAGCGGTCATGGTCGCAACTTTAGGTAATTAACTAAAAACGAATATCTTATTTACGCATAAAAAACTCTCCAAAAATATACCGCACTTTTGGAGAGTTCATGATTAATAACGAGTTTGTATATCGAGTAATACTTTGTCATACATCTCATAGCGTTTTCGATACATTGAACGCTTTTTACTCTGAATCTCATCTAATGGTTTACGTTCTATTTCTGCTGGAATCCACCAATACTGGGCTAATTGAGCTTTATTCTCTTGCCAAAATTCATCATAATTAAATAATAAACGGGCAGAGTCATTCCAACGATACTTTGCTTGCTTCTTATGTGGAATTCCTGTTAATTCACAATTCCATGTTTGTGCTAACATTTTAAAGACATTCACTAACATAAACATTGGTCTCACACCATATAACTGTTTTGTCGCAATACGTACAAGTTCTTGTGAATTTTCTCCTTTAGGTCCCTGTATTGAAGTGATTAAGAGTTGATTTGGGGCTAAAAAAGTAAATGAAGCGTCATAAACACTTTGTCCAGTTTCATGGTCTTGAATATTTAATGAAAAAAAACCTTCCAATGGATCAATATTATTAATATTCAATTGCAATGATAAATTTTCAGTTAAATGAGATAACGTAATTGATTTCTGTGTAATTAATTGCTCACAGAGTGTTGCTCCTAGCTTTTGTTCTGCCAAGGTAAAGTGCTGTGTTATTGCGTCTAAGCGTTGTTGCGCATTAAATCTTTTATCACAATAAACATACAGCAAAGTATTCACACGATACAAGTGTTGATTAAAAAGCCTTGCCCATAGAGTTTGCTGATTTAGAAATGATTCTAACCTTTTTGTCTGCTTATAGCATAAAGCCATTCTACCCATATAACGTAAAAACTCACGTAAACGTTTTAAAAAACGCTTTTCATTAGGATACATCTGAGAAAAGTTAGGAAATGAGAATATATTAGACATAACAACACTAAAACTGGTGAGAAAGGAAAAATTTAAGGGCAGATTCTAATCAAAAATAACCGCACTTTCAATGTTACATCACAGAAAAGTGCGGTTTATTTTTAAAAAGAATTTGTATTAGTCTTTCTGATTATTTAACTGAGGTAAAAAAGAATCCTTAGAAATACTCAATAAGCCAGTTTGAGTATAAATTCCTAACTTATCGCGAGTATCAACAATATCCAGATTACGCATTGTTAACTGACCGATACGATCAATTGGGTCAAATGGTGCATTTTCCACTTTTTCCATACTTAAACGCTCAGGCATATAGGTTAAATTTGGTGATTCTGTATTAAGGATCGAGTAATCATTACCTCGGCGTAATTCTAAAGTGACTTCACCAGTAATAGCTCGAGCTACCCAACGTTGTGCAGTTTCACGTAACATTAATGCTTGAGGATCAAACCAACGCCCTTGATAAAGTAAACGACCTAAACGTAACCCATTAATACGATATTGTTCTATCGTATCTTCATTATGAATACCACTCACTAAACGCTCATAAGCAATATGTAATAGTGCCATCCCGGGTGCTTCATAAATACCACGTGACTTCGCTTCAATAATACGGTTTTCAATTTGATCTGACATCCCTAAACCATGACGCCCCCCAATACGATTGGCCTCAAGGAACAGATCAACATGGTCACTAAATGTTTTACCATTTAAAGCAACAGGAATACCTTCTTCAAAGCGTACTGTTACCTCTTCAGTTTTCACATCAACATCATCACGCCAAAATGCTACACCCATGATAGGTTTAACAATACGAATCCCCGTATTTAAAAACTCTAAATCTTTTGCCTCATGCGTTGCACCAAGCATATTTGAATCTGTAGAATACGCTTTCTCCACAGACATTTTATACTCGAAACCATTCGCAATTAAAAACTCAGACATCTCATGGCGACCGCCTAATTCTTCGATAAATTGATTATCCAACCATGGCTTATAAATTTTTAAATTTGGATTGGTTAATAGACCATAACGATAGAAACGCTCAATATCATTCCCTTTAAAAGTACTGCCATCTCCCCAAATATTTACATCATCCTCACGCATTGCAGACACTAGCATTGTACCTGTTACGGCGCGACCTAATGGCGTGGTGTTAAAATAAGCAATTCCGCCTGTTGAAATATGAAATGCACCACTTTGAATAGCTGCAATACCTTCATGTGCTAATTGTGCACGACAATCAATCAAACGCGCATTTTCAGCACCATATTCCATCGCTTTGCGTGGAATAGCATTATAGTCTTCTTCATCTGGTTGACCTAAATTTGCGGTATATGCATAAGGTACTGCTCCTTTTTGACGCATCCATAATAATGCTGCACTGGTATCTAAGCCACCAGAAAATGCAATACCCACTTTTTGACCTTTTGGGAGCTGTTGTAAAATTGTGTTTGACATACTAAAAACCTTAAACTAAATAATTACGCAAAAAAAGTGATTAAATAATCACTTTATTATTTCAAAAATTCGTCAGAAAGTCCACCATACTTTTCTTTATTTGGTAGCATTGAATAAGGATCAGGATATTGATAAACAAAATCAATTTCCTGACAAATTTTATTTGCAAGAATGATACGCACAGGATCGTCGTCAGAAGAAATGAAATGCGGTGCTTCTACACCCAGTTTTTTCGCCATTATGGAATAATATTCCGCTTTACGTGGATGCTCTGGCGCAACGACATGATATAAGCGCTGATGACTTGGAGTCTCGAGTAATAATTGAATCGCTCGCGCACAATCATCAAAATGGACTAAATTGACAGGTGAGTTGCCTGCTTTGACTTCTTTTCCTGCTAACGAATAAACAGGATGACGATCATCACCTACCAACCCACCAAATCGAATAATATCACAATCAATATTGTCTAACTGGAAAAGCCATTGCTCAACTTCGATAAGCGCTTTTGTTATTTCAGAATTTGGCTGCGGTATAGAAGACTCATCAAACTGCCCTGTAATTTCAGGAAAAACAGAGGTTGAACTAATGAAAATAATATGATTAACACCCTGTAACAAGGCTTCATTAACTAAATTTTGAATCCCTAATACATAATGTTGTGGATTAAAAAAATATTGGCTTGGCGGAATGTTGATCACTAACGAATCTACTGATAAAAGCATAGTCAAATCATCAGGATCGGCATTAATTTCAGGAGTAAGCTCCAATGGGTAAGATTCAAGACGAATAAGCCGCATTTGCTCTGCACCTTCATGTGTCCGTTTACTCCCCTTCACTTCCCAACCTAAATTTTTCAAATGGCGAGCTAAAGGTAAGCCTAGCCAACCCAACCCCACTATTGAAACCGATTTCATAATTCTCCTTGCATTTTTATATTGAAAAAAGCTTCCTTCCCAAAGGAAGAAAGCCTATTTTCCACTTATTTCGTTAACAAATCCAATGCTTCCTGGTATTTATCAACAGTTTTTTGAATGACCTCCATAGGTACTTTAGGCGCTGGAGGTTCTTTATTCCAACCGCTATTTTCTAACCAATCTCGAATAAATTGTTTATCAAATGACGGAGGATTAATCCCTTCTTGATAAGTATCAACTGACCAAAAACGGCTTGAGTCTGGCGTTAATACTTCGTCCATGAGAGTTAATGTACCATTTTCATCTAAACCAAATTCAAATTTAGTGTCACAAATAATAATCCCCTTCGTCAAAGCATAGTCTGCAGCAGCTTTATAAAGTGCAATAGCCTTTTCTTTGACTTGAGCAGCTAACTCTTGCCCAATTAGTTTTTCGCATTCTTCATAGCTAATATTAATATCATGATCGCCTACTTCGGCTTTACTTGAAGGCGTAAAAATCGGCTCAGGTAATTTGCTTGCTTCAACTAAACCTGCTGGTAATACTAATCCACAGATCGTGCCCGTTTTCTGATAATCTTTTAATCCACTCCCCGTTAAATAACCACGAACGATAGATTCAATTTTAATTGGCTTCAAGCGTTTGCAGACTACTGCACGGTCTTTTATTAAGTCAGCTTCAGCTTTGGGTAGCACATCATATACTGTTTCACCTGTGAAATGATTCGGCATAATATGTGCTAATTTCTGAAACCAAAAATTAGAAATTTGCGTCAAAATCTCCCCTTTACGAGGAATAGGATCGTCTAAAATCACATCAAATGCGGATAAGCGGTCAGTTGCTACCATTAACATACGCTTCTCATCTATCTCATATAGATCACGTACCTTACCTGAATAGATTTTGTTTAGACTTAGCTGTGTCATGTGTTTACACCTTGTTTTTGTATTATAAAATTGCGAAGTATTGTAACGCACTTTACTCTGAAAGATAAGCAAACGTTTGCATTTTTTATAATTCTATAAATAAATTTGAGAACAACGCTAAAATAAGCGAAAATACGCCATTATTTTTTAATCTCATAAATGAATACACAGACCATGTCATTAAACGATTATCCACAACAAGTTAATAAACGCCGCACTTTTGCGATTATCTCTCACCCCGATGCAGGTAAAACTACAATCACAGAAAAAGTTCTCCTCTACGGACAAGCAATCCAAACTGCAGGTTCTGTAAAAGGGAAAGGTTCAAGTGCACATGCTAAATCAGACTGGATGGAGATGGAGAAACAACGTGGAATTTCAATTACCACTTCTGTTATGCAATTTCCTTATCATGATTGCTTAGTCAATTTATTAGATACACCAGGGCACGAAGATTTCTCTGAAGATACTTACCGCACTTTAACAGCAGTAGATAGTTGCTTAATGGTGATCGATAGTGCTAAAGGGGTTGAAGAGCGTACAATTAAATTGATGGAAGTGGCTCGATTACGTGATACACCAATCCTCACTTTTATGAACAAATTAGATCGTGATATTCGTGATCCAATGGAATTACTTGATGAAGTAGAAAGCGTGCTTAATATTCATTGTGCACCTATTACTTGGCCAATAGGGTGTGGTAAGTTGTTTAAAGGCGTTTATCATTTATATAAAGATGAAACTTATTTATATCAAACTGGACAAGGACACACTATCCAAGAAGTGCGTGTTGTAAAAGGCTTAAATAACCCTGAACTTGATATGGCTGTAGGCGATGATTTAGCTCAACAATTACGTGATGAATTAGAATTAGTGCAAGGTGCATCCAATGAATTTGATCTTGAAGCATTTTTAAATGGTGAATTGACCCCTGTCTTTTTTGGTACCGCATTAGGTAACTTTGGTGTTGATCATTTTCTAGATGGTTTAACACAATGGGCACCCGCACCACAAGCTCGCCAAGCCGATAGTCGCACAGTGGAAAGCTCCGAACAAAAACTCACGGGCTTTGTCTTTAAAATTCAAGCCAATATGGATCCAAAACACCGCGACCGTGTCGCGTTTATGCGTGTAGTTTCAGGTAAATATGAAAAAGGTATGAAACTTCGCCATGTGCGGATTGGTAAAGATGTGGTCATTTCTGATGCACTTACTTTTATGGCGGGCGATCGTACTCATGCCGAAGAGGCTTATGCAGGCGATATTATTGGTTTACATAATCATGGTACAATTCAAATTGGCGATACCTTCACTCAAGGTGAAGAAATAAAATTCACAGGAATTCCCAACTTTGCTCCAGAATTGTTCCGTCGCATTCGCTTAAAAGATCCACTCAAACAGAAGCAACTATTAAAAGGTCTTGTGCAGCTTTCAGAGGAAGGCGCAGTGCAAGTATTTCGTCCATTAATGAACAATGATTTGATTGTTGGTGCAGTAGGTGTACTACAATTTGATGTTGTAGTATCACGTTTAAAATCTGAATATAACGTAGAAGCTATTTATGAAAATATTAATGTAGCTACAGCACGTTGGGTTGAATGTACTGACAGCAAAAAATTTGAAGAATTTAAGCGCAAGAATGAACAAAACTTAGCCTTAGATGGTGGTGATAACTTAACCTATATTGCCCCAACAATGGTGAATTTAAATCTTGCACAAGAACGTTATCCTGACGTGCAATTCTTCAAAACTAGAGAACACTAACTTATTCATAAGTGCGGTCAACATTGAGCAATATAGACCGCACTTTTTACACAAAATACCCTTTTAAAAAATAGGCATTAATTTATATTACCTATCAAAGTCATTATTTCTAACAATTTCCTTTCTTGACCCATAAGTTGTATTATGACTCCATATCGCTCATGTAATGAGCTTGGTTTTATAAAATATGACAGAAATTTAAATAAAATTTTAATTATTGGAGAAATACCCATGACAACAGCTATTGGTTTATGCGCAACCTCATCTGAAAAACTCGCTAAAGAATTGAATAATTTATTAGCTAATTATCAAGTTTTTTACACTAATGTACGTGGTTATCACTGGAATATCAAAGGTGTGAACTTCTTTGAGTTACACGCAAAATTTGAAGAAATTTACAATGATTTAGTAGTAAAAGTCGATGAAATTGCAGAGCGTATTTTAACTTTAGGCCATACACCAAATAACGCCTATAGCCAATACCTTAGCGTTTCTACTATTAAAGAAGACATTGGCGTTAGCACAGCAAAAGAATGCTTGAAAGGAACATTAGAAGGTTTCAAAATTTTATTAAAACAACAACGTGAAATTTTAGTGCTTGCTGGTGATGCTGATGATGAAGGTACTGCATCTCAAATGAGTGATTACATCAAAGAACAAGAGAAGTTAATTTGGATGTTTACTGCTGCTTGTGAAAGCTGCAACGCGTAATCTAAACAACACTGAATATAAAAAATGCGATGGATATTCGAGTCATCGCATTTTTTTATGAGCATGCCAAAACAATTTATAGAAAGCTAAAATAAGAGGCAAATAAATTTGCCTCTTATTCATATTACAATGCTTCAATTGCCTGATACTGTTGTTTGAGTTTATTCAATCCTTCAGCATATTCCGCCATTTTAGCACGCTCTTTTTCGATAACTGCTGGAGGTGCTTTGGCAACAAAGGCCTCGTTAGCAAGTTTATTTTCAATACGTTGGATTTCACCTTGGTATTTTTCAATTTCTTTATTTAGACGAGTAAGCTCAGCCTCTTTATTGATAAAACCAGCCATTGGTACTAATAATTCAGCATTATTCACTAATTTTGTCACAGAAAGTGGCGCATTTTCATCTACTTTGAGCACACGAATAGAGTCCAATTTTGCCATTGCTTGAATTAAAGTGCGGTTGTTTTCCAATGAGTTTTGATCGGTGTCTGAAAGATTGCGCAGCAATAAATCTAAACCTTTGCTTGGTGGAATATTGCTTTCTGCACGAATGTTACGTACCGCCACAATCACATCTTTCATCCAGTTTATTTCCGCTTCCGCTTGATAATCCAATGCATTTTGTTCAAATTTCGGGAATGCTTGCAACATAATAGTATCACCATTTACGCCAGCGAACTCTTTCACTTTTTGCCAAATTTCTTCAGTAATAAATGGCATTACAGGATGACTTAAACGCAATAACTTTTCCAACACGTTGATCAATGTTTGACTTGCAGCACGTTTTTGCGCCACTGTACCATTGGCAAAAACAGGTTTAGTCAATTCTAAATACCAGTCACAGAATTGATTCCAAGTGAACTCATAAAGCGCAGTTGCGCATAAATCAAAGCGGAATTGTGCTAAGGCATTACGGAATGTGTCTACCGTGCGATTAAATTCCGATTGAATCCAACGATCTGCTACCGAATATTCTACAGAGCCTTCGCTCAAATCTAATTTATCATTAGTTAAAACAAAGCGGCTTGCATTCCATAATTTGTTACAGAAATTGCGGTAACCTTCTAAGCGTTTCATATCCCAGTTAATATCACGACCATTAGTCGCTAACGCAGTTAATGTGAAACGTAACGCATCGGTACCGTGTTCTGCAATCCCTTCTGGAAACGCTTTAACTGTGGCTTTAGAAATTTTCTCCGCCAATTGTGGCTGCATCATGTTGCCAGTACGTTTTTCTAACAAGCTTTCGAGATCAATACCATCAATCATATCTAATGGATCGATCACATTACCTTTTGACTTGGACATTTTTTGTCCTTGTTCATCACGAATCAGACCTGTGACATACACCGTTTTAAATGGTACTTGTGGTTTGCCATTTTCATCTTTCACAAAATGCATTGTGAACATAATCATACGTGCAACCCAGAAGAAAATGATGTCAAATCCCGTGATCAACACATCTGTTGAGTGGAACATTTTCAGATCAGGTGTTTGTTTCGGCCAACCTAATGTCGAGAATGTCCATAAACCAGATGAAAACCAAGTATCAAGCACATCTTCATCTTGTTTTAAGGCTACATCAGCAGATAAATTATGTTTTTGGCGTACTTCAGCTTCATCACGTGCTACATATACATTGCCTTCCTCATCATACCAAGCTGGAATACGGTGCCCCCACCATAATTGGCGAGAAATACACCAGTCTTGAATATCACGCATCCAAGAGAAATACAGATTTTCATATTGTTTTGGTACGAATTGGATTTCGCCGTCTTCTACCGCTTTCACAGCCACTTCAGCAAGCGGTTTTACGCTCACATACCATTGGTCGGTTAACATTGGCTCGATTGGCACACCACCACGATCGCCGTAAGGCACTTTCAAATCATGTGGTTTGATTTCGTCTAATAAACCTAATTCCTCAAAATCTGCCACGATTTGTTTACGCGCTGCAAAACGTTCCATACCTTGGTATTTTGCTGGAATAAGTGCGGTGTAATTTTCAAGAATTTTGCCATCTGAACCGATAATTTCTGCTTCAGCACGAATATCTGCATTCAAAGTCATCACGTTCACCATTGGTAATTGGTGACGTTTACCCACTTCGTAGTCATTGAAATCATGGGCTGGAGTAATTTTTACTACACCTGTTCCAAATTCACGATCCACATAATCATCCGCGATAATTGGGATTTCACGATTAGCTAAGGGTAACACAACAGTTTTACCGATAAGCGACTGATAACGCTCATCTTCAGGGTGAACTGCCACCGCGGTATCACCTAGCATTGTTTCAGGACGCGTTGTCGCCACCACTAAATAGTCTTTACCATCAGCAGTTTTCGCACCGTTTGCTAATGGATAACGGAAATGCCAAAGTGAACCTTTGCTCTCTTTATTTTCTACTTCAAGATCAGAAATCGCCGTATGTAATTTTGGATCCCAGTTCACTAAGCGTTTACCACGATAAATTAAGCCTTCTTCGTGCAAACGAACAAACACTTCTTTTACCGCTTCAGACAAACCTTCGTCCATTGTGAAACGTTCACGATCCCAGTCGATAGAATTACCTAAACGGCGCATTTGCTGACTGATCGTGCCGCCTGAATACGCTTTCCAATCCCAAATTTTATTAATGAACGCTTCACGTCCATAATCGTGACGAGTTTTCCCTTCTTCAGCAGCGATTTTACGCTCCACCACCATTTGAGTTGCGATACCCGCATGATCAGTGCCTGTTTGCCATAAGGTGTTATACCCTTCCATACGATTGAAACGAATTAAAATATCCATCAATGTCTGTTGGAAAGCGTGCCCCATATGTAAGCTACCCGTCACATTTGGTGGCGGGATTGCAATTGAATAACTTGGTTTTGTCGTATCTTCTGACGGTTTAAAATAACCACTTTCTTCCCAGTGTTTATACAGTGCCTGTTCCACTGCAGATGGTGTAAAACGATCTGCCATTTCAAATTGTTTTGTCATTTTAGTTCTCTGTATGATGTAAATCTTAATTTAAACTATTTTTTTCTTAAGTTTAAATACAAGCATAGAACGTTTATGCTCTCAATGCGTATTAATATATAAATTGACTACCAAAAAAGAAATAAATCAAACTCACTCATAAAATCTAAAAAATAACGATTTAACAGTGAATTAAACCTAAACCAAAGCAAATCAAAATTACTTCTATCTAATTGTTGGAAGGCAAAAAAACCTCCGCCCAAAAGTATCGCAATTTTTAACCAAGAAAAACGCATTTCCATGGTTTCACTCCCGTTTTATTTCTTTGTACAATTACCTTTCATTTATATTTGAGTAATTATTATGCTGATCACATCAATAATATTTACTAAAAATACAGCTGTGCTCAAGCTAATTACTTAAAGCATCTTTTAATATTTGAACTCACTACTATCGCTATAGCAGAGTTTATAAAACAGCTAAAGCTGCTTCATAATTCGGCTCTTGCTTGATTTCAGAGACCAACTCGCTATGCAATACACAGTTATTTTCATCTAACACAATCACTGCACGTGCCGTTAAACCTGCTAGCGGTCCCTCTGTTATATCCACCCCTAATTGCTGATGAACTGCTTTATTACGAAAAGTCGATAGTGTCACAACATTTTCAAGTCCTTCTGCACCACAAAAACGTGTTTGAGCAAATGGTAAGTCTGCTGAAAGGCATAATACAGCGGTATTTGTTAATTTTGATGCTTGCTCATTGAATTTACGTACGGATGTCGCACAAATACCCGTATCAATACTTGGGAAAATGTTTAAAATTTTACGTTTACCAGCAAAGCTTGCTAAAGTGGTGTCCTCTAATTTTGCACTCACTGTAGTGAAATCTGCAACCACATCGCCAACTTGTGGAAATACGCCTGCAACCTCAATTTCTGTGCCTGCTAATGTAATTTTACTCATAATCTTGTCCTCTTCTATTCATCAGATTAAATCCCCTATCCCACCCATTTTTAGTCAGATCAACACAGGGTTGTTACAGTACAATGTTTTTGTACGATTTCACTTGTACGGAGCAGAAGTTGTTCAGAGAAATGAACGGCTCTTCGTTCCCATGAGTGTGTTTTGTGTTCGCCCCTGACTAAAAATACCTAAAACGAATCGCACTTTCTACAAATCGTATTGCCAATTTGCTTGCTGAATAAACACATCAAGTTCACGATGTGCTTTAGCAACCTGATCTGCTTGTTGACGAATTGCTTTAATATCTACCGCAGAAAGCATTTTAATTTCACTACGGCTATAACGATCTTGCTCTGGTAAAGCTGATTCTGCTAGCTTAATCAGCGCAGAATGCTCATCTTTCAAGCGATCGCGTTTTGCAAGAGCTTCTACCATTTTCATCCCATTTGATAGGGATATTAGGTTATTCGTTTGATTGATTTGTACTACTAATTTTTCTAAACTATCCGCAACTTGGCGATATTCCATCAATAGCTCTATCGGGTTTTCTGCTGGTTTTTCACCCTCTTGATATTTTGCATTTTGTTGTAAGCGTTGATTCAGTTGTGCGAGGCGACGCTGTGCATCTGCTCGCTGCATAAGAGCTTCAGCTAGTTTCATGTTATCTCTCTTTATTTCATCTGTTCTGTCGATAATGTCCAACCAAGTTGTCGAAGCTGTTTATAACGTTCCCTTGCTAAAACTTTTAGATGCTCTTCAACAGGAACAAAATCGATCAGTTGATTAAAGCTTCCAATATAATCTGGTACTGCAACTTGTAAGTTGATCAATAAATCTCGTCGTTGTGCATTCCGCTTTCCTTTCCAACTGATCTCGATTGGGGTTGCATATGTTGTCATTTCACCAGATAAATTATGAGGAACAAACTCATCAGGCTCTCTTGCCCAAAGTGCTTCATCAATATCTAATGCTTGTTGTTCCGTTTCACAAGCAATTAAAACTCGTTTACCTAAACGCCATGCAGAAGCAGCTAAATCACAAGCTATTTTTTCAGCTTGAGCATCAGTATTTAACAAGTAAAATTGCGCATTTTTAGACATTTTGCAATAAATCCTTTATAAAAGGTATAACTGTAGGATTCTAACGAAAAAGCATGCGAAGATAAAGTCATTGCAACTTTTCACTTTAGTTTTTTCAAAACTTTTATAAAACAAACCGCACTTTATGATCTAAATCACAAAACCAAGTTTTGCTTGAGGCATAGCGTTCCACAAATAACACTCAAGTGTTAGAATTTCATTATTCATTTTTATATTTTTCAACAAGAGGTAACACTATGACATTCCGTATCGAAAAAGACACTATGGGCGAAGTACAAGTACCTGCCGATAAATACTGGGCTGCACAAACTGAACGCTCTCGTAATAATTTTAAAATCGGACCTGAAGCTTCCATGCCACAAGAAATTATCGAAGCCTTTGGTTATCTGAAAAAAGCAGCAGCTTATGCGAACCATGATTTAGGTGTATTACCTTTAGAGAAACGCGATTTAATTGCCCAAGCCTGTGATGAAATCCTAGCAAAAAAATTAGATGATCAATTTCCACTCGTGATTTGGCAAACTGGTTCAGGTACACAATCTAATATGAACGTGAATGAAGTTGTTGCGAATCGAGCACATGTACTTAATGGTGGAAAATTGGGTGAAAAGTCAATTATTCATCCCAATGATGATGTAAATAAATCACAGTCATCAAATGATACCTACCCAACAGCAATGCACATTGCAGCCTATAAAAAAGTCGTTGAGCATACTCTACCATGTGTCAAACGTTTACAAAAAACATTAGCGGAAAAAGCAGCAGCATTTCAAGATGTGGTAAAAATTGGACGTACACACTTAATGGATGCCACTCCATTAACATTAGGTCAAGAGTTTTCTGCTTATGCTGCACAACTCTCTTTTGGTATTAAAGCATTAGAAAACACCCTACCACACTTAGCTGAATTAGCATTAGGCGGCACTGCAGTAGGGACTGGCTTAAATACACCAAAAGGTTATGATGTTAAAGTCGCAAACTATATTGCTGAGTTTACAGGCTTACCTTTTGTGACTGCACAAAATAAATTTGAAGCTTTAGCAACACATGATGCCGTTGTCGAAACACATGGTGCCTTAAAACAACTTGCTGTGTCATTGTACAAAATTGCTAATGACGTTCGCCTTTTAGCTTCAGGCCCTCGTTCTGGTATTGGCGAAATTTTAATTCCTGAAAATGAACCAGGTTCTTCTATTATGCCAGGTAAAGTTAACCCAACACAGTGTGAAGCAATGACAATGGTTTGTGCACAAGTATTAGGTAATGATGTGACAATTTCATTTGCTGGTACACAAGGTCATTTCCAACTCAACGTGTATAAACCTGTCATGGCAGCTAACTTTTTACAATCTGCACAACTATTAGGTGATGCTTGTGTATCATTTGATGAACATTGTGCTATAGGTATTGAGCCAAACTATCCGCGTATTAAACAACAGTTAGAGCAATCTTTAATGCTAGTCACTGCACTGAATACGCATATTGGTTATGAAAATGCAGCAAAAATTGCTAAAACAGCCCATAAAAATGGCACGACATTAAAAGAAGAAGCGATCAATTTAGGTTTAGTCACCGCTGAACAATTTGATGAGTGGGTTCGTCCAGAAGATATGGTAGGAAGCTTAAAATAAACTATTAAATTTCATACAAAGGCGAACCTAAAGTTCGCCTTTTTTTTATTTGTTTTGTTATAATCAGACACCATTACAGGTTTATGACGAGTTTATAATGAGATTTAATGCATTAATATTTTCATTTTTATGCTTATTTTCAACGACAATTTCTGCACAATGGCTAAATGTCGGTAAAGCCGATTATAACTGGGGACCTTTTCATGTTTATACAATTAGCCTTTATACAGAAACAGGGTATTATGAAGAAAATTTACGTCCATTGATGTTAACTTTTAACTATGCAAAACCAATTGAAGGAAAAAATTTTGCGATTAGCCTGATAAAAGAAATCGACAATTTGAAGCTAAAAGAAATTGATAGTAAGCAATATCTCACTGCACTCAAAGAAATTTTACCTGATATTTCACCAAATGATGTTCTAAATTATATTGCTCTTGACGATCGTGGCTATTTTGTACTGAATGACACAATTTTGGACAAAGAATTTGATACTCAATTTACACAAGCATTAATTAGTATTTGGCTCTCTCCTAATACAAGTTTTCCTAAGTTACAACCTAAGTTATTAGGTGATGAAAAACAAGAAGCAAGCGATGAAAAAACACCGAATGCGACACCAAAAGTCGCCCCACTCACAGAGGATTCAGCCAATCCAGAATTACCGCCCAATTACCAATTAGAAAATAGGAATAACGAATTTTCACAGTTAAAATAAAAGGACGATAAAGTTTCGTCCTTTTTATATTCAGGCTTGACCTATTAACTAACTTTGCTTAAATGCTTTAATCTTTTGTAAATGATGAGAAATTTTCTTAAATTTATGTGTTTCCACTTCATCCCATATAATTTCATAGAATGGGGATAACACATCAGCACTGCGTCGTGAATCAAGCACGCCATCATCTTTTGATAAAAAAACTAAACAGTTACCACGATTTTTCTCACGAAAATTCTCAACACATTTTGTTGCAATATCTTCGTATTCTTCAGGACGATCTATTTTGCCCTGCATATTTTCATAAGGAAATAGATTTGGATTAAAAATAGCCTGTTTAATACCACATAAAAAACCAATACGTTCAGACCAATAACCACCTAAACCTACACCACAAATTAAAGGCATTGGGTCTTTGCTTTCTGACACTAATTTATGCACTTCTTTTAACAAAAATTGCATATCATGACGAGGATGTAGCGTACTGTAATTAATAAAACGAACATCATCGTCAATAAACTTTAATTGCATTACTTTCTCATGATTACCTGGGCTGCTTGAATCAAAACCGTGTAAATAAATAATCATTTATGACTCCTAATCATTAACATTACTGAATGTTATACCGCACTTTGCGCTATTTTGCATTTCTTTTCAAGATAAACGATCATTTGCAACGCAATATCAAGACCGCTAGTTTTCTCGATCATTTCTAAACCAGGACTGGCATTGACTTCTAATACTAATGGGCCACGTTTTGAACGAATTAAATCAACACCAGCCACATCTAAGCCTAATATTTGTGCTGCTTGTATCGCCATCTGTTTTTCTTGCTCAGATAAAACGACCTTTTCAGCTAAACCACCTCGATGAAAATTAGCGCGAAACTCACCATTCTGCCCAATACGTTGCATACAAGCTACAACACGATCTCCAATCACAAAACAACGAATATCACACCCTTTAGCCTCTTCAATAAACTCTTGAGCAAGCACGGGGATATCTGCTTGTCTTAATGTTTCTAAAATACTCACCGCACTTTGTTTCTTTTCAGCCAAAATAACACCTATGCCCTGTGCACCAGCTAAAGTTTTTAAAATCATAGGTGATGTCATTTTCTCTAAAGCTGGAATAACCTGAAACTCTGGGCCAGATAATAGTGACTGAGGAATCGCAATGCCATTTTCAGCTAAAACTTGTAGACTCAGCCATTTGTCTCTTGCAGTTAAAAATGCGCTTTCTGAATTTAAACAAGGTACCTTTTTAGCCGATAAATGACGCAATACAGCACATCCCATTTTAGTACTTAATGTACCAAAACGAGGAATAACTGCATCATATTGTGGTAAAAGTATTGGTTCAACCTCCATATTCGCTTGATAGTACAACTCAAAGTGCGGTCTATTTTCAGTTAATTTTAATAAACAACGATTGGGATCCAATATATCCATTTGATGTCCACTACTTTCAGCAGCTTCTTTTAAACGTTGGCAACTATATAAGCGAGGTTCGCGGCATAGCATTAATAATTTCATAACGAGTTTACTGGAAAAGAAAAGTCACATGAGAAATTGTTCTATTATACTCATCCAGCTTATACTAAAAAATAGTTTATTCTTTTTCTTTACATTAAGGTAAAATAAGCAACCTTAAACTAGATGAATTATTTTCAACCCAAAAGAGGAAATCATATGTTTGTTGTTATTTTCGGTCGCTCTGGTTGCCCATATTGTGTACGTGCTAAAAATTTAGCTGAAAAATTAAAAGAAACGGTTACTGATTTTGATTATCGCTATGTTGATATCGTCGCAGAAGGCATCACTAAAGCTGACTTATCTAAGTCAGTTGGTAAGCCTGTAGAGACTGTGCCACAAATTTTTATTGATGAAAAACCAATTGGTGGCTGTACTGATTTTGAAGCCTTAATGAAAGCACAATTTAATGTGATTGCATAAAAGATAGTACTCCCAAAATGCGATGAAAACTCATCGCATTTTTTATACTCATGAAACAAACATAAATTTTTACTTGCATATTCACAAGAATGAATATAAATTCAAAAAATATGAATAATTATAAGTTCAGGTGTAATATGCATAATACAGAATTAGTTCATTGGTTCAGACAATCCACACCTTATGTCAATATGCATAGGGGGAAAACCTTTATCATTATGCTGGATGGCGATACTATTGCTTGTCCAAATTTTATTAATATCATCAATGATATCAGTTTATTGCATAGTTTAGGCACTAAACTTGTGCTTGTCTTCGGAGCACGCTATCAAATCAATACATTATTACAACAACATCAAATTCAATCCGTTTATCATAAAAATATCCGTATCACTGATTTAACCAGTCTTGAATTAGTCAAACAAGCAGTTGGCAAATTGACTTATGATATTGTATCTCGCCTTTCATTACGTTTACCGCATTCGACGTTAATTGATGTTGTAACTGGTAATTTTGTATTAGCACAGCCAATTGGTGTAGACGACGGGGTGGATTATCAGCTAAGTGGAAAAATCCGTCGTATCAATACGGAAAGTATTCAACAGCAATTAGATCGAAATGCAATCGTCTTGATCAGCCCAATTGCCCCTTCAGTAACAGGAGAAACGTTTAATTTACCTTTTGAGGAAATTGCAACACAAGTCGCCATAAAATTAAAAGCAGAAAAACTAATAGGTTTTTCTGGTACTCAAGGTATTCTAGATAATGACCATCAAACTATCAGTGATTTATTACCACAAGAGGCAGAATTACATTTACAGAAATTTATCACACAAAATCAATATCATTGTTCACAAGCACGCTTTTTACAAGCTGCTATCGAAGCTTGTCGATCCGGAATCAAACGTGCTCATTTAATTAGTTATGAAGAAGACGGTTCCTTACTACAAGAGTTATTTACACGTGATGGTGTAGGAACTCAACTATCGATGGAATTATCCGAAACTATTCGCTTGGCAAATATCACTGATATTCCCGCATTGCTTGAACTTATCTCCCCATTAGAACAACAAGGTATTCTTGTTAAACGTTCACGGGAACAATTAGAGATGGATATTCATAATTATACGATCATCGATCGTGATGGTGTGATTATAGCTTGTGCAGCATTAAATTGTTATCCCGTAGAAAAAATGGCTGAAATGGCTTGTGTTGCAGTACATCCTGATTACCGAAATTCATCACGAGGTGATATTTTACTTGAGGCGATTCAAAAAAGAGCTAAACAACTTAGTATTGAAAGACTTTTTGTTCTCACGACGCGAACTGTACATTGGTTCCAAGAACGTGGTTTTCAATTGGCTAATATTGAAGATTTACCACTCAAAAAACGCCAACATTATAATTACCAACGCCGCTCTAAAATCTTAATCCGTCAAATTGATTAAAAAAACAAAAGGCTAACTTTTAAAGCTCAATGTAAGTTAGCCTTTTCTTATAAATAGATTACTCTGCTGGCAAATGAGCAATCACACAATAACCTGTATCAATACCTTCGATTTGATATTCTTCATCGCTTTCAATAAATACAGATTCGCCTTTTTTTACATAAAGTGCGGTAGAGTTTTGCAAAATTTTAAGTGAACCCTGCATAACGAGTAAAATTTCTCCACTGTTCGATTGACATTGATGCACTTCACCTTGCTTGTAACGAACGTTTGTTAACGCAAAATCTTGTGCAGGTGTTGCATAAGTAAATATTCTCGCTTCCTCTGGTGCAATTGGAATAATATTAGGCTCAACCTCACGACAATCAATAACCGATAATAGCGCGGGAATATCTACGTGTTTTGGCGTTAAACCTCCACGAATCACATTATCTGAGCAAGCCATTAATTCGATATTTTGCCCACGCAAATAAGCGTGTGGAATGCCAGCATCTTGAAAAATACCCTCACCTTCTCTTAAGTGCACAATATTAAATAGATAAAAACACACAAGTCCTGCATCTAATTTTTCTGCTGAAATCTCCATGGCATCCATAGTATATAGCAACCAATAATCAGGATTGCTTAATTCAAGCTGGTTAGCCTGATATTTAGCTCTATTTTCCTCAACAATAGGCAATAACCATCGTGCTAATTGGACTTGATCTGCTTGCATAATATCCGCATAGAAACGATGTAAATCTTGCAATTCAAGCTTTGCGACAAGCTCATTCAATGAAGGACGCGCTTTTAATGTCTCTAAAATTTGTGTTTTTGATTTAAAACCATGTAATAACCAAAAATCTGATAATGCGATCATCATTTCAGGCTTATGGTTATTATCTTTATAAGTTCTTTTGGGATCTGCCAAATTGATACCTTTAACATTCTCCTGTATGAAGCCCTGCTCAGCTTGTTGTTTTGTAGGATGTAATTGAATAGAAAGAGGTTTAGCTACATCTAAAATTTTTAACAAATAAGGTAAATCCATGCCAAATTTATTTCTACTACGTTGACCAAGTGCGGTTGGTTTTTGGGCTAAAAACTCTGTGAGAGGTTGTAATCTTGATGATACTGAGATCATAGAAGGTGCAGACACATGGGCACCTAACCACCATTCTGCATAATGCTGTTCTTTTTTTGCCGTTATATTAAGTAGTTGGGGAATATATTCTTTTCCACCCCACGCATAATGTTGTATCTGACCTGTTAATTCATAAATTGCCATGCTGATTCCTTAATTTTTATAGCCACCAAAAAACTCAACAACTTGTTCACGGTCTTTCTCCGTCAACAAATGTACCAATAAACGTTTTCCACTTTGCATATCAATTACTAGAATATTTCCTTCTGCAAGGTTAATCTGATAAATGTTCTTATATGAGAAGTAAACATTACCAAAGAAAAACCCCTGTTGTTTCAAAATTAATACAGGGGAACGAATAAACGCTGCATAAATAGTTAAAATGATCAATGTTGCTAGCAAATATAAACTTACTGCTGTAATCGATGCTTGAGTTTGATAGATAATCACAATGAGCAGCACAATAAAAATAACACCATCTTTCTTTGCCTGTTTTTTTAAATTCAGTTTCAGTAATGATTTTCCTTTCCAAAGATCCATACCAAACTGATCATAAAGTGCATAAGCAAAGAAAAATAAGATACCAATAAACAGTAATATATTAATCATAAGACGTTAGACTATTGTAATTGCAAAAAATAGTAACAAACTTACTCATTAAAGTAAAAAAGTAAATTTAACCCATAACAAAAGAGGATGAACTGCTTATTCATCCTCTTTTTTATCAATCATCATTTAGTAAGTCGTATCAATGACTACGCTAAAATACCTGTCCATGCACCAAAAATACCAATAGCAAAGAAGCCGATGATAATCCAAAGTGCATTCACTCGGTTACGCAATAACCACATACACGCAAATGTCAGTAAAAGAGGCAATAAACCAGGCATCAAACTATCTAAAATGGTCTGAATTGTTTCTACTTTAGTAGTGCCATCTTGCATCTGAATATTAGCAACAACAAATGGGACATTGATACTTGTCCATTTTTGAACAAGTGCTCCCATGATAAATAAGCCCAGAATTGAGGCACCTTCTGTTAATTTTTGAAGAAGACCACCACTCATGTCACCCACAACATCAAGACCTTTTTTATAACCATAAGTAACACCAAAGTAACGTGTTGCTAAACGTACAAGATTAAATAACATAAAGAATAAAATAGGTCCTAAAATATTACCATTAATCGCTAGACCTGCACCCAATGCTGCAAATACAGGGCGTGCTGTCCCCCAATAAATTGGATCGCCAACACCAGCTAGAGGTCCCATAAGACCGACTTTAATACCATTGATTGCAGCATCATCAATTGGCTTACCATTTGCCCGTTCTTCTTCCATTGCAATAGTGACGCCTAGCACAGGTGCGGCAACAAATGGTTGTGTATTAAAAAATTCTAAATGGCGTTTTACAGCATCTTTACGCTCTTGTGAATTTGGATCTGGATATAAGCGTTTAATAACAGGTACCATTGAATAAGCGAATCCTAATGCTTGCATACGTTCAAAGTTCCAAGAACCTTGGAAAAGATTAGAACGACGTACTACTGCGTTTAAATCGCTTTGCGTTACTTTTTTCATTTCAGTTGTCATTGTTGTAATTCCTATTAATCTAATCTGTTATCAAGCTCATTGTTACCATTATTCACAACTTGCACCACTTGTTTACTTTGATTGTATTTTGGGTGAAGCTGGATATAAAGCACTGCCATAATTGCCCCTAACACACCAAGCGCAACCAAGTTAAACTCAGTAAATGCAGCAATGACGAAACCAGCATAAAAGAATGGCATTAAATGCCCTGCACGCATCATGTTAATCACCATTGCATAACCCACAACTGCAATAAAACCACCTGCGATTTTTAAACCTGTTGTAACAACTGGAGGAATCGCATTAAGCATTTGTTGTACTGTATCTGTGCCCGCAGTCATCGCAACGATTAAGGCAGGAATAGCAATACGCATTGCTTGTAATAATAATGCAGAGCGATGAATCCAATCTAGCTTATTCAGATCACCTGTTTCAACGACTTTATCTGCCGCATGCTGGAAACCAACAGTAATAGCACGTACAACATAAGTTAATACTTGACCTGCTGCAGCAAGTGGTATGGCAATCGCAATACCTGTAGAAATATCTTGTCCTCCCACAATGACGAGGATTGTAGATACAACAGAGGCCAATGCTGCATCTGGCGCAAGTGCAGCACCAATGTTCATCCAACCCAACGCCAATAACTCTAATGTTCCCCCCACAATGATCCCCGTTTTAATATCACCGAGAACCAAACCAATTAAGGTACAAGCAATTAGTGGACGATGTGTTTGCCATTCATCGAGAATTGACCCCATACCTGACATACAGGCAACAAGGAAGACTAATATGATTTGTAAAGTTGAAATTTCCATTCTAATTTCCTTTCATGAACATCTTTATTTAAATGAGGTTATTTTTCTTCAGTAAATCCATCATATATTGACGGCTATCATTTGATACTTTACGCACATCCAGCTCAATATTCTTCGCATCAAGCACTTTAAATGCCTCAATATCTTTATCATCTACAGCAACAGCACTGGTAATCATTTTCTTACCCTCTTTATATGCCATACCACCAACGTTAATTGATTTAAACTCAACGCCAGCCTCAGATAAACGCACTACATCTGTTGGATTAGTAAACAATAACATCATACGCTCACCAGCATATTCTGGATTGTTATATACACGAATCATCTTTTCTACATTCACTACGTGTGCAGTGACACCTGGCGGTGCAACACTTTTCAACATAGTTGAGCGAACACTATCTTTCGCCACTTCATCATTAACGACAACAATACGAGTGACTTTACTTTCTTTTGTCCAACGTGTCGCAACTTGACCATGAATTAATCGATCATCAATACGTGCCAAACCGATTTCTAAATGTCCAATACCATTTGCTGTTACTACAGCTGGCTCAACAGGCTTAATAGCTGGTGTAACGTCTTGAGCAGATGATTCCTCCTCTTCTTGATAACGTAGAGCACGAACACCTGTACGACCTGTTTCAAGAGCAATTGCAACAAGCTCTTGTAAACTCGGCTCATCATCACGTGCCATAAACGTTTCAACTAACATAGGAATATTAACACCAGTCACAATATCCATATTATCCTGACCTTCCGCTACACGATTAGCTGCATTAAATGGGCTACCGCCCCAAGTATCCACTAAAAACAGCACATGATCGCAATGTGATAGTGTTGTCGCTAGCTTTTCTTGATATTTGGTCATAATCGTTTCAGCATTTTCGCCAGGAACAAAATCGATAGTCGCAACATTTTCTTGCTCCCCGATCAACATCTCTGTCGTTTTCAATAACTGCTCTGCTGCAACACCATGAGTCGCTATAATAATAGCAATAGTCATTGTTTGACTCCTTTATAAAATTAAAAATCAAATAGAGTTATTTGAATCGCGGATTATAGAGTAAAGGCAAATACAATGATGTGATTTAGATCACAATTATTGTCTATAAATAATAAAAAAAGATAACGTTCGTCACATTTTTACACAAAAATATGGAGTATTGCTTCAGTAATAATGAAGATAAAATACTTCATTTGTATATTTAAAAAATCAATCAAATTTTTTAACATTTTAATAACACAATTAACTATTTAATTAAAATATGTTTTTCATTTGTTTTTCTTGCAAAGTTCAAAAAAATCCGTAAACTACGCGCCGATTTCTTAAACAAAGAAATTCTTTCTTTCAACTTTAAAGGGCTACCAGAGAGTAGCAAAAGGTTCAAAAATGAATGACAATGTCAATAAAGATGGCTGGAAAGCCTTACTAGGATCTGCTGTAGGTTATGCTATGGATGGATTCGATCTTCTTATCCTTGGTTTCATGTTATCAGCAATTTCAGCTGATCTTGCTCTAACACCAGCGCAATCAGGCTCATTAGTAACTTGGACATTAATTGGTGCAGTTGCTGGTGGTATTATCTTTGGTGCATTGAGTGATAAATATGGTCGCATTCGAGTTTTAACTTGGACTATCGTCTTATTCGCTGTTTTCACAGGTCTTTGTGCTTTTGCACAAGGTTATTGGGATCTTCTCATTTACCGCACAATTGCAGGTATTGGACTCGGTGGTGAATTTGGTATAGGGATGGCGCTAGCAGCAGAAGCATGGCCTGCTCGGCATCGTGCAAAGGCCTCTTCTTATGTTGCACTAGGTTGGCAAGTTGGCGTTTTAGGGGCCGCATTATTGACGCCATTATTACTTCCACATATTGGCTGGAGAGGTATGTTCTTAGTCGGTATTTTCCCTTCTTTTGTTGCTTGGTATTTACGCGCTAAATTACATGAGCCAGAGATTTTTGTACAAAAACAGACCGCACTTGAAAGTCAAAAAGCCTCTCGTTTAGAACCATTTAGACTCTTAATAAAAGACAAAGCAACAACTAAAATTAGTATTGGTATCGTCATTTTAACTTCAGTACAAAATTTTGGTTACTACGGTATCATGATCTGGATGCCAAACTTCTTATCAAAGCAACTAGGTTTTAGCTTAACTAAATCTGGTTTGTGGACGGCTGTCACGATTTGCGGCATGATGTTTGGTATATGGCTATTTGGTCAACTAGCTGATCGTATTGGACGTAAACCAAGCTTTTTACTCTTCCAATTCGGTGCTGTTATCAGTATTTTTACTTATTCACAAATGAGTGATCCTGCTTATATGTTATTCGCAGGTGCCATATTAGGTATGTTCGTGAATGGTATGATGGGTGGATATGGCGCATTAATGTCGGAAGCTTATCCAACTCAAGCGCGTGCAACAGCACAGAATGTATTATTCAATTTAGGACGTGCAGTAGGGGGATTTGGACCGATTGTAGTAGGGGCATTAGTCTCAACATACTCTTTCCAACTAGCCATTGCTTTCTTGGCGAGCATTTATATCATTGATATGATTGCCACTATCTTCTTAATTCCTGAATTAAAAGGAAAGCAATTAGATTAAGATAAAATAAAAGCGGCTCTTTTTTAAATTAAGCCGCTTTTATTTTTGTATTATTATTTCTTCATTAATGCTTCATGTGCTTGTTTTTGTTCTTTCATTTTTTCACGAATATCTCGGCGTTGTTGTGAGATTTCCGCGTTTCTAATCATATAATCATCTACTCGTCTTTCATAATCATCACGCATATTTTCAATAATTGCCCGTACATCAGCAATCGACATATCATCACGGATATATTGGTTTAAGTTATCTAATAGCAACACACGCTTTTGATTATCACGAATTTTACGGTTATTATCTTCACGATCTCGTGCTAATTTATTTTTTAAACGATACATACGCACATACTCTAATACTTCTTGAAATGACTGTTTATTCACATTTTCCATCATACGACTCTCTTACAATAAATAAAAATTAACTATTCCTAATTTATCTATTTTTCGCTTCCCCGTCAAAGCGTTCATTCAGTTTTTCAACATTAAATCTAAAAATAACAAAAATTCAACAAAATACCATTGCCTAGAATGAACTGAGGTGATAAAACTAACGAATTATTTTTCTCTATTTAAGGATGTGAAAATGGCAAAAGTATTTAATTTTAGTGCAGGACCTGCCATGCTACCAAGTGCAGTTTTAGCACAAGCACAAACTGAGCTGCTTAACTGGCAAGAACAACAGACCTCCGTCATGGAAGTAAGTCATCGAGGTAAATTATTTATGGAATTGGCAGCACAATCTGTCGATGATTTACGTCAACTTTACAATATACCAGAAAACTACCAGATTCTGTTCTTACAAGGCGGTGCTCGTGGTCAATTTGCGGCAATCCCAATGAATTTACTCAGCGAAAATGGTAAAGCGCTTTACCTCACAAGTGGTTATTGGTCAGCGACTGCAGCAAAAGAAGCTCGTTTATTTGGTGAGATTGATGAAATCAATATTCTTGAACAAGGTCATGAATTAAAAGTAAATAACTTGGATTTTAGCGATATTGCCGCTCAATATGATTATGTCCACTACTGCCCAAATGAAACGATTAGTGGTGTCGAAATCTTTGATATACCGAAAGTTGGCAATGCAATCTTAGTTGCTGATATGTCATCTAATATTTTGTCACGTGAGATTGATATCAGTCAATTTGGTCTTATTTATGCTGGAGCACAGAAAAATCTTGGTCCAGCAGGGATTACTATTGTGATCGTGCGTGATGATCTCATTGGGCGTGCGCGTAACACCACACCGACAATTTGGAATTATGAAGTACAAAAAAATGCAGACTCCATGATCAATACACCACCTACTTTTGCTTGGTACTTATGTGCATTAGTTTTCAAACATTTATTGTCTCAGGGTGGCATGAAAGCAATGGAAAAACATAACCAAGATAAGGCTAAATTGCTTTACGACTATCTAGACCAAAGTGACTTTTATCACAATACAGTAGCAAAACAAAATCGCTCTTTAATGAATGTCACTTTTACGACAGGCCATGATGAGTTAAATGCTAAATTTGTTGCTGAAGCAACTGCAGCTGGGCTACATGCACTTAAAGGTCATAAAGTACTAGGTGGTATGCGTGCGTCGATTTATAACGCTATGCCCATTGAAGGGATTGAAGCATTGATCGCATTTATGCAGCGATTCTCATCAGAAAATAGCTAAAGTGCGGTCAATTTTTTAAACATTTTATGGGTAGATACCTCCTCTACCCACATCAATAAAAGGGAAAATATGCAATATATCAATATCGTAAATGAAGGAGTAAAACAACTTCAGCCTTATCAAGCAGGTAAACCTATCGAAGAATTAGAACGTGAATTAGGCATTTCAAACATTATTAAACTTGCCTCAAATGAAAACCCACTTGGTTTACCTGAAAGTGCTAAGCAAGCAATACAAGCTGAACTCAACAATTTAACTCGTTACCCTGACAGTAATGGATTTTATTTTAAACAAGCTGTCGCTAAAAAGTTTGGCTTAGCGCCTGAGCAAATTACGTTAGGTAATGGTTCAAACGATTTATTAGAGCTTATTGCACATACATTTGCTTCGGAAGGCGATGAAATCATGTTTTCACAATATGCATTTATCGTCTACCCATTAGTAACACAAGCTATCAATGCAAAAAAAATTGAAATCCCTGCTAAAAACTATGGCGCTGATTTAAATAGTTTTTTAAATGCGATTAGCGATAAAACTAAACTCATTTATATTGCAAATCCAAACAATCCAACAGGGACATTTTTAAGTACTGCTGAAATTGCTGAGTTTTTAAATAAGGTACCTCATCATATTATTGTTGTCCTAGATGAAGCATATACGGAATTTACGTTACCTGAAGAACGAGTTGATGCTTTTCAATTATTAGCAAAACATCCAAACCTTGTTGTCTGTCGTACATTATCTAAAGCCTATGGCTTAGCAGGTTTGCGTATCGGTTATGCCGTTTCATCTACAGAAATAGCCGATTTGTTTAACCGTGTGCGTCAACCATTTAATTGTAATAGTTTGGCTCTGGCTGCTGCGACCGCCGTCATTAATGATGAAGAATTTATTGCCAAAGTTGCAGAAAATAACCTTCAAGGATTAAAACAATTAGAAAACTTCTTTATTAGTAAAGGATTAAAATATATCGCATCAAAAGGTAACTTTGTTCTATTAGATTTACAACAACCTGCTTTGCCGATCTATGATGCATTGCTACGTAAAGGTGTTATTGTTCGTCCAGTTGGTGGATATGGATTACCAAACCATTTACGCATTAGTATCGGGCTGCCCGAAGAAAACCAGCGCTTTATTCAAGCACTAAGCGAAGTGTTAGATATTTAGCAGCACTTCTAATGTAAGGGATGAAACAAATCATGCAACAAGCAACATCAATTACTTTAAATCCAATTAATTTTATCGAAGGTGAAGTCACTTTACCCGGTTCAAAAAGTTTATCTAACCGAGCTTTACTCTTAGCTGCTCTTGCACAAGGTAAAACCACTCTCACTAATTTATTAGACAGTGATGATGTACGCCACATGCTAAATGCACTGAAACAATTAGGTGTTAACTATCAACTATCGGAAGATAAATCTATTTGTGAAGTAGATGGTTTAGGTGGACCATTTAAATGGCAAAATGGTCTAGCATTATTTTTAGGTAATGCAGGTACTGCAATGCGCCCACTGGCTGCAGCATTATGTTTATCTTCACCAGAATCTGAAGGAAAAAATGAAATTATTCTCACTGGTGAGCCTCGTATGAAAGAGCGCCCAATTAAACATTTAGTTGACGCGCTAATACAAGCTGGTGCAGATATCCAATATTTAGAACAAGAAGGCTATCCTCCCATCACAATTCGCAATACAGGTCTAAATGGGGGCACGATAAAAATAGAGGGTTCCATTTCTTCTCAATTTTTGACCGCACTTTTGATGGTCTCTCCAATGGCAAAAGCAGATACAGAAATTGAAGTTATCGGTGAATTAGTTTCAAAGCCTTATATTGATATAACATTGCATATGATGCAAACTTTTGGTGTAGAGGTTAAAAATCAAAATTATCAACGCTTTTTCATTAAAGGAAATCAGCAATATCGGTCACCTATAACATTTTTAGTTGAAGGTGATGCCTCTTCTGCCTCCTACTTCCTTGCTGCTGCTGCAATTAAAGGTAAAGTCAAAGTAAGAGGTGTTGGTAAAAACAGTATCCAAGGCGATCGCCTATTTGCCAATGCATTAGAACAAATGGGGGCTAACGTTACATGGGGCGACGATTTTATTCAAGTCGAAAAAGGTGAGCTTAAAGGGATTGATATGGACATGAACCATATCCCAGATGCCGCAATGACGATTGCGACAACAGCACTTTTTGCCAAAGGAGAAACAATCCTCCGTAATATCTATAACTGGCGAGTTAAAGAAACAGATCGTTTAGCCGCAATGGCTACCGAATTACGTAAAATTGGTGCAGACGTAGAAGAAGGTGAAGATTTTCTTCGTATTCAACCATTAGAACTAACAAAATTCCAACATGCTCAAATCGAAACCTATAATGATCATCGTATAGCAATGTGTTTTTCGCTAATCGCTCTATCCAACAGTCCAGTCACCATATTGGATCCGAATTGTACGGCAAAAACCTTCCCTACTTTTTTTACAGAGTTTCTCAAATTAGCAGCTGCAGTCAATACATAACAAAAAAGCTAAGGTTTTAACCTTAGCTTTTTAAATAAAATTTAGTAAAAACCGACCGCTCTTTTTTTATGGTTTATAGATGACTTCTACCCCTTCTTCATCTTCTTCTGACCAATCGTCCCAATCTTCATCGTCTTCATCAAATTGATGTTCAGCTAATTGTGATTGATGATAGTCATCCCACTTAAATTTCACTTCTGTATCTTGCTCAAGATCTTGTTCTTCTTGGCGTGGGTTTGCCTCAATGAAATCCATAATCTCACGACAAAGTGGTTGTACATTTTTACCTGTGACAGCTGAAATGAGATAGTAGTCATCTTCCCAACCTAAACGCGTAGTAATCGCTTTTGCTCGCGCATGAGCGTCTTCATCACTCATTGTATCAATTTTATTAAATACCAACCAACGAGGCTTATCCGCTAATGCTTCACTATATTGAAATAATTCAGATTCAATGATCGCAATGTTATCGGCGGGATCACTTTCATCAATCGGTGCAATATCGACTAAATGGATTAAGACACGGCAACGCTCTAAATGCTTCAAAAAGCGTACGCCTAATCCTGCCCCATCAGCAGCCCCTTCAATTAACCCTGGAATATCCGCCACTACAAAACTATGATTTTCATCAACACGGACAACACCTAAGCTTGGTACTAATGTCGTAAAAGGATAATCAGCAACTTTAGGTTTAGCAGCAGAAACAGCACGAATAAAAGTCGATTTACCCGCATTAGGTAAACCAAGCATCCCAACATCAGCAAGTAGCATTAACTCTAACTGGAGATCGCGTTTCTCACCAGGTGTCCCATTCGTTTTTTGGCGCGGTGCACGATTAACTGAGGATTTAAAACGTGTATTGCCTAAACCATGATATCCACCTTTCGCCACCAACATTTTAACACCATGCTTTGTTAAATCCCCTAATACTTCTTTAGTATCATTATCAATCGCACGTGTCCCTACTGGTACTCGTAATGTAATATCATTACCACGATGACCTGTACAACCTGCACTACGCCCATTTTCACCACGTCCCGCTGCAAAACGTTTTTCAAAACGATAGTCAATTAATGTATTTAAGTTCTCATCTGCAATTAAATAAACATCACCACCGTCGCCACCATCACCACCATCGGGACCACCTTTGGGAATATATTTTTCACGTCGGAAGCTCACACAGCCGTTACCACCATCACCAGCTTCAACGCGGATTAGCGCCTCATCAATAAATTTCATATGTTCTCCTAACGCTTAATAAATTTATGACCAATTGCAGAAGTAATTGCACCTAATACCACAACAAATGCACCAATATAACTGATCGAGTTTAAATCTGGCTTTGTAAAACTTTGAGGATAAAAGAAATACAATAAATAAGAAAATAAAATTGTAAATAAAGGCATTAACGTAATTACAACACTGACTTTAGATACATCCCAGCGATTAAGTGCCTCTGCATAAGCACCATAACCCACTAACGTATTTAAACAACAATAAATAAAACAAAATAATGTCCAACCGTCTAATGCACTAATTTGATTAACCTCAGCAAATGGAGTAAAAACAAACATACAACCAAGGTAAATGACAAATAAAATTTGTTGTGAATTAAATTCACGTAGCATTAATTTTTGTGCAATGCCATAAATACTCCAAATTAATGCAGCAGATGCGGCTAAAAAGATACCCGTTGAATAAGCATTTACACTAAAAAAAAGTCCAAAACGATCATTAAAAAATAAAATTAACCCAATGACTAGTAGTATTAAACCTATTTTTTGATTTAAACGTAATTTCTCTTTAAAGAAGAAGACCCCAAAAATCATCATCGTAAAAGAAGATAACTGTGCAAAAATTTGTGCCATTGAAGGTTCTATATATTTTAAAGATGTATTAAATAATACAAAATTACCAGCTAAACCAATCACACCAATAATAGCCAAGAGACGATATCGTGGTAAAAATTGTGAGATCTTAGGTAATTTGTTAGTTAAACCTAAAATAATAAATAAACCTAATGCTGCAACTAAAAAACGATACCACACAATTGTCTCTGGCGTCATCACAGCTACGACTCGTTGCAATGCAATTGGCAAGGAACCCCATGCCATTACAGTAATTAATGCAAATAAAAATCCCATTAAAGGTTGCTGTTGCCTCATATTATTGCTGCCTATTTGTGATTTTTTCTAAAATTCGATGCCCTATTGCAGAAAATAACGCTCCCGAAACAACAAGCAAAGCACCCATATAGCTTATCCAATTTAAGTCTTCATGCATAAAATGTTCTGGTGCGAGCCACTGTGAAATCTCTGAAAATATTAATGTTAGTATCGGAATTTGTGTCACTATTGCACTCACTTTAGCAACATCCCAATGATTTAATGCTTCAGCGTAAGCGCCATAAGCAATCAAAGTATTCAAACAACAATAAATCAAACAAGCAATTTGTATTATATTTAAATTTGTGACTTGTGATATTGTTGATACAGGTAAAAAAACGATGCTACAACCAATATAAATCGGTAATAAAACTTGCTGAGCAGCTAAACGCTTAGACATTAGTTTTTGGCAAATACCATAAGCAACCCAAACTAAGCTCGCACTAATACAAATAATGATGCCTTTTAAATACAGACTGAAATGTAAAAAATCAGAAAATCGCTCATTAAAGAAAAAGATTAATCCTAAAATTAATAGTAACAAACCTATCTTTTGATGAAATGCAAAATGCTCTTTAAATAACCACACACCTGTTAATATCATACCGAAAGAGGTAAAGGGGCTAAATACTTGGCTTGTCGTTGGAGGTATATATTGTAACGCTACATTATACAAGAAAAAATTTGCGGACAAACCAATAATACCTAAAAGAATCAATAGCCAATGCTGAAAGTGCAATGTCGCTAAATTAGGCAATGTTTTAGTGATTTTTAAAATAAAAAACAAACCTACTGCTGCCACAGCAAATCGGAACCATACAATAGTCTGCGCATCCATAACCTTTAGCACTTGTTGTAAAGCTATTGGTAACGACCCCCACATACAAGCGGCGATAAATGCAAAAAAGAATCCGAGTAAAGGCTGTTGATTCATAAAATACTCCTACAAAAAAGCCCCGCAACTTGTGCGAGGCGTTTTTTATTTAGGAATTTGAAATTACTCAGTAATAATACTAACGTATTTACGATTTTTATCGCCTTTCACTTCAAACTTAACTTTACCATCAGCAGTTGCGAATAAAGTGTGGTCACGCCCCATACCAACGTTTGTACCAGCATGGAATTTAGTACCACGCTGACGAACAATGATGCTACCTGCTAATACAGATTCACCACCAAAACGTTTAACACCAAGGCGTTTAGCTTCAGAATCACGACCGTTACGAGTTGAACCACCAGCTTTTTTAGTTGCCATCTACTTGATCTCCCCTGAAATTATGCTTGAATCCCAGTGATTTTCACTTCTGTGAACCACTGACGATGACCTTGTTGTTTACGGCTATGTTTACGACGACGGAACTTAACGATTTTTATTTTTTCGCCACGACCGTGTGCAACAACTTCTGCCACTACTTTACCACCATTAACTAATGGTGCACCAATTTTAACATCTTCACCGTTAACGATCATTAACACTGAGTTGAACTCAACTGTTTCACCAGTTGCTACTTCAAGTTTTTCTAAACGAACTACTTGACCTTCGCTTACTCGGTGTTGTTTACCGCCACTTTGAAAAACTGCGTACATATATACTCCGCTATATAGTGCCGTAATGTTTTGTTCATTTAGCACTGCAAAAATTCATATAAATAGGTCGCAAATTCTACGCAAAAAATAACTCAAGAGCAAGCGCTTATTTACAATAAAATAAAAAAATTATGAATTTGAGTGATTTGATTTCAGAAATGACAGAAAATTCGGTACAATCTCCTCACATTTGGTCTTAAATCAATTATTACAATGATAAATCAACATAATTTAATGAGTATTGATGCTATTCAGCGCTTAATACACAGCGATATGCAAAAAATAAATGAAACGATTTTAGCACAGCTAAAATCTGATGTTGCGTTGATTAATCAGCTTGGCTATTACATTATTCAAAGTGGTGGCAAACGTATCCGTCCGATGATAGCAATCCTCGCAGCACGTGCTTTGGATTGTCACGGCGAACTCCCTGTCACTTGTGCAACATTTATTGAATTTATCCATACAGCTACATTATTACATGACGATGTCGTCGATGAGTCACAATTACGTCGAGGTAATCCAACAGCTAATGCGGAATTTGGTAATGCAGCTAGCGTATTAGTGGGTGATTTTATTTATACAAGAGCATTCCAATTAATGACACAATTGGATTCTCTACGCATTCTTAAAATTATGTCTGATGCCACTAATGTGATTGCAGAAGGGGAAGTTCAACAATTAATGAATGTGAATGACCCAGACACCACCGAAGAAAACTACATGAATGTTATCTATGGGAAAACTGCTCGCTTATTTGAGGCAGCAACTCATTGTGCTGCTATCCTTGCTCAAGCAACAGAACAACAAGAGAAAGCATTACAAAATTACGGTCGCTATTTAGGTACTGCATTTCAGTTAGTCGATGATATTTTAGACTATAGTGCCAATGCACAAGAACTAGGAAAAAATGTAGGAGATGATTTGGCTGAAGGTAAACCAACATTACCTTTATTACATGCGATGCATAATGCTTCTGACTCTCAAGCCCTATTAATTCGCAATGCGATTAAAGAAGGTGGCAAGCGTGATATTTTAAACGATGTATTAGCAATTATGGCTGAACACAACTCTTTAGATTATGCGATGTTACGTGCGAAAGAAGAAGCGCAAAAAGCCGTTGATTCTATTATGATTTTACCTGATAGCGAATATAAACAAGCATTAATTTCATTGGCATATTTATCAGTAGACCGAAATTATTAAAATAAGGGCAATATTTCATCACAGCATTTTTTTGACTTTATTTGATATCTGACAAATGTCACCGTTTAGTTTTGATATTCAGGTTATGACGGATAGCTATATTTCAGATTATAGCTAATTTTAGTAAAACATTTTTGTCATATATTACTGTTTATAACACATCGAAACTGATAACCTGATGATTATTTAAAATAACCTTTTATCTTAAATATTTGATGATTTACTGAATGATATTTATGCTGATTTCTCGACTGATTGACATCTAAGAGAAGATAATTTTCATCCTATTTCTAAAAACAATATACAATAATTGAATTATAAAAAATGACTAATCAAACTCTAACGAAAAAAACACGTAAAGGTAAAGATCCAAATGCACCTTTCGTTCGTCCCAAATTAGAATTACCTAATGGACATAACAAATTGTTATTGCATTCTTGCTGCGCACCTTGCTCTGGCGAAGTCATGGAAGCTATTCATGCTTCTGGCATCGAATTTACGATTTACTTCTATAACCCGAATATTCACCCTTTAAAGGAATATTTAATTCGCAAAGAGGAAAATATTCGTTTTGCTGAAAAATGGGGAATCCCATTTATTGATGCAGACTATGATCGTCAAAACTGGTTTGATCGTACAAAAGGAATGGAGGATGAGCCTGAACGGGGTATTCGTTGTACTATGTGCTTTGATATGCGTTTTGAAAAAGCAGCTGAATACGCTCATAACAATGGTTTTCCTGTATTCACAAGTTGTCTAGGTATTTCTCGTTGGAAAGATATGAACCAAATCAACGGGTGCGGGCACCGTGCAGCAGAAAAATATGATGATGTAATTTATTGGGATTATAACTGGCGTAAAGGAGGTGGCTCACAGCGGATGATTGAAATTAGTAAACGTGAGCGCTTCTACCAACAAGAATATTGCGGTTGTGTTTACTCATTACGTGATACAAATAGATGGCGTGAAGCTAATGGACGCCAAAAGATCGAAATTGGCAAGCTCTACTATTCTGCTGATTAACCAAACTGAAATCTGCTAAATATTCATTATCTGGGTTTCTACTTTTTAACTTGATAACCACCTTTTAAGCAAAGGTGGTTTTTTATTAACAACAAAAATAATAATAAATGTTGTCAATATCGACCGCACTTTCCTCTCTATTTATTTTATTAGCATCTCAAACTGTCAGCTAATCTTGCAATCCCTAACGCTAATTCCTGTTCTGTAATATTCAAGGCAGGAGCGAAACGCAATACATTCGGACCCGCAACTAAGATCATTAAACCATTATCTGCTGCTTTTTTTACAAACTCACTTGCTTGTCCTTGATATTTTTCAACTAACTCTGCCCCAATTAATAGCCCTTCTCCACGAATATCCTTAAACAGTTGATATTGCTGATTAATTTTCTCTAACGCCTCGACTAAACGCGCAGAAATTTGTTTCACATTATCTAAAAATGTAGGCTGAGAAATAATATCAATGACTTTGCTCGCCACTGCACAAGCCAGTGGATTTCCGCCAAATGTTGTACCATGTACACCTGGTGCAAAACTTTTTGCTATAGTATCAGTCGTTAGCATTGCACCAATTGGAAACCCATTACCTAATGCTTTCGCTGAAGTCAAAATATCAGGTACAACACCATATTTCATATATGCATAAAAATACCCTGTACGCCCAACGCCAGTTTGAACTTCATCGAATATCAATAGCACATTATGCTGAGAACACAACTCACGTAATCCCAGTAAGAAATCGCTATTCGCTGGAATAACACCACTTTCGCCTTGAATAGGCTCAACAATGACAGCACAAGTTTGATCATCAATCACTGCTTTTACTGCATCCAAATCATTAAAAGGTAGATGAATAATATCTGCAGGTTTAGGACCAAAACCATCCGAGTATTTGGCTTGTCCACCAACACTTACTGTAAAAAAAGTACGACCGTGAAAACTTTGTTTAAATGAGATAATTTTACTTTTCTGGTAACCAAAACGATCGACAGCATAGCGACGAGCTAATTTCAATGCTGCCTCATTTGCTTCTGCGCCTGAATTAACAAACATAACCCGATCTGCAAAAGTTTTTTCGACTAATTTGCTCGCTAAAGCTAATGTCGGCTCACTCGTAAACCAATTACTAGAATGCCATAATATTTGTCCTTGCCGCTGTAATACCTCTACGACCTCATCAGGGCAATGTCCTAAACTATTTACCGCAATACCACTCGTAAAATCAATATATTCTTTACCTGATTGATCCCAAATTCGGCAGCCTTTGCCTCTAACTGGGATAAAATCCGCAGGTATATAGTTTTGGATCATGACTTGATCAAATATTTCACGCGTATGTTGTGTCATTATATTACCCTTCCTACTTATTTTTCTAAAGCATAGTTTAGTAAAAATACTTAGTCAATATAATTGAATAATTATTCATATTAACATATAAAAAATCCAGATAGTTCATCTGGATTTTTTTATATTAATTGGTTCCACCCACTGTAATTTTCTCAATTTTCAATGCGGGTTGGCCAACACCAACTGGGATACTCTGTCCTTCTTTACCACAAACACCCACTCCATGATCAATTTCAACTTGATCCGCCACCATAGAGATATTTTGCATTACTTCAATACCACTACCAATTAAAGTGGCCCCTTTTACTGGCTGAGTAATTTTCCCTTTTTCAATTAAATAGGCCTCTGATGTAGAGAAAACAAATTTACCAGACGTTATATCTACCTGACCTCCACCAAAATGCGATGCAAAAATCCCACGCTCTACAGAAGCAATCAAATCATCAAACTGACTTTGTCCTGCTAACATATAAGTATTCGTCATACGTGGCATCGGCAAATGTGCATAAGATTCACGGCGACCATTCCCTGTTGGTGCTACCCCCATTAAACGTGCATTCATTTTATCTTGCATATAGCCTTTTAAAATGCCATCTTTAATCAATACATTATATTGACCTGGCACTCCCTCATCATCCACTGTAATAGAACCTCGGCGGTTTTGTAATGTACCATCATCAACGATTGTACATAATGGTGAAGTAACGAGCTCTCCAATTTTACCTGTAAACAAAGAGCTTTCTTTACGATTAAAATCCCCTTCTAAGCCATGTCCTACTGCTTCATGCAATAAAACCCCAGGCCAACCAGCACCTAATACAACAGGCATCATCCCCGCAGGTGCTTCTATCGCATTCAAATTAACTAAAGCCTGACGTACGGCTTCTTTAGCAAAATAAACTGCTCTGATTTCACCTTGTTCACTTTCTAAAAACCAATCTAAGCTGAAGCGCCCGCCTGCACCCACACTACCACGCTCA
The DNA here is from genome assembly GCF_020810675.1 of Pasteurella canis. Classification (GTDB taxonomy): domain Bacteria; phylum Pseudomonadota; class Gammaproteobacteria; order Enterobacterales; family Pasteurellaceae; genus Pasteurella; species Pasteurella canis. The sequence goes on from NZ_CP085871.1 coordinate 1,069,745, forward strand.
CGTTTACCATCTTGCTCTACTAATACAGCTATCGATAAACGGACTAAAGGACGAATATCTGCGGCTAAAGTACCATCCGTTGCAACAATTAAAACCTCCTCATAAACAGAGCTTAAACTTGCAGAAACTTGTACTACGCGTGAGTCCTCACTACGAGCAGTACGATCAACTAAATGTAAGAGTTCAATTTTTTTCTCTTTACTTAAACTCTCTAATGGATTAATTGCCTGATAACGTAAAATAGGCTTAACAGGATTAAAAACACTCGGCACAATAATGTTACCTTGTTTTAATTGCGCAATACCTTTCACTGCATCAGCACATTGTTGCAAACTTGCTAAATTAATTTGATCAGAGTAAGCAAAACCTGTTTTTTCACCACTTACTGCTCTGACTCCCACACCACGGTCGATATGAAATCCACCTTCTTTAATAATGCCATCTTCTAATACCCAATTTTCATCTTGGCTTAACTGAAAATAAAAATCTGCATAATCAATATGACGATGTGATAATAAATCAAATGTGTTTTGCAAGTCATTTAATGAAAGGTTGGTTGGCGCAAGTAATGTGTTACTGACTGTTTTAATCATAAATTTATATGTTCATTAATAATAGAAAAAGTGCGGTGTATTTTATGTTATTTTTGGTCATGATGAAAGGAAGTAATACTCATGTTAATATTGTGTATAGGATAGTTTAAAGCAATAAAAGATGAACCTTAGCCCATCTTTTTGCCTCTCTCAAAGATTATTTTTAATAAAACTACAGGATTAATTACATAACGACAACATCAAATTGTTCTTGGTTATAATAAACTTCTGTCTTAATTTGTACTTGTTTACCAATAAACACTTCTAATTCAGCCAACAACCCATGTGATTCTTCATTAATTAAATAATCAGCTACCGCTCTTGACGCATATACTAAAAATTGTTCACTCGAGAATAAATGATGTACTCGGATAATCTCACGCATAATTTCGTAGCAAACGGTTTCCACTGTTTTCACTCGCCCACGCCCTTGACAAGAAGGACAATCACCACATAAAACGTGCTCAAGACTTTCTCGAGTACGTTTACGTGTCATTTCGACTAAACCTAACTGTGTGAAACCATTAACATTTGTTTTCACTCGGTCTTTTGCAAGGGCTTCTTGTAACGATTCTAAAACACGATGACGGTGTTCATCTGTTTGCATATCAATAAAATCAATAATGATAATTCCACCGAGATTACGTAGTTGTAGTTGTTGGGCAATCGCTTTTGTCGCCTCAATATTTGTATTAAAAATCGTCTCCTCAAGATTACGATGCCCTACAAATGCGCCAGTATTAATGTCAATCGTGGTCATCGCCTCAGTCTGCTCAATAATTAAATAACCACCCGATTTTAAATTAACTCGCTTATTTAATGCTGTCTGAATTGCAGTTTCGACACCATAAACATCAAATAAAGGCTGATTACCTGAATAAAGTACTAACTTATCCACTAATGTTGGCATAAATTCTTCGGTAAATTGCTTTACTTCACTAAAACACAATTTAGAATCAATTCTAATTTTCTCTAAACCCGCACCAATAAAATCACGTAAAATACGCTGTGTTAAGGCTAATTCACCGTATAACATAGACTTAGTTGGATATTTAGTGCGCCGTTCTAAGACTTTACGCCATAAACGTTTTAAAAAATCAGCATCTTGCTTCAGTTCTTCTTCTGTTGTACCTTCTGCTGCAGTGCGGATAATAAAGCCACCAAGCTCATCACAAAATGGCAACACTAACTCTTTTAGTCTTGCTCGTTCCTCTTCGCTCTCAATACGTTGAGACACACCAACATGGCTATTCTCTGGCATAAACACAAGATAACGAGAAGGCAACGTAATGTCCGTAGTTAAACGAGCTCCTTTAGTACCAAGAGGATCTTTTACAACTTGCACAACAATATCTTGTCCTTCCCGAACAAGTTCAGCAATATCTTTAACTACAAATTGTTTTTGTTCACTCTCCTCAACACATTCTGTATGTGAAACAATGTCGGATGCATGCAAAAAAGCCGCTTTCTCTAAGCCAATATCAACAAAAGCAGATTGCATACCAGGCAATACTCGTGTCACGCGACCTTTATAAATATTACCAACAATTCCACGTTTAGCTTGTCGTTCAATATGGACTTCTTTCAAAATACCCATATCGACTAAAGCAATACGAGTCTCGTTGGGGGTAACGTTGACTAATAATTCAACAGAATCCATAACTTTACCTAACTTGATAATTTTTAAAAATAAATTGCTCATTAGTCTAACGAAAAGGAAAATAGAATAATAGTGTCAAATAAGGTAAAATGTGAGCTTTCTCAAATTTTGGCACATAAAAATAATATTTTTAGCATCTTTGCGAGGTTAGAATGTTTGGATTAGATCCAACAATAATTACATTTACTATTTACATTGTCGGTATGTTATTGATTGGCATATTCGCTTATCACTATACTAATAATTTGTCTGATTATATTTTAGGTGGTCGTCGATTAGGTAGCTTTGTTACCGCAATGTCAGCTGGTGCATCGGATATGTCTGGTTGGTTATTAATGGGCTTACCTGGTGCGATTTATGTATCAGGTTTAATTGAAGGCTGGATAGCAATTGGGTTAACAATTGGTGCTTATTTAAACTGGTTATTTGTCGCTGGTCGACTTCGAATTTATACTGAATTTAACAATAATGCATTAACACTACCAGAATACTTCCATAGCCGCTTTGGCACATCAAATAACACATTAAAAATTGTTTCTGCTAGTATTATTCTTATTTTTTTCACAATTTATTGTGCTTCAGGTGTTGTTGCAGGTGCCAAACTTTTTCAAAATTTATTTTCTGTTGAATATTCAACCGCACTTTGGTATGGCGCATTAGCAACTATTGCTTATACGTTCATTGGTGGTTTTCTAGCCGTTAGTTGGACTGATACAATTCAAGCAACTTTAATGATTTTCGCTTTAATTTTAACACCGATTTTTGTATTACTTCATCTGGGAGGACTAGATAATTTCACTTTAGCTCTTCAGCAAGCAGAAAGCGTAATGCAAAAGGATTTCACAGATGTTTTCAGTAGTACAACACCACTTGGCTTATTAAGTTTGGCCGCTTGGGGATTAGGTTATTTTGGTCAACCTCATATTCTTGCACGTTTTATGGCGGCAGATTCGGTCAAATCACTCAATAACGCTCGCAAAATCAGTATGACATGGATGGTACTTTGCTTGTTAGGTGCAATCGGTATTGGTTTCTTCGGTATTGCTTACTTCTACGCTAATCCACAAGTTGCAAGTTTAGTAAATAAAGAATCTGAACAAGTCTTTATCGAACTTGCAAAATTACTTTTTAATCCTTGGATAGCAGGTGTTTTATTATCTGCTATTTTAGCGGCAGTTATGAGTACATTAAGCGCACAATTGTTAATTTCTTCTAGTGCGATCACAGAAGATTTCTATAAGGGCTTTATCCGTCCTAGGGCCTCTGATAAAGAATTAGTTTGGCTAGGTCGAGCGATGGTTCTCACTATTGCCGCGATTGCAATTTGGATTGCACAAGATGAACACAGTAAAGTTCTGAAACTTGTTGAGTTTGCTTGGGCTGGTTTTGGTTGTGCCTTTGGTCCAGTTTTACTCTTTTCCCTTTTTTGGAAACGCATGACATCCAGTGCTGCATTATGTGGTATGTTAACTGGAGCGATTGTCGTTTTTGGTTGGAAGTCTTGGACACCTGAAAAGTCTCAATTACATCAGCTGTATGAAATGGTGCCAGGCTTTTTACTCGCTAGTTTAGTTATTATCGTTGTATCTTTCCTTTCAAAGGCACCTAAACAACAAGTTACTGACAGGTTTGAACAAGCAAAAACAGCTTATAAAAATGCACTATGATTGATTTTCGTCCTTTTTATCAACAAATTGCCACAACACCGTTATCTGCATGGCTAGAAACTTTACCCTTACAACTAAAACAATGGGAAAAACAAACTCATGGTGATTATGCCAAATGGGCAAAAGTGGTTGATTTCTTACCACACTTACATGCTGATCATATTGATCTAAAAAGTGCGGTCAAATCTGAGCAAATTTCACCTTTATCACAAGGAGAGCAACAACGCCTTGTCTATCATCTAAAACAATTAATGCCTTGGCGCAAAGGTCCATATCATTTGTATGGTATACATATTGATTGTGAATGGCGCTCTGATTTCAAATGGGAGCGTGTTTTACCTCACCTTGCTCCACTGCAAGGACGCACGATTCTAGATGTCGGTTGTGGCAGTGGCTATCATATGTGGCGGATGTTAGGCGAAGGGGCAAGAATGGTCGTAGGCATTGATCCAACCGAGTTATTTTTATGTCAATTTGAAGCAGTACGTAAATTACTTAACAATGATCGTCGAGTAAATCTCATTCCTTTAGGTATTGAAGAAATGCAACCTCTTGCTGCTTTTGACACAGTATTCTCAATGGGTGTCCTTTACCATCGTAAATCACCATTAGATCATTTAACACAACTAAAAAGTCAGCTTATACAAGGCGGCGAACTCGTACTCGAAACATTAGTTGTCGATGGCGATGTCAATACCGTCCTTGTCCCAGCTGATCGCTACGCCAAAATGAAAAATGTTTACTTTATTCCTTCTGTCCCAGCCTTAATTCACTGGTTAGAAAAAGTAGGCTTCAAAAATGTTCGTTGTGTTGATGTTGCGCCAACTACATTAGCAGAACAGCGTAAAACAGATTGGTTAGAAAATGAATCTTTAGCTGATTTCTTAGATCCTAATGATCACACTAAAACAATAGAAGGCTATCAAGCTCCTACTCGGGCTGTCATCCTTGCTAATAAATAATAAGGATAGGTACAACAAAAAAGCTGACGCCCCGTCAGCTTTTTGAATACAAAAATAAAGGCGAATATATTATCCGCCTTTATGTTATTAGCCATGATATTTTTTAAAAATTAACGCTGCGTTTGTTCCACCGAAGCCAAAACTGTTCGACATCACTGTTTGTAAGCCTGCATTCTCAACTGTTTCAGTAACGATATTACAACCCTCAGCCTGTTCATCTAAAGTGTCAATATTGATACTCGGCGCAATAAAGTCATTATCTAACATTAATAAAGTATAAATTGCCTCATGAGCACCAGCAGCACCTAAAGAGTGACCTGTCATTGACTTAGTTGATGAAATCGCAGGCACCTTATCACCAAAAACATTTTTAATTGCCCCTAACTCTTTCACATCACCAACTGGTGTGGAAGTACCATGCACATTAATATAATCAATCGGTGTATCTACTGTTGCCATTGCTTGCTTCATACAACGCTCAGCACCTTCACCACTTGGCGCCACCATATCATAGCCATCAGAAGTCGCACCATAACCAACGATTTCTGCATAAATTTTCGCTCCACGTGCAAGTGCATGTTCTAGTTCTTCAACAACTACAACTGCACCACCCCCAGCAATGACAAATCCATCACGATTTGCATCATAAGCACGTGATGCTTTTTCTGGTGTTTCATTATATTTAGTAGATACTGCGCCCATTGCATCAAATTCTGTTGCACACTCCCAAGACAGTTCTTCTGCGCCACCAGCAAAGACAATATCTTGTTTACCCAGCTGAATTAACTCAAGTGCATGACCAATACAGTGTGCTGATGTCGCACAAGCTGAACTGATACTGTAGTTTACACCACGAATTTTATATGGTGTTGCTAAACAAGCAGATACACTAGATGCCATCGTTTTTGTCACAGCATAAGGCCCGACTGCTTTAACACCACGTGGACCACGCACCGCATCACAAGCAATAAGTTGATTATGCGCAGAGCCTGTTCCCGCACCAATAACTAATCCTGTGCGATCATTTGAAACTTGTTCTTCCGTTAAACCCGCGTCTTCAATCGCTTCTTTCATAGAAAGATAAGCATAAGCTGCGGCATCCCCCATGAAACGATAAATTTTACGATCGATTAATTCGCTTGGATTTAACTTAATAGTACCAGCGACATGACTACGCATGCCAACTTCTACAAACTCAGGCACTACTTCAATACCTGATTTACCTGCTTTTAATGACGCTAATACTTCGTCTTTATTGTTACCAATACTCGAAATAATACCAAAACCAGTAATAACCGCTCTTTTCATAGAGTATTCCTTTTTGTTCAGAAATGAAAATATGGTCGATAAAATAGCCTCCAAACTACAAGATTTCAAGTAGTAATTCGATCATTCGACCAGTACAGAAAATTTCGTTATTATAGTACGATTCAGCTTGTCTATAAAGGAATAAAAAGTCATGAAGAAAATTCAATTTGCAGAAGTCCATTTCAACCAAGATCACACGCCTGTTTCTGCTGAATTTGACGATATCTACTTTTCTAACCAAGACGGACTTGCTGAAAGTCGCTATGTCTTTCAACAAGGCAATCAATTGTGGCAACGTTGGCAAAACTATCCATCTGAACATTTTGTCATTGCTGAAACAGGATTTGGTACGGGTCTTAATTTTTTTGCAGTAACAGTATTATTTCGTGAATTTCGTCAACAATATCCAAATGCACCACTTAAACGCTTATTCTTTATTTCTTTTGAAAAATATCCTATTCCACTTGAACAACTCAAGCTTGCCCATCAAACTTACCCTGAATTTACACAATTAGCTCAACAATTACAGCAATATTGGCTTGAACCTATTGAGGGTTGTTATCGCTTCCATTTTGCCGAAACCACATTGGATCTTTGGTTTGGCGATCTCATCGATAATCTCCCTCAACTTGGTGATTATATGTGTAACAAAATAGATGCCTGGTTTCTTGATGGATTTTCTCCGAGCAAAAATCCACAAATGTGGAATGATACACTCTATCGACATATGTACCGCTACAGCAAAGAACAAGGCACGTTTGCTACTTTTACTGCAGCAAGTACCGTACGAAAAGGCTTAGAACAAGTAGGTTTTGAAGTTAAAAAGCGCAAGGGCTATGGAAAAAAACGCGAATGCTTACAAGGTAACAAACCTAATTCTAGCCAAGCTCCTATTCACTTCCCTTGGTATCTAGCACAACCTGCTCAGGTTACTCCACAACCAAATATCGCCATTATTGGCGGCGGCATTGCTTCATTATTCTGTGCCTTATCTTTATTAGAGCGTCAAGCTAAAGTGACACTTTATTGTGAAGACGAAGATATTGCTCTCAATGCGTCAGGTAATAAACAAGGTGCATTCTATCCACAACTCAGTGATGATGATTTGATTAATATTCGCTTTTATATTCATGCCTTTGCTTATGGACAACAACGTTTACAACAGGCAATCCTGCAAGGGATCCCTTTTGAGCATTCGTTCTGTGGCGTAGCACTTTGTAGCTATGACCATAAAAGTGCGGTCAAATTAGAGAAAATTTCACACTATCAATGGCCTCAAAGCTTATACTCCCCCCTTTCACCAGCACAATTGAGTGAAAAAGTGGGACTACCTTTAGCCTGTTCTGGTGGATTTATTCCACAAGGTGCTTGGCTTGCACCGCGCCAATTTGTCCAAAACATGTTTGCCTATTTAGTTAAATGCGGACTTGAAATTAAAACTCAGCAAAAAGTGACCGCACTTGAACAGCAAGAAAATGGTTGGCAACTAACAAATGCACAAGGAGAACAATATAAACATCAAGTTGTGATCTTAGCAAACGGGCATAAAATTACTGAATTTACTCAAACAGCACATTTACCTTTATATCCTGTACGTGGGCAAGTGAGTGAGATCCCGACGACTGAACATTTAAAACAGCTAAAAACAGTTGTATGTTATGATGGTTATCTCACTCCTATGGCACAAAGCCATACTCATTGCATTGGTGCAAGTCATGTACGTGATTGTGATTCACGAGAATTTAGTTTGGCTGAACAACGAGAAAACCAGCAAAAAATTCAAACTAACCTCAACGTCAACTGGACAAAAGAAATTGATACATCAGGCAATCAAGCGCGTGTTGGTATTCGCTGTGCAGTACGCGATCGTATTCCTATGTTAGGAAATGTACCAAAATTTGAGCAACAATTAGATGATTACCAACATCTTTACAATCTGCGCCGCCGTAAACAATCGATAAAAAATGCAGCCAATTTTGATAACTTATTCTTAATCGCCGCTTTAGGCTCAAGAGGACTCACTTCTGCTCCTTTGTTAGGAGAAACCCTTGCTTCACTCATTTATCAGGAGCCTTTACCTTTGAGTCAAGATATTATGCATCAACTTCAAGCTAATCGGAGTTGGATCCGCAAACTATTAAAAGGAACTATTGTCAAAAAATAATAAAATTTAGCCAATTTGAATGACATTTATACTATAAAATCATCAATAAATTTAAATAGTTAACTTAATTTATCCATTTGGGGGAATATCCTACAAGTTGCCCTTTTCATTTCTAAACATCACCTCTATAATTGAAAATGATTTTCATAATCAATTTTATTAGTAGTAAAAGAGGTATCTATGCAATTAAATAAGCAGTATGCATTAATACTAGCCGCTTTAACATTAAGCCCCCCTTCCCTTGCAGAAGAAGTAGAACATATCGAACAACTTGATACGATTGTTGTTTCTGGTGGAAATACCGAACACATGAATATCCAAGAAAACAAAGTAGGCGAAAGCCAAATTAACTCACAAACAATACATAAACAACAAGTCTCTGATAGTCGAGATTTAGTCCGCTATGAAACAGGGATTACTGTTGTTGAAACAGGACGTACTGGTGCTAGTGGCTATGCGGTACGAGGCGTTGATGAAAATCGTGTTGGCATTATGATTGATGGCTTACGTCAGGCTGAAACATTAAGCTCACAAGGATTTAAAGAACTATTTGAAGGCTATGGTAATTTTAATAATACACGTAATGGCATAGAAATAGAGAATGTTAAAGTCGCGACTATTACTAAAGGCGCGGACTCAATTAAATCAGGTAGTGGAGCACTAGGCGGTTCTGTCATATTTGAAACTAAAGATGCTCGCGATTATCTCCTTAATAAAAATTACCATATTGGTGTCAAACGTGGCTATCAAAGTATGAATAACGAAGATATCACCTCTGTCACTTTAGCAGGAAAATATAAATGGTTTGATCTGTTATTCATCAATACACGCCGTGAAGGTCATGAAATCGAAAACTATTTTTATGATATCTATACAAACCAAGAAAAAGATAAATCAGCTGTTGGAAAAACACGTGAAAAAACAGATCCTTATGATATAACTCGAGATAGCACATTAATTAAATTTGGTTTCCAGCCCCATGAAGAACATCGTTTTACTGTCGCATTAGATGATTCTAAACTAAGATCGCGTGGAGAAGATTTATCTTATACATTAAGACCAAGTAGCTATGTGAATACTGAAATCTATGGAGAAAGAAAAACGAACGATAGCTCTCATCGCAAGAATATCCAGTTTGCTTATGAAAACTTTACACAAACAGCCCTTTGGGATCATTTTAAAGTCTCCGTTTCCTCACAAAAAATTAAAAATAAGGCAAGAACAGATGAGTATTGCAGTGGACCAAAATGTGTTTCTGTATTAAATGAGCAAGGCTTAGCGCTTGATAGCAGTACTGGTGTCAATAAAATTGTCGATAAACAAGGTGGTGAAATTACCGCAGAAGTAATAGAGGGTACTTGGGGCAAAGAAGTCAAATATAAAAATTCTAAAGGTGAAGTCATTTCAGGATTTGATTACCGAGAGTATTCACCACAGACAACATTAATTGACTGCTCTAAAATTAACTGTAAGAAAAAATTTAAAGTCTTTGTCAAAAAAAATGAAAAATCCGAAGACGTCTACAAATTTGAAGAAAGAGAGATTACCCTTAAAACGCTTGCTGATGGTCGACAATACGGTGAAATTGAGCTCAAATCTCAAGCTAACAATTGGGGAGGAAAACAATATGAGGAAGTTAAATTTATTTTACCTTTCTCCGCAGGTTATAGCCGTAATGATTATAACGATCGCGATCTCAACACGGACACCAAACAAATCAATTTAGATTTTGATAAAGAGTTCTCAACCTGGGGAATGGCACATCAACTAAAATATGGCGGTCTCTATAATAAAACACACAAAAGCATGGTCAATAAAGATGGTTATAAAGGTGGCAATGTTCAATGGTGGGCTGATGCGTTCTTCTGTAATAAAAGTATTAGTGGCACTTATCCTATACAATATGAACCGCGTCCAGATTACTGGCCAACTGGCTCTTGTACAGGTAATTTAAGAGAAAATGTTAATGGACGTTATAGTTACCTAATTCCAGTAGAAACCAAAAACCAAGCTCTTTATTTGGGGGACAATATTAAGCTAACCAATTGGCTAAACTTAGATCTCAATTACCGCTATGACAAAGTAGAACATCGACCAAGTTACAATCCTAATGTACCTGTACCCAAAGGGCTAATTGCGGGTATCTTTATTCCATTACCTGAGAACGCTTACGGTATTGGAGCAAAATGTGGCTATAACACCGAATGTATGAATAAAAATGTCGCACAAAACCTTGCAATGATGTTGCAAAACAAAGCATACAAACATCATTCTTACAATTTCGGGTTAAACATCGATCCATTAAATTGGATGCGTGTCCAATTTAAATATTCAAATGGATTTAGGGCGCCGACTTCCGATGAAATGTTCATGACATTTAAGCACCCAAGTTTCTCAATTACGCCGAATGTCAATTTAAAGCCTGAAATTGCTAAAACAAAAGAAGTAGCAATGACAATATATAAAAATCAAAGTTTTATTACTTTAAGTGCATTCCAAACTGATTATGATCATTTTATTGATCTAGTTTATGTTGGACAACGTGCAGTTGATGAAGGCAGCTCAATCAGCTATCCATTCTACCAAAATCATAATAGAGATAAGGCTAAAGTAACAGGACTTGAAATAAATGCTCGCTTAGAATTAAAAACGCTTTATCACAAGTTAGCTGGCTTCAGAATAGGTTATAAACTGACGCATCAAAAAGGCAAAATTGAAAGCAAGATCCCAATGAATGCCATTCAACCTACTACCGCAATATATAACATTGGCTATGCAACTGAAGATGACAAATACGGAATTGACTTCTTCATTACCGATGTTGCGGAGAAAAAACGGCATCAAACTTATAACATGTATTGGGAGGATCAAAAGAAAAATGGGGCTTTAATTCAAGGGAAAAGCGTAACTGATAATACATTAGCATGGCGTAATCATCACTACATGACAATCGATACGATTATTTATGCTAAACCGTTTAAGAATCTAATGTTGACTGCTGGTTTATATAATATGACGAATAAAAAATATATTACTTGGGACTCAGCTCGTTCAATTCGTTCAATTGGCACGATTAATCTCATTGATCAAAATACAGGAGCAGGAATCAAACGTTTTTATGCGCCTGGTCGAAATTTTAGATTATCCGCTGAATTAACCTTCTAATACTGGCTAAACCTAAAAAGAGATAGCTATATATGCTATCTCTTTTTTTTATTGATAATACACTATTGAAGCATTATTTTTTGCTTAACAATTGATTAGTCACTGTACCAGCGACCATTGAGCCATTCACGTTAAGTGCGGTACGTCCCATATCAATTAAAGGCTCAATAGAGATCAATAGCCCTACTAACGCAAGTGGTAGATTCAACGTTGAAAGCACCACAATGGCAGCAAAGGTCGCGCCACCACCAACACCCGCAATACCTAGTGATGAAATCGTCACAACTAAAATCAATGTAGCTAAATAAGTAAAACTGAAAGGATCAATTCCAACTGTTGGCGCAACCATAACGGCTAACATTGCAGGATAGATACCCGCACAGCCATTTTGTCCGATTGTTGCACCAAAAGTTGCGGCAAAATTCGCAATCACACTATTATTACCTAATTTATTTGTTTGTGTTTCAATATTGAGTGGCAATGTGGCTGCACTAGAACGAGATGTAAACGCGAAACTTAATGTGGGTAAGACTTTTTTAAAATAACCCACAGGGTTTACTTTAAAAAGGACCAATATAAATGCGTGTACCAAAAACATGAATAAAATAGCTAAATAGGAGGCAACAATAAATGAACCCAAATTAACAATATCTGCCCATTTTGATGTTGTGGCCATTTTAATCATGAGTGCAAATACACCATAAGGCGTTAAACGAATGACCATACGCACTAAACGCATAATTAATTTATTCAATGTTTCTACACCTTGTGCAATACGCTCGCCCAATGCCTGATCTTCTTTACTTAAACTGAGTGCCGCAACACCGAGCAATGCTGAAAATAACACAACACTAATAATAGAAGTAGGATTTGCGCCCGTTAATTCTAAAAATGGATTTTTAGGAATAAAAGACAATAACATAGCAGGAATAGTCAAACTACTCACTTTTTCTACTCGACCTTCAACACGGGTTTGAGCCGCTAATTCACGCTCTCCTGCCACTAATCCCTCTGCACTTAGTTCGAATATATAAGCCATAGCAATCCCAATTGCTGCAGCAATTGCAGTCGTGATTAATAACACAGAAATCACACTGAAACTAATTTTCCCCAAAGCACTTGCCTGATTTAAACGAGTAATTGCTGAGAGAATTGAAATAAAGACTAATGGCATTACAATCATTTGCAGTAAACGCACATAACCACTACCTACTAAGTTAATCCAATCTAAAGTACTTTTAACGACATCTTGATCGGCTAATTGCTGCAATAACGCACCACAAACTAAACCTAATACTAATCCAATAAATACTGTTGTCCCTAGTTTTTCGGTACGTTTAAAAATCCATGCTAATAACACAAGTAATGCGACAAAAATAATCAGATTTATCACGCTCATAATTTGCTCTCAATACGAATAAAAAAACTGCATATGATTAAATGAGAATTTTTAATAAACTACAACTACTTTTTGGCTATGGTTTATAATCTTTTATTATATGAAACATCTCAAAATCAAAATAAAAAGACCGCACTTTCGCTTTAAGCAAATAAAGTGCGGTCTTTTTTTATAAAATATCTCGTATCTATGCAGCAACCATTACCATTGCTGGACGAATAACACGACCATTTAATAAATAACCTTTTTGTAATACTACTGTAATTTGGTTTGCTTCAAATCCTTCCATCGGCTGCATGGAAATTGCTTGATGTAATTCGGGATTAAACACTTCACCAACAATACCAACAGGTTCAACACCGAAACGAGCCACTGTGGAAATAAGTTCTTTCAAAGTCAGCTCAACACCATCAAACAGAGCTTTTACACTTTCATCCTCTAAATTTGCTGGTGTCGCTAAAGCACGTTCTAAATTATCAATAGTATTGAGAATATCTTTAGAAAATTTTTCTAATGCAAACTTATGTGCTTTCTCTACATCTTGTTCTGTACGACGACGAATGTTATCAATTTCAGCTCGTGTACGTAATAATAAATCTTGCTCTTTCTTCATTGTTTGTTCTAACTGAGCCTCCAATTCTTGAACACGAGCAATTGCTTCCTCTAAAGGGTCTTCCCCTACTACCTCTTCAACAGGTTGCTCTAATTCAACTTCTTCTTGAATCATTTCTTCATTTTCAATTTGTTGCTCTTTTGCAGACATTACATTCTCCGTTAATAACAAAATTTTGACTAATTCTAGCAAAAAATATAAAAGTTAACACATCTATAGATACTTGCTGACAAATAAAAGGTTTTGTGTGTAATATAATGGCTGATTTTTTGAATTCAAGTGCGGTTAAATTTTTTCGTCAAATGGAACAAGCAATGACATACCAAAATGCAGTGGATATTAAAGCACTACAATCCTCCTTTCAAACCATTGGATTATTAGGTAAACCTCGCCATGATTTGACTTTACAAATGCATAAAAATCTTTTTCAGTGGCTCATTGAAAAAGGTTATCAAGTATTAGTAGAGCGTCCAATCGGCGAGCAACTTGGCTTAAGCGAAGATTATTTAGCCTCAATTGAAGATATTGGACAAAACGCGCAGTTAGGAATTGTGATTGGTGGTGATGGCAATATGTTAGGACGTGCACGCATCCTTGCCAAATATGACATTGCATTAATCGGTATTAATCGAGGTAATTTAGGCTTCTTAACAGATATTGACCCTAAAAATGCTTATGCACAGTTGCAAGCTTGTTTAGAACAAGGTGAATTTTTTGTGGAAGAACGCTTTATCTTAGAAGCCAGCGTAGAACGTGATGGAAAAATTATTGCTAAGGCGAATGCTGTCAATGAAGCGGTTATTCACCCTGCCAAAATTGCACATATGATCGATTTTCATGTTTATATTGATGATAAATTTGCCTTTTCACAACGTTCTGATGGCTTAATTATTTCTACGCCAACAGGTTCAACCGCTTATTCTCTTTCTGCTGGAGGTCCTATTTTAACTCCTCAGCTCAATGCAATTGCATTAGTGCCAATGTTCCCACATACCCTCTCCTCACGTCCCTTAGTCATTGATGGCGATAGTAAAATCTCTATCCGTTTTGCCGAATATAACACAGCACAATTAGAAGTAGGTTGCGACAGTCAAATTGCTTTGGAATTCTCTCCAGATGACATTGTACATATTCAAAAAAGCCAGCATAAACTCAGATTACTGCATCTAAAAAACTATAACTATTACAAAGTACTGAGTTCAAAATTAGGTTGGCTCAGAAATCTAGTATAAAAAACACTCAAAATTATTAAAAATCGCTTTACTGTATATAAAAACAGTTATAAACTGATAAATATACAGTAAACGAGGGATTACTATGCTCATTCAACTGACAATTAATAATTTTGCTATTGTTCGTCATCTTAATATTGAACTGACTAAAGGGATGTCTGTCATCACTGGAGAAACTGGTGCAGGAAAATCCATTGCAATTGACGCATTAAGTGTTTGTCTTGGTCAACGAACAGAAATCAGTATGTTACGAGAGGGACAAGAACGAGCTGATATTTGTGCAACATTTATCCTTGAGCAAAACAGTCCTGCTTTCCAATGGCTACAAATACAAGAATTACAAGATGCTGAGAATCCTAATGAATGTATTTTACGTCGTATTATCAACCATGATGGACGTTCAAAAGCCTTTATCAATAGTATTCCTGTTTCAGCCACCCAGCTGAAAGAACTAGGGCAATATTTAATCCAGATTAATGGTCAACATGCTTCCCAATTATTACTCAAGCCTGACTACCAACTACAATTACTCGATAATTTTTGCTCTCATGGAAATTTACTGGCACAAATGCAAGAAGAATATCAAGCATGGAAAACACTACAACACCAAGTACAAACTTTTCAGCAAAAAGTTGCTGAAAGTGAAGCCAAAAAGCAGCTTTTACAATATCAAGTTGCGGAGTTGGATGAATTTAATTTACGCCCTGATGAATATCTCACATTGGAAGAAGAACAAAAACGTCTCTCCAACAGTGAGCAATTAACCACACTTTCACAATCAACTCTACAATTATTAAGTGAAAATCAAACAGTGAGTATTGATTCTCTACTCTATCGAGCAACACAATATTTAGACGAACTGTGTGAATTAGACTCTCGGTATAACAATATATCTAATTTATTGCAAGAAGCCCTCATTCAAGTGCAAGAAGCAACACATGAAGTACAACAATTGGCTACTGATATAGAACAAGACCCAACATCACTTTATGAAATAGAACAACGTTTAGGGCAAGCTTTACAATTAGCACGCAAACACCATGTGAAACCAGAAAACTTAGTTGAGTTACATCGCTGTTTAAAACAAGAGTTAGCTCAGTTAATCGATTTTTCTGAAAGTGAAGCGTTATTAATTGCTCAAGAAAAAGCAGCCTATAACAAAATGCACACAACAGCATTAGCATTACATCAAAGTCGAAAAACAGGTGCAATGAAACTTGCTGAACATGTCACCCGCTCAATCAGGCAGCTTGCAATGGAAAACGGTGAGTTTTTCATCGAACTAACCACAGATTACAATAAAATCGGCTCGAATGGTGCAGATCACCTAGTTTTCATGTTGCGTAGTAATTTAGGTCAAATAGCACAGCCATTAACTAAAATTGCCTCTGGGGGTGAGCTTTCTCGTATATCCCTAGCGATTCAAGTATTAACCTCCGATAAATCAGCTATTCCTACTTTAATTTTTGATGAGGTTGATGTTGGGATAAGCGGTGCAACTGCCAGTATTGTTGGAAAATTACTACGTAAATTAGGACAACATAGTCAAATAATTTGTGTAACACATCTTCCACAAGTGGCTTGTCATGGTCATCAACATTTTATTGTTGAAAAACAAATTGTAGAAAATAAAACTGAAACAAAAATGACTGCACTTTCTCCACAACAACGAGTAAAAGCCCTAGCTAAATTATTAGGTGGCAGTAAGGTAACAAATACTACATTAGCTAACGCACAAGAAATGCTTGATTTAGTCTCTTAATATAGTGATAACGAATAAAAAATGGGCAAATTTATTGCCCATTTTTAAAAACTGAAAAAACAGATTAAAAGCGATAACCTAATCCTAAGAAGAAGACTGTTGGATCTAATTTCACATCAACTTTATGTTCATCACTACCTAATTTAAAGGTTGCTTTTGATTTAATCTTTGCATACCACACAGAGGTATTTAAAAATAAATTATCTGCTAATTTAATATCAACACCCGCATTAAACGCCATTCCCCAAGAATCTTTTAGCTTCAGATCAGTAACACCATCTAATATTGCTTTTTCACTAAAAAATGTTGTGTAATTCACACCAGCACCTATATAAGGGCGAGCACTCGCATCTTTATTTAAAAAATAGTATTGAGCGTAAAGACTTGGTGGTAGATGTTTTGTCTTACCAACAAGTTTATTACCTAATGTAATTTCATGACTAAATGGCGTTGCGGCTAAAAGCTCAATACCAATATTCTCTGTTGCCATATAAGTGGCAGTTAAGCCTAACTGTGCATTTGAATTCACATCAAACTTGAATGTATCACTATTAGTGGATGCTTTTGGAACAACCATAATTGGGCCACCACGAACAATAACACTACCGGCTTCATGCGCGACTGCTGAACCAGCAACTAATGATGCAACTATACTTAATACACATATTGCTTTTTTCATAAAAAATACCTCATCTGTCTATATCATTGGATAATATAACCATAAAAAAATCATGTCTTTTTTAGACAAAAGAAGAATAGCACTTTACAGGTATACACTTTCTGATCTTTATCAATTTTTTAAAAACTTGTTAAAAAATAAATATAAATTTAACGCATTCTTAGGTTTGTTTAAAAAAAACGCAAAAAATGATACAAATCAAAATCATAGTTTTTTATGAATTTTATGACAAAAAGCGGTATAATCTTTTCACTTTTTTGAGTTTAAATTTGAGTCTTAATCAATGCCTATAAATTTCACAAAAATTTTTCAAGATAGCTGGAATTTTATTCAAAACCAGCGTCAATTTACTTTAACATTTATAGTCGCTTTCTTTTTGAGCAATTTATTTATTACTCTTATGCTTAACTTATTTCCCACAACGGAAATTACGACAAATAGTAGTGATGAATTAGCCCAAGTGCTTGGTATAGGTACTGTCAGTCCTAACATTGCGATACTTTTAATTGCTTATCAATTACTTTACTTATTCATCGCATCTTGGTGCTTGATTTCGATTCATCAAGTAAGCCAAAACCAACACTTTTCGCTAAATACGACTATGACCACTGTCTCTAAGCGATTTATTGGTGTTCTTTTGATCAATATTATTTTATTAATGCCTATCCTTATTGGTGTTTCTGAGATCTTCTTCTCTTTAATCATGAACAAAACTCAACCCTCAAATTTTTCTTTGCTATCCGCAGGATTAGGTATTTATTTATTTATTCGTTTCTGTCTTACTTCAGTGCATTATTTAATTCGTGATGTAACAATAAGCCAAGCACTTCAAACCACATGGAAAGCGGGAATTAAACGTACCGCACCATTATTTTTATACTGCTTAATTATTCATTTTCTTTTACCGTTATTAATCCGCCATATTTCGGCTTTCAGTATAAATTTCATCTTTGAAATCATTATTGATGTCATGACTTCATTTTTAACAGTATTTTCACTCATTTTTACTTATCGTTTTTACACTATTTTTATGCAAAAGGTGTAGTTTGCTATGAAACAATTACTTGAATTTATTCCACTTATTTTATTTTTCGCTGTTTATAAACTGGTTGGTATCCGTGAAGCAGCATTAACATTAATGATTGCTACAGTTATCCAATTACTTATTCTTAAAATAAAATATGGCAAAGTAGAGAAACAACAACTGATTATGGGCGTCGCCGTCGTATTCTTTGGTGCATTAACTGCTTACTTTAACCAACTTGAGTATTTAAAATGGAAAGTCACAATCGTCTATGCTATTTTTGCCTTAGTACTACTTATTAGTCGATATGGTTTTAACAAAAACTTAATTCAATTAATGTTAAGTAAAGATCAAGCACTTGAATTACCAGAGCGTGTTTGGCATAACCTCAACCTTGGCTGGGCAGCATTTTTTATTTTATGTATGTTAATTAATATTTACATTAGCCAATATCTCTCCGACGATCTTTGGGTTGATTTTAAAACCTTTGGTATTCTTGGGATGACATTAATCGCTACAGTTATTACGGGAATTTACATTTATCGTTATCTTCCACAAGCAAATAAAAATAATAAGGAATGATTATGCACACGCTTAATGACACATCAAAAAACTGCGATATAAGAGGTACTCTTTTATTACGTACACTGGCAATGCCTTCTGATACGAATGCTAATGGCGATATTTTTGGTGGCTGGATTATGTCACAAATGGATATGGGCGGTGCAATTTTAGCTAAAGAAATTGCTCATGGTCGCGTAGTGACTATTGCTGTAGATAGTATGACATTTATACGCCCTATTGCAGTAGGTGATGTCGTCTGTTGTTATGGTAAATGTCTGAGCATTGGTCGTTCATCAATAAAAATAAAAATGGAAGTTTGGGTCAAGAAGGTGTCAAGTGAACCTATCGGTGAGCGTTATTGTGTGACTGAAGCTGTGTTTACTTTTGTCGCTGTTGATAAAGATGGACGACCGCGCACAGTACCTAGAGAAAATAATCCTGAATTAGAGAAAGCTTTATCTCAACTTAATTAATAAATGAGGAAAAATTATGATGTACTACGTCATTTTTGCACAAGATAAACCAAATACATTAGCACAACGTTTAGCTGTACGTGACAAACATCTTGCTCGTTTAACTCAGCTTCAAGCAGAAGATCGCTTATTAGTTGCAGGTCCTAATCCAGCCATTGATGATGAAAATCCAGGTGATGCAGGTTTTACTGGCTCAACTGTGATTGCAAAGTTTGCTAGTTTGGAGGATGCCAAACAGTGGGCAAGTCAAGATCCTTATATTGAAGCTGGCGTTTATGCTGAAGTGACGGTCAAACCTTTCAAACGCGTATTCTAACTCATCTCTTTTCATTACATACTTGGGCGAAATTCAATTTCGCCTATTTTGTATAAAGCAAAGAAAACCATCTCCTGCACTTTTAGCCCAAAAGACGGTCTAAGCTGCTATATGATAATTAACGATAAATAATTTTTAGAGACTTTCATGAAATTCTACGTGTTAACACTCAGTTGTTTATTTTCGCTACTTTCAGTTTCTACATGGGCTGAAACTCAGACTCCTCAACATTTAGACCAAATCAAAGAAAATACCTTATTGGAACAATACTCTCAGATAGTTTCGCAACAACAAAAAGCACGCCAAACCTATCAAAAAATCCAGCAATTACTCAGCCGCTCACAAAGTGATGCTACATTAGCTGTTGTGAATGAATTATTAAGACGAATTGAGGATTATTCACTCTATCCCTATGCTCAATACCAATATTTAAATGCTACACAAGATAAATTAACGTTAGAGCAAATTGATGCTTACCAAAAACGGTACTCAATGTTGCCTTTTGCCACAGAATTAAAAAAGCAATGGCTACAACAAGCTCAAATAAAGTCAGATTGGCAAAGTATTGTGGATAATGCCATAAAACTACCACAAGATATAGCTTCCCGTTGTATCATCCTACAAGCAGAATATGAAACTTTGCCAAAATCGACCGCACTTTCAATAGAAAATTGGCAAAAAAAAGTGACACAATTATGGTTAACTGGTGCTAGCCTACCTAAACAATGTGATCCTGTTTTAACAACATGGATTGAAAAAGGCTATCTAAGTGATGAGGAGCTTAAAACGCGCGCTGTTCTAGCTTTTGAACAAAAAAATCAAGGCTTACTGGTTCATTTACAACAACAAGCAAAAGACCGAGAACTCAAACAATGGTTAATTGCACTAACACAGCTAGCACAAGTACCACAACAACTACAAAACCCAAGTACTGTATTTTATCCACTCAATATCTCTGCGCAAGATACGCTAGCGAAACGTATTGTATTAAACCATTTCCCAAACTTTATCAAAACCCTGAAAGAAAGCACAATACAAGACAATCAAAACCCATTTTCTCCCTATGAAATTTGGGCGAATGGACTTGAGCTTAACTTATCGCAAAAAAATCAATGGAAAAAACACTTAATGAGCCATTTATTTGATAGCGATAATTCATCTATCCAAGAATGGCGTGATAAAACTCTCATTGAATTGAGAGATGATACGTTAACTGAACGCAGAATTCGTACTGCGATTCGAGAGAAAACAGACATCACCCCATGGCTAGCATTACTATCTGATACAGCTAAAAACAAAGAAGAATGGCGATACTGGCAAGCAAAGGTGTTAACAACAGATAAAAACACACAGGCTCAAGCTAAAAAGATATTGATATCCCTTGCTCAACAACGAGGTTTTTATCCTATGTTAGCCAGTGCTGAACTTGGGATTGAATACCAGCCTAAGATGCAAACATTCACCCCAAACCCTAAACAAAAGGTACAGACTGCTTTTCACGAAACGTTAAATCGTATTGCTGAACTACGTTGGTTTAATGATTTAGTCAACATGAATTTAGAGTGGAAAAGATTATTAGAGCAAGCATCTTTTGAACAGAAGCTCGCACTTGCCCATTATGCTGATACACAAGAGTGGTTTGATCTTGCTGTTGAAGCTACAATTCAGGCAAAAGCTTGGGGACATATTGCTCTTCGACTACCAAATGCTTATCTTGATTGGTTTGATTTACACTTAAAAAATAAAAATATCGATCGTACTTTTGCTATGGCTATCGCTCGACAAGAAAGTGCTTGGAAACATAATGTATCCTCTCATGCTAATGCACGTGGTTTAATGCAATTATTACCGACAACAGCAAAACAAACAGCTCAAAAATCGGAGTTACCTTATTCTCATGAAAGCCAACTATTTGATCCTTTTGACAATATTATGCTTGGCACAGCCCATCTACAAGAGCTGTATGAAAAATATGGAAACAATCGGATTTTAATTGCCGCAGCATATAATGCAGGGGTAAGTCGAGTGGATCGTTGGTTGGCTAAAGCAAATAGTCAGCTCACTATGGCAGAATTTATTGCCAGTATCCCTTTTTATGAGACACGTGGCTATGTACAAAATGTGTTAACTTACGATCTCTATTATCAAATTTTGCAACAATACTCACAGCAAAAATTTAGCACAGAAGAGTATAATCGATTATACTAGTTTAACAGTCTAAAAAGGAGGGAAAATTATGTATCTCAGTCGTGACCTAGAACAATGGCATGCTTTTGTTGAAATGTTACGTATTGCATTTGAACAAGGCAAGGAACAAGATATTCTCACATTATTACTTACCCCTGACGAACGTGACTCTGTTGGTTTACGCTTACAGATCGTCGCACAATTATTGGATAAAAATATACCACAACGTGAAATCCAACAAAATCTCAATACCAGTGCAGCCACTATCACACGTGGTTCCAATATGATTAAAACAATGCCTCCAGAATTTATGGCTTGGGTTAAAGCACAATTAGATGAGCAAGCAAAAAAAGATTAAATATTTTCCTTTCTTAAGCTGTTGGTATCGAGTTAAAGCGATTATTTACCGCATTTTTGCGTTTTTCCTGTTTATTCTCGTAATAAGTACATTATTATTTCGAGTGGTTCCTATTCCTTTTTCATCTTATATGGTGCAAAAGAAATTAGAGAATTTACTGCAAGGTAATATTGATTATCCACTGAACTATCAATGGATTAATTTGGATAATATTGCTTGGGAAATGCAGCTTGCTGTGATTGCAAGTGAGGATCAGCGTTTCCCTCTCCATAATGGTTTTGACTGGCATGCAATTCAAACGGCACTACAACACAATATATCTAGTAGAACAATTCGCGGAGGTTCAACTATTAGCCAACAAACGGCTAAAAATTTATATTTATGGCATGGACAAAGCTGGCTACGTAAAGGTATTGAAGTGCCTACTACATTCCTATTAGAAACGCTTTGGCCAAAAAAGCGAATCCTTGAAGTTTATTTAAATATTGCGGAATTTGGACAAGGTATTTTTGGTGTAGAAGCCGCAAGCCAACATTACTTTGCTAAATCTGCTAAACAGCTTACTCAAGCCGAGGCAGCCTTACTTGCCGCAGTCCTCCCCAACCCAATCATCTTTAAAGCAGACAAACCTAGTGCTTATGTTAAGCGTAAACAAATGAGAATTTTGCGACAAATGAAATTATTAGGGAAAAATTATTTACAAAAATTAGATTAAAGGTGCGGTCTGTTTTGACAAAGTTTTAATAAATAAAGGCTCAACACCAGTTGAGCCTTTTGCTTACTCTTCACGAGCGTGATTAATAGTGTATTTTGGAATTTCTACAACGAGATCTTCTTTTCCGACTAAACATTGGCAGCTCAAACGACTGTCTACTTCAAGGCCCCAAGCCTTATCTAACATATCATCCTCATCTTCACTACTTTCATTCAAGCTATCAAATCCTTCGCGGATAATGACATGACAAGTAGTACATGCACAAGACTTATCACATGCATGCTCAATATCAATTCCTGCATCAAGTGCAATATCTAATAAATTCTCCCCTTCTGCCACATCTAAAGCCAAGCCTTCTGGGCAAAGATCATCATGGGGTAAAAAAACGACTTTTGGCATTTTCTATCCTATTTCTTTATATTATTTCTGATTAACAATATCATCAACAGCTTTCCCAGCTAATGCTGAGCGAATTGATTTATCCATTCTACGTGAAGCAAACTCTTGGGTTGCTAAGTCAAGGGCTTTTATCCCTTGCTTAATTGCTTGTGTATCCCCTTCTATTTGCAATCTTTCTAAAGACGTTATCGCATTTTTAACTGCGATTAACTCTTCATCATTCAATAAATCTTGGTCATAACTTAATGCAGAACGTATACTTTCTAATACACGTTCAGCTTCAACACGTTGTTCTGCTAATAAACGTACTTGAATATCTTCTTTTGCATTCAACATAGACGCTTTCAGCATATTCGTAATCTCATCATCTGTTAGTCCATAAGAAGGTTTAACTTGAATAGATGATTGTACCCCTGTAGATTTCTCCATCGCGGTAACACTTAATAAACCATCTGCATCAACTTGATATGTTACACGAACATGTGCCGCACCAGCTGTCATCGCAGGTATACCACGTAAACTAAAGCGCGCAAGCGATCGGCAGTCATTCACCATCTCACGTTCGCCTTGCACAACATGTACTGACATAGCTGTTTGACCATCTTTAAACGTCGTGAACTCTTGTGCACGTGCAACAGGTATGGTGGTATTGCGTGGAATAATTTTCTCCACTAACCCACCCATTGTTTCAATACCTAATGAAAGCGGAATAACATCCAGTAATAACATTTCTGTATCTGGCTTATTACCGACTAAAATATCTGCTTGAATCCCCGCACCTAAAGCGACTACTTTGTCTGGATCAATAGACGTTAATGGTTGTTGCTGGAAAAAGTTTGCGACTTGCTCACGCACAAAAGGAACACGTGTGGAACCACCAACCATTACGACTTCACATACCTCATCAATACTGACATTTGCGTCTTTTAGCGCTCGACGACAAGCGAACAAAGAACGCTTAACTAATGGCTCAATGAGTTGATTAAATTGCTCACGATGAATACACCCTTGCCAATCTTGATAAGTAATTTCAACTTCAATGTGATTAGTTAAAGCAATTTTAGTTTGAGTAGCTAATTCGGCTAATAACTGATGTTGCTGTGCAGTCTGTGGCTGCAGCCCAGATTGTTGTATGATCCAATTCATAAGTTGGTGATCGAAATCATCACCACCAAGCGATGTATCTCCTCCCGTTGCAAGGACCTCAAATACTCCTTTAGATAAACGCAAAATTGAAATATCAAAAGTCCCCCCACCAAGATCATAAACGGCAATCACTCCCTCTTGCCCACTATCTAATCCATAAGCAATTGCGGCAGCTGTTGGTTCATTTAATAAACGCAACACATTAATACCAGCAAGTTTTGCCGCATCTTTCGTACTTTGACGCTGAGCATCGTCAAAATAAGCAGGTACGGTAATTACTGCGCCAGAAAGTTTACCCGCTAAGCGTTGTTCCGCAAGTGCGGTCAGTTTTTTTAAAATTTCAGCAGATACTTCTACTGGACTCACTAATCCTTTCGCGGTTTGAATCAGAGGTAAACCATTTTCACTTGCTTCAAATTGATAAGGTAAATTTGGGTAACGTTGTTTTACATCCTCCAAACTACGACCAATTAAACGTTTAACTGAAATAATCGTATTATTCGGTGCCTGACTGGCTAATTCACTCGCTTCATAACCAACAATTACATTATCTTGTTGAAAATGCACAACTGATGGCACTAATGGGCGTTCTTTTTCATCTAATAAAATATCAACGGTGCCACTGCGTACCGTCGCAATTAAAGAATTTGTGGTTCCCAGATCAATACCAACAGCTAATTTATGTTGATGCGGTGCCGCACTTTGGCCAGGTTCTGCAATTTGAAGTAATGCCATCATTTATCTCTTGTTCAAATAATATTATTTTTATTATAGCCTGTTTTATTCTTTTTATTTAATAATCTACTCATCTAAGTGGGTAACATCGTTTGCCTAATCATATTTGAGTTTCCCCAAATGTAATCAGAGAAAATAGTACTCAACTTAAATATCTAATAGTGACTCTTCTACACGTTCAATTTCAACTAAGAGTTTTTTAATAAAGCGTAATTTATCATTAATTGCTTTAGCCTGTATCCACTGACGTTGTGTCAATGCAGTAGATAACTCCATTAGTATCACTTTTTGTACTTGTTCAATTTCTGCTGAAAAGTCCAGTAGCTTATCAGTATTGCGCTCACACTCAATTTCTTCTAAACACTCACGCCATTGCATTTGCTGCATTAAAAATGCCATATCCTGGTTACTTTTTTCTTCTTTATTTTCTTGTTCACCTGTATGGATAGCAATAATACTATCAGCGCGCAAAATCGGATCTTTTAATATCTGTAATGCATCATTCACTTCTGCAGATTTTTGTATTGCAAGACGTTGTTCTTGTGGGGAATGTGTAGTGTAATTATCGGGATGCAACGATTTTTGCAAAGCAAGATAGCGACTTGATAATGTAGTTTGATCAATATGAAAATCAACGGGTAAATCAAAAATCTTAAATGGATCCATCTTTAACTCAAATCAAGAATAAAATGAAAAATATATTTAGCATCTAAACGTGGAAACTTTCACCACAGCCACACTGCTCTTTAACATTAGGATTATTAAATTTAAAGCCTTCATTTAATCCCTCTTTCGCAAAATCTAGCTCTGTGCCATCAAGATAAACTAAGCTTTTAGTATCAACAATAATTTTTACGCCATACTGTTCAAATATGTTATCGTCTTCATGTAATTCATCTACAAACTCTAACACATAAGCTAATCCTGAACAGCCAGAGGTTTTAATCCCCAAACGCAAACCTATCCCTTTACCTCGATTAGCCAGAAAAGTTCTTACGCGATCTGCTGCCGCTTCAGTGAGAGAAATACCCATTAAGTTATCTACTCCATATTACTCTTTAATACTAATGGGGCAAATTTGCCCCACTTCATTCTAATTATTTAGCATCTTTTTTTGCTTTATAATCAGCAATCGCTGCTTTAATCGCATCTTCTGCAAGAATTGAACAATGTACTTTTACTGGGGGTAACTCCAACTCTTCAGCAATTTGACTATTTTTAATCGATTGTGCTTCATCTAATGATTTACCTTTTACCCATTCTGTAATTAATGAGCTTGAGGCAATTGCGGAACCACAGCCATAAGTCTTAAATTTCGCGTCTTCAATGATACCTTCATCATTCACTTTAATTTGAAGCTGCATTACATCACCGCAAGCAGGAGCCCCCACCATACCAGTACCAACATTAGAATCTTTTTTATCTAAAGATCCTACATTACGTGGATTCTCATAATGATCAATCACTTTTTCGCTATATGCCATTTTGTATTCCTTTCAGTTTTTTGAGAATTTCAAGTGTTTCTATTGACTCTTGCAATATGTAATTGCTTAAAATGAGTCAGAAGTAACCGCACTTTTTATTCTTTCTATTCGTAATTATGTTTATAAACACTTATTTTTAGTAATTAATGGTGAGTCCACTCAATTGTATTTAAATCGATCCCTTCTTTATACATATCCCAAAGAGGCGATAACTCACGTAACTTCTCTACTGCATTTTTAACTAAGTTAATAGTGTAATCGATCTCTTCTTCTGTTGTATAACGTCCCAACGTAAAACGAATTGAACTGTGTGCCAGTTCATCATTTAAGCCTAAAGCACGTAAAACATAAGAAGGCTCTAAACTTGCGGAAGTACAAGCAGAACCTGAAGAAACCGCAATATCACGTAATGCCATCATGAGTGATTCACCTTCAACATAGTTAAAACTAATATTTAAGTTACTATCTAAACGCTTCTCCATCGAACCATTTACATAAGTTTCTTCAATATCTTTTAAGCCATTATAGAGGCGATCACGTAGTGCTTTTAAGCGAGGCATCTCAGTTGCCATTTCTTCTTTACAAATACGATAAGCTTCACCCATACCTACAATTTGATGCACAGGTAATGTGCCTGAACGCATACCACGCTCGTGACCACCACCATGAATAATCGCTTCTAAACGCACGCGAGGTTTACGACTTACATATAGTGCACCAATTCCTTTTGGTCCATATAACTTATGACTTGACATTGACATTAAATCGACTTTTAGCTCTGCCAAATTAATCGGTAATTTACCTACACTCTGAGTTGCATCAACATGGAACAAAATTTTACGTGCACGGCAAAGCTCACCTATTGCAGCAATATCTTGAATAACACCAATTTCATTATTTACATGCATAATAGAAACTAAAATAGTATCATCACGCATCGTATTTTCTAGTTCTTCGAGATCAACTAAACCATCAGATTTTGGACTTAAATAAGTCACTTCAAATCCTTCACGTTCAAGCTGACGACAAGTATCTAAAACTGCTTTATGTTCAGTTTTACAAGTAATAATATGTTTACCTTTAGTTTGATAAAAATGAGCCGCACCTTTAATAGCTAAGTTATCAGACTCAGTTGCGCCTGAAGTAAAAACGATCTCACGCGAATCTGCACCGATTAAGTCAGCAATATGATTACGCGCAATATCTACTGCTTCTTCTGCTTGCCAGCCAAATTTATGTGAACGCGATGCTGGATTGCCGAAGTTTCCTTCAACAGTTAAATACTCCATCATTTTTTTAGCAACACGTTCATCTACTGGACAAGTTGCTGCGTAATCAAGATAAATAGGTAATTTCATTTCTTTCTCACTCCTAAAAAATTCATTTTTATGACCACTCATGAACAGGCGGCTTAATTATCTAATATAATTAAATTATCAAAATCCCCATGGAACTCTATTGTTGAGCATTTTTGACGATTTTGTTGAACTAATTCTGCAAGCGTAATTTCATTTAAAAAGTCTTCAATACGCTGGCTTAATTCTTTCCACAATGCATGAGTCAAACATTCAGCACCGTCTTGACAATCTCCTCGCCCTAAACAACGAGTTACATCAATGTTCTCATTTACTGCATTGATAACCATACCTACTGAAATTTTATCAGTCGATAGTCCTAATTGATATCCCCCACCAGGACCACGGACACTTTTCACTAATCCGTGTCGACGCAACTTCGCAAATAATTGCTCTAAATATGAGAGCGAAATATGCTGTCTTTCAGAAATATCAGATAAACTCACAGGGCCTCTGTTTGAATGTAACGCAATATCAAGAATCGCAGTTACCGCATAGCGTCCTTTAGAGGTTAATTTCATCTTTGTTTCCTTTAATTAATCAACAATTTTTGAATATTTACATATCATACTAAATTAGTCAACTATTCAAAAAAGCTATTTAAGCTGTTTTTTTACAGCAGAAAGCATGCCTTGCAAAATATTTAGCTCATTTTTTTCTAAACCAGAACGTAGATAAAACCGCCTTAATTTAGACATAACTCCTTGATTTTTAATAAAACCTAACTCTGTATAAAGTTGTTCTATATGCATAAAAAAATGTTCCATTTCTGCGCTATTTGGATAGATATTTTCTATTGTTGAAAGTGGTAGAGTTTTCTCTTTTTTTGATAAAAACGCCATACGTAGTTCATAACATACAAGTTGTACTGCCATTGCTAAATTTAGTGAAGAATATTCTGGATTAGCAGGAATGGTTAGGTGATAATGACATTTCAATAGTTCTTCATTAGTTAAGCCAATCCGTTCACGTCCAAAAACAATAGCTACTTGACTATTGATACTGTGTGTAATTGCTTTTACACCACATTCACGCGGTTCAATTAACGTACTTTGTAAATGACGTAATCTCGCACTCGTCCCAATAACTAAAGAACAATCTGCAATAGCCTCATCAAAACTAGTAACAGTTATTGCCTTTTTAACAACATCCTCAGCCCCCGCTGCAAGCGCAATTGCTTGATCATCAACAAGCTGCTTAGGTGCTACAAGATATAAAGACTGTAATCCCATGGTTTTCATTGCTCTCGCTGCTGAACCAATATTACCGCTATGTGAGGTTTCTACTAGAACAATTCGAATATTTTCTAACATATACTATATATCCATTTAAAGAGGCGTTATTCTAACATAATAACCACTATTTTTAGTCAGGAATTTGACGTTTTTTTATTAGAATATACATAAAAAAACTGGCGCAAATCCCATGTTATCTTCACTATTTTTATGTCAGTAAATTACACATGACTATTTCTTTTCATTTCCTACTGAAGTACATTCAAGATGATAAAAATATTTATGGAATATCATAACTATTGTTTAAACATAAATTTTGATAAACATGCGGGGCTCAAGTTAATTCAAATTCTTCTCGCTATCTTAGCTAAGATTGCCTATAATAGAAGCTCTTTTTATGTTCTTTAAAATCTGGTGGAAACAATGAATCCAATGTTAAATATCGCAATTCGTGCAGCACGAAAAGCGGGTAATGTAATTGCTAAAAGTTATGAGCGCCGTGATGATATCCAAACAACACTGAAAAATAAAAATGATTATGTCACAAATATTGATAAAGCATCTGAGCAAGCTATTATTGAAGTAATCAAAAAATCTTATCCTGATCATACAATTATCACAGAAGAAAGTGGTGCATTAGAAGGAAAAGATAGCGATGTACAATGGGTGATTGATCCGCTAGATGGTACAACAAACTTTGTAAAAGGTTTACCTCATTTTTCTATTTCTATTGCTATTCGAGTTAAAGGTCGCACTGAAGTCGGTGTAGTTTATGATCCAATTCGTAACGAGTTATTTACTGCTGTTCGTGGTGAAGGTGCTAAAGTTAATGATATGCGCTTGCGTGTTGATAGTAAATGTGAACTCTCAGGAGCAATAATTGCCACAGGTTTCCCATTTAAACAAACTCGTTTAATGCCAACTCAATTTGCTGTGATGAACAGCTTGATCACTGAAGCTGCGGATTTTCGTCGCACTGGTTCCGCCGCATTAGATTTGTGTTATGTCGCAGCAAATCGTCTTGATGCTTACTTTGAAATGGATATTAAGGCTTGGGATATTGCAGCAGGTGACCTAATTGTACGTGAAGCAGGTGGCTTGGTTTGCGATCTCCATGCTGGACATCATTATTTAACAGCTGGTCATGTTGTTGCTGCACCACCACGAGTGATGAAAGAAATGTTAAATAAAATTCAGCCTTGTTTAGGTGATATATTAAAAAAATAAAGGTAATACATATATAGTACATTATAAATAACAATCCGCCCGTAAAACGGGCGGTTTTTAGGCCACCCTATAAGGGCCTAGTACTTCACATGCCCCTCAAGGGGCATGTGAAGTCTGACAACCGTTCAATAACTCTGTTGCCTACCCCTTAAAGGGGTCCATATATTCTTTCTTCGATAAATTATCCTGAATCATATCTTCCTTTTCCTGATTTCGGATATATTCCTCTACAATTTTTGTATTTAAACCTACTGCACTTACATAATAGCCTTTCGCCCAAAAATTTCGATTCCCATACTTATATTTTAAATTTGCATGTCTTTCAAATATCATTAGCGATGACTTACCTTTTAAATACCCCATAAAACTTGAAACGGCCAGTTTTGGAGGTATCCTTAACAGCATATGGATATGATCTTTCATTGCATATGCCTCTATTATCTCTACATTCTTGTAGTGACATAATTGTCTTAGTATCCCTCCTATATCAACTCGCAATTTTCCATAAATTGCTTTTCTCCTATACTTAGGGATAAAGACTATGTGGTACTTACAGTTCCATCTTGTGTGTGATAGACTTGAATCGTCATTGGATTTACTTGCCATGACTTATCCTCCTATATGTTGAATTTTGGTTGTCAGCCTTGTTCATTATAGGAGGATGTTTTGTTCTGCTCACCGCTTAAGCTTTTCTGTTCCATACGCAAAGCGTATGGTTTTTATAGCTAGACTTTGTCTAGCTATAAATAAAAAAATACCCCAAGCTCTTGGGGTATTTTACTTTATAAATCTCTTAATAATGTTCGACGTTGTGGTCGCTCCTCTAACTTTTTCTCAAGCAGTAATAACTCAGGTGCAGAATAAATGATTTCTGCAGGTTGTGGAATATCATTATATGTTAACATCGTCAAAGCAACTGTTCCTTTAGCAAATTGATGTGTATCTAAAAAAGCAGTCTCATTTTTCTTACGTCGTTTTATCTTGCCTTGCAACAAATCTTCTTCAATTAAGTCTCGCTGTTCAACATGTGTCGGTTTACCATATTTTTCTTGTAAAACATGTAACAGTAACTCTGCTGGATATTTTGGGTATTCAGGCATACGTAACTCAATTACTTTTAATTGTCCACCAATAAAACGTAATCGAGCTAATGCATAACTATCATCGAAACGGAATTTATCACAAATCCAGTATCCACGCACAACTCGTCTCCAATCATCTGCCTCTGGTAAACGCCAATCTGTTTCACAGAGTTTTGTTTCTCTTGCCTGTTCAATCGTCATGCCAAATTTAAGTTCTTTATAGCCATCAATAGGAGAACTTGGTACAACTAAAGGCATTAGAAATACTGATAATACAGCGAATACTTTCATAGTGAGTCCTTAAAATAATTCATAATTGTGCAATAGAATAGCATTCATTCCCATATAATTAAAATGGTTAATATGCTGTTTTTCTTGCTAGTTAAATATATGTCAATAAAAAGCATATTGCTTAAAGAAAGACGAATATATTTTGTTAAATTTACTGTAAACAACTTAAATATTGTTCTAATTCTTCTACATCAGATAACCAAAGAGTAGCTAATTGTTCAACCCATTCTTCAATTTTTAATGTCCATTCTTCCTGCATTGGATCTTGTGCTTGTGCCGCAATCTGTTGTAACCGTTTCAATCCTACAGAAGCAGTCGCGCCCTTAATCTTATGTGCAACAGAAAGTACTTCTGCTTTCTTTGTTGGATCTTTTTGGTAGGCTGAAAATGCTCGTAATAATTCATTAATATAGCCAGGCATCGTTTCTTTAAACAACAGTAAATTATTCTGTGCAAAGCTCACCCCAAGCATCTCAAGTAGTTCATTTAACATTTTCATATCGAAATGAGATACTATAACATCATCTTTATTATTTATTGGTACATCTAGCTTAAGAGTATCCTCATCGCCAAAATATTCCATTAAACACGCTGTAAGCTCATCTAAAGAAAGTGGCTTACGTAATACATCGTCCATCCCATTTTCTTGATATTCTTTTTTGTTATGCATCACATTAGCAGTTAATGCAATCAACGGAGGGAGAAAATCATAATCCCCCTTTTCATAGCCTAAGCGGAGATGCTGTGCTACATCAAAGCCAGACATATCTGGCAATTGAATATCTAAAAGCAATAGATCGTAATATCCTTGCTCAAATTTTTCTATAGCCTGCTGTCCTGTCATCGCGACATCGACAGCATAACCTAATTTCTCTAATACTGATCTTGCTACAACAATATTCACTTCAATATCTTCAACTAATAAAATCTTTAAGGTTGTTGGAATCTGATTTTTAGCTGCTATTGGTTTTTCCACTTCATTAATAGGTAGAATTAAAGTAAAACAAGATCCCTTACCTATTTCGCTTGTAACGTATAAATCCCCACCCATTAATTGAGCAATGGTTTTTGAAACAGCTAATCCAATTCCACTCCCTAATAACGTATGCTTACTAGATTGTACTTGATAATACATTTCGAATATGTGTGGTAACTCATGAGGTGGAATACCAATCCCAGTATCTGTCACACTAAAAGCGATTTGATGAGCAGAAACTCGACTTACATTTAAGCTAACTTTACCTGTTTCTGTGAACTTCACTGCATTACTAATCAAATTCCACAAAATCTGACTTAAGCGAGCATAATCTAGCATCAACCAATTAGGCAGTTCATTATCACTGATCAACTGGAAACCTAACCTCTTCTGTTGAGTCATTAGACTAGCAAAATTACTGATATCATTTAAAAAACTATTTAATTCAACCTCTTTCAAATTTAATTCGATTTTACGAGCATCAATTTTTTCAAGATCGATAATATCGCTAAAAATATGTCCTAAGGAAATAGCACTAACATTGATTGTTTTCAGATAATTACGCTGCTGTTCCGTCAACTCCTCATCTAATAAAATACGACTTAAACCAATAATACCATTTAATGGTGTACGTAATTCATGACTAATAGTTGCCATTAAACGAGTTTTATCACGGCTTGTTTTCTCAATATTATCAAGTGCAATAGATAATTTTTTCTCAGCAATCACTCTTTCAGAGACTTCATTACGTAAATTATTGACTAATTGAGATAATCCTTGCCGAGAATGCTCTAATTTCTCAACTAAAACAGTAAAAAAATAAATAACGAACGGTGCAGAAATTAAACCAAAAGTAATAGATCGAATTAAGTCGCTCCAATAAACTTCTCCAATAATGAAAAAACTAAGTAAAGCTTGAGTACATAAAGCTAAAATAGCCAATACAATAAGCCCAAGAATAGAAAATTTTACACGCCCTAAACGAATCACCCAGTCCACATATTTTTGGGTAAAATATCTGATATTTTTCATATTAATTGATTTACTTCATCTTAATTTTATTTACGGTGCTTATTGTATCATCAAGTCAATAGCCGCAGAAGTGAACTATTTCTCAAATTCAATATTTTATTCTATATAAAAAAGCACCCCATTAACTAAGTTAATAGGGTGCTATAAATAAAAAGATAATGCTTCTTTAAGCTAAATTGATCAGCCAACAATTATGAATATGTTTATTACGCTCAAAATCGAGCGGTAATGTTTTTGCTGAAATTTCGACCGCACTTAAACCTAGATTAGCTAGCCCCATAAAATCCATTTTAAATCCACGTTTATTATTAGAAAAAACAATAGTTCCATTTGTACGTAAAATACGTTTCAAATGTGCCATCAATTTAATATGATCACGTTGAACATCCCAACTCTCCTCCATACGTTTTGAGTTAGAAAATGTGGGAGGATCAATAAAAATAAGATCAAATTGACGGTCACAATCGGCAAGCCATTGTAAGCAATCTGCTTGAATTAATTTATGCTGTTTACCTTGTAAGTCATTTAACAATAAATTTTGTTCAGCCCAATTTAAATACGTATTTGACATATCTACAGTTGTTGTTGACTTTGCACCACCTAATGCTGCATGAACCGTCGCAGAGCCTGTATACGCAAATAAATTCAAGAAATCTTTCCCTTCTGCCATTTCCCCTAACATTTTGCGGGTTAAACGGTGATCAAGAAATAATCCTGTATCAAGATAATCAGTTAAATTCACCCATAATTTTGCACCATATTCATTTACATAGAAATATTCACCTTTATTAGCTAATTTCTCATATTGATTCGTGCCTTTTTGTTTTTGACGTACTTTTAAAATTAATTTATTTGTTTCAACACCAGTGACTTGTAATGTCGCGGTCACCGCATCTAACAAACGCTGCCGTGCTTTATTTTCATCAATATTTTTAGGTGCTGCATATTCTTGTACGACAATATGATCATCGTAGCGATCTACCGCTAGGTTATATTCTGGCAGATCAGCATCATAGAGGCGATAAGCATTCAGACCTTGCTGATTTGCCCATTTTTCGACTTTTTTGATGTTTTTTTGCAGACGGTTAGCAAAATCGAGCGCAACAGGTGCCGCAGAAGTGTGATTAAATTCTAACGCATTTTCTACCGCACTTTTTTGTGATTCAGATGCCGAGCGAGCACTGATGTAGTAATTTTTTTGTACACACTCTAGCGGACCATTTTTGGCTTTAAATTGACGGTGTGAACGCAAACGTAAGCAGTCTAATAATGCAGGTCCTGCACTAAATACAGACACATTCCAGGCGGAAAATTGCTCTTTTAAACGCTGACCAAATACGGAATATAACGCAATTAATGCTGGAGTGGTGCCTAAACGCTCACCATAAGGTGGGTTACAAATTACTGTCCCTTTTTCCTCTGTAAATGGATTTTTTAATCCTGCCACATCACCTTGCTGCCATTGGATTAAATGAGCGACACCTGCATTTTGTGCATTACGTTTTGCTTTTTGTAATACTCGGTGGTCTAAATCAAAGCCATAAAAATTTGCTTTGTGTTCTCGGTTGAATTCTTGTTCTGCTAATGCCACCGCTTCACCTTTGACTTTATCCCAAGCACTTTGATTATGCCCTTTCCAAGAATCAAAGCCCCAATGTAAGCGATATAACTGCGGTGCAATTTTTGCTTGCATTTGTGCAGCTTCAATAAGCAACGTACCTGAGCCACACATAGGGTCTATTAATGGTGTACCAATTTGCCAACCAGAACGTAACACAATTGCCGCAGCTAATGTCTCACGTAAAGGTGCTTTACCTGTATCTTCACGATAGCCGCGCATATGCAACGCCTCTCCACTTAAATCTAAAGAAAGAACCAAATCTTCACGATTTAAATAAGCA
Source organism: Pasteurella canis (assembly GCF_020810675.1). Lineage (GTDB taxonomy): Bacteria > Pseudomonadota > Gammaproteobacteria > Enterobacterales > Pasteurellaceae > Pasteurella > Pasteurella canis. The sequence continues at coordinate 1,105,449 of NZ_CP085871.1, forward strand.
TGAATACGAATATCGGGATGATCTTTATCTACATTTGGACGAGCTTTTCCGAGACGTTCAAAATAATCCACAATTCCATCTTTCACACGCATTGCGCCAAATTGAGTATGACGAATCTCTCGGTTAGTGCCATTAAAATCGACTAAAAAACTTATTTTTTCATCAAAATAATCCAACCAATTTTGGTTAGTTACCGCCGAATATAAATCTAAATCACTGTAAATTTTACTTTCAACAATTAGTAATAGCACACGGGAGGCTAAGCGTGTCCAAAGCAATACACGATATAGTGCTTCATCATCAGCATAAAAGTGTACACCACCCTGCGTAATTTGGCATTCAATTGCGCCTAGTTCAGTCAGCTCATTTTTTAATAATTCTTCAAATCCACGTGCAGTGGTGGCAAAAAGTTGTTTCATAGGTAATCTCTACTCATAAAGTGATGTAGAATTATAACAGGTTTTAAACATGAAAAGAGAACGAAAAACAAAGTGCGGTCGAAACTGTTAAAATTTCTACCGCACTTTATAGACAACAAACGAATCAAGGAAACTATTTCACTTGCATTCCTGCTTTTGCACCTAAATCAACATCCAGTAAAAATAAATCACTACCACCCGTACCTGCACTTAAGATCATACCTTCAGATAAACCAAATTTCATTTTACGCGCTGCAAGGTTTGCAATCACGATAACAAAACGCCCTTCGAGCTCTTCTGGTTTTTGATAAGCTGCTTTAATACCCGAGAAGACCTGACGAGTATGATCACCTAAATCTAATTCGAAACGTAATAATTTATTCGACTCTGGTACAGCTTCACATTTAATCACTTTAGCTACACGTAAATCTAACTTAGCAAAATCATCAATTGTAATTATGTCTGCTATTGGTTCAATTGTAGTATGTTCTTTAGTTGTCTTAGCTTTCTCTGCGGCTTGTTGTGCTTCAAATTGTGCTTTCGTTTCACTCACAATTGCCTCAATATGTTTTGAGTCTAAACGCTGTGCCAAAGCTTTGAATGGCAAAATTTGATGATTTAATAATGGTTTATTTAGGCTTTTCCAACTCAACTCATCTTGTAAAAACGCTTCTGCACGTTCAATAATTTGTGGAATAACTGGCTTCAAGTAGATTGCTAACACGCGGAATAATTGCAAAGCCATTGAACAAACTGCTTGTAATTCAACATCACGACCTTCTTCTTTCGCAATTACCCAAGGGGCTTTGTCATCGATATATTTATTTGCTTTATCCGCTAATAACATCACCTCACGCACCACTTTACTGAACTCACGTTCTTCATAATAAGTGGCAATTTGTGCAGATTTTTCAACAAATTCTGCTAATAATTCTGGTTCAGCGATCTCTGCGGCTAATTTACCGTCAAAACGTTTTGTAATAAAACCAGCACTACGGGAAGCTAAATTAACAAATTTATTCACAACATCTGCATTTAAACGTTGTACGAAATCTTCAAGATTTAAGTCTAAATCTTCAATGCGGTTGTTTAATTTTGCAGCGTAGTAATAACGTAAATATTCCGGTGCTAAGTGGCGTAAATAAGTGGATGCTTGGATAAATGTACCACGAGATTTTGACATTTTCACACCATTTACGGTGACATAACCATGCGCAAATACGTTAGTAGGTTTGCGTAAATCACAACCTTCTAACATAGCTGGCCAAAACAGGCTATGGAAATAAACGATGTCTTTCCCGATAAAATGATAAAGCTCGGCAGTGCTGTCTTTTTTCCAGAAATCATCAAAATTTAGACCGCGCTTATTGCATAGGTTTTTAAACGATGCCATATAGCCAATCGGCGCATCTAACCAAACATAGAAATACTTGTCTTCTGTATCTGGAATTTTAAAACCAAAATAAGGTGCGTCACGAGAAATATCCCACTGTTGTAAACCCGACTCAAACCATTCTTGCATCTTATTAGCAATTTCTGGTTGTAATGAACCCGATTTTATCCATTCTTTTAACATGCCTTCAAATGCAGGTAAATCAAAGAAAAAATGCTCTGAGTCTTTTAAAACAGGCGTGGCACCAGATACCACAGAACGTGGATTGATCAATTCTGTTGGGCTATAAGTCGAAGAGCAAACCTCACAATTATCACCATATTGATCTTCAGCCTTACATTTAGGGCAAGTGCCTTTCACGAAACGATCTGGCAAGAACATCCCTTTTTCTGGGTCAAATAATTGTGAAATTGTGCGGCTTTTAATGAAACCATTAGTACGTAACTTTCTATACATTTCCGCGGTTAGCGCTTCATTTTCAGGACTATGCGTTGAATGATAATTATCATAACTAATATTAAATCCCTCAAAATCAGCCACATGATCTGCTTTTGAGCGTGCAATTAACTCTTCAGGTGTAATACCTAATTTATCCGCATTCAGCATAATCGGTGTACCATGTGCGTCGTCGGCACAGATAAAATGTACATTATTTCCCCGCATACGCTGAAAACGAACCCAAATATCAGCTTGGATATGCTCAAGTAAATGCCCTAGATGAATTGCGCCATTAGCATAAGGTAAGGCACAAGTAACTAAAATATTTCGCGCTGAATTTGCCATTGATTATTCCTATATTTTTTACTCAAAAATTGGCGCTTATGTTACCTTATCAACGGTATTTTTTCCAGTTTAACTGTTCTTTTCCATATTTCTGCTTAACAGTTGCAGAGGTTCGTGGTTAAATATTGTTGAGTGATTAACTAAGGCTTGAATGAGCCAGAAAAATAACAGGATAAAATCAATGGGAATTTTATTTTCAGATAGTTTAAATGATAGTCAAAAAGAGGCGATTCAAAATATATTTAAACAATTTCAACATCCAAGCTTACAAAAAGATTTAGTGGCGTTAAACTCTATCAAAAAAATTGAAAAAGGCGGCAATACATTACGTATCGAAATCCAAATGCCATTTGCGTGGAATACTGGATTTAAGCAACTTAAATCAGCACTGACAGAATCATTGCTTAAAGCAAGCGAAAGCCAAGAAATTAAATGGCAATTAAATTATCAGATTGCGACATTAAAACGTGCGAATAATCACCCTGCTGTCAAAGGTGTGAAGAATATTATTGCGGTGACCTCAGGTAAAGGTGGTGTCGGAAAATCAACCGTCTCTGTAAACTTAGCAATTGCACTGCAAAAACAAGGTACTCGAGTGGGTATTTTAGATGCAGATATTTATGGTCCATCAATTCCACATATGTTAGGCGTTGCAGATCAACGTCCAACCTCACCTGATAACAAACATATCACACCAATCCAAGCACATGGCTTATTTGCTAACTCCATTGGTTTCTTAATGGAGGCGGACAGTGCGACGATTTGGCGTGGTCCTATGGCAAGTAGCGCATTAAGTCAATTACTACAAGAAACTTTATGGCCAGATTTAGATTATTTAGTGATTGATATGCCTCCTGGGACTGGAGATATCCAATTAACACTTTCACAGCAAATTCCTGTCACGGGTGCTGTTGTCGTCACTACACCACAAGATATCGCATTACTTGATGCAATTAAAGGTGTTGCAATGTTTGAACGTGTATCTGTACCAGTACTCGGCATTATCGAAAATATGTCAATGCACATTTGTAGCAACTGCGGTCACCACGAAGCTATTTTTGGCACAGGCGGCGCAGAAAAAATTGCAGAAAAATACAATGTTAAAGTGTTAGGTCAACAACCATTACACATTCGCTTACGTGAAGATCTTGACAAAGGTACGCCAACTGTTTCGGTTGCGCCAGAAAGTGAAATTACACAATCTTTTATGCAACTAGCCGAAAAAGTTGCCTCAGAACTTTACTGGCAAGGTTCAGTAATTCCAAGTGAAATCATGTTTAAGGAAGTGAAATAAAATTTGCTAAAATCGACCGCACTTACATTTAACTCCAGAAAAGTGCGGTGACTTTTATAAAAATTTTATTAATACAAGATAACAAAAAAGCCCTCAATATTGAGGGCTTTTTTAGGGTATATATCCTAATCGAGATTAGCGACGTAAACCTAAACGAGCGATAGTTGAAGTGTAAAGCTCAAGATTAGTACGTTTTAAATAATCTAAAAGTTTACGACGACGAGAAACCATACGCAATAAACCACGACGACCGTGGTGATCTTTTTTATGTTCAGCAAAGTGAGCTTGTAAATGGTTGATTTGTGCAGTTAATAAAGCGATTTGCACTTCTGATGAACCAGTATCTTTTGCATCACGACCAAACTCAGCAACGATTGCTGCTTTTTTTTCTGTACTTAGAGACATTTGATAACTCCTAAAAGTTAAGTTAAACATACATCGCTAGCCGATCTCTAATTCAGCCACGACAAGGAGTGTGAATTTTAGCATTGATGAGGATAAAAGCAATAAAATCTTTATAAAAACTCACCGCAAACTTTGAGCAAAAAAGAAAGCCTGCTAAACAGGCTTTCTCTAGTTTAATTAAAACGTAATTTCTGCACTCAATTTATAGTTTCTACCTGGTGAATAAAAACGATTAATACCTGCACCTGTTTTTTGATTAATCAAGTTACTTGTCCCAAATGGCTTAATTGAACGAGCAGACTCCCAAGTTAAATATTTACGGTCAGTCAAGTTATATACACCAAACTGTAAAGTCACATTTTTAACTGGTTTTACATAAGTAACAAAATCAACCAACGTATAGTCATCACTACGCCATCTAATTGCACTGTCTTTATAACCTTGTTCCTTATAAAACATATTATAAGTATCTTTAGCTTTCTTCGCACTAACATGGGTTACATATAAGTCTGCACCAAATCTCTGCTCTTTATGATCATACCCTAATCCAATAACAGAGGTTTTTGGTTGAATTGCATTCATTGGTCTATTACCATCTAAACGTCCTCTTTGATAAGTAAATTTATAACTTAAATTAAAACCATCTAACTTCTCAAAGAAATAACCAATATTCAAGCGAGAATTAATCTCAACGCCTTTCACTTTTGCGCGATCTACGTTTACATTCTGATAGACTTGGAAATCTCTTGCTTGTGCCTGACCACCTACAGAATTAGATAAATTTCGTGATCCTAGATAAGCTAAATCAATAAAGTGGCGATATTTAGTTTGAAATACACTTGTACTGAAAAAGCCCCAATCATGGTGGAAAGTCAAAGCAATCTCTTGGTTTTTTGCTTCTTCTGGCTTCATATTTGGATTCGGTAAAATCGTAAAGTCAGGATGCTTAAACGTAAAATACAATTCATCTGAGGTAGGTGCTCTAAAGCCTTTTGAATATTTTACTTGAAGTCTTACAAAATCCAGTGGATCAAAAGTCGCACCTAAAGAATAAGAATGCTTTTTAAATTTCTTTTCTTGTGCGATATAAGCAATATTGTCCTCTGCATTCTTACGAATTTGCTCAGGCGTATAAATAGGGTTTCCTCGCCAATCTTTTTTATCCGTTGGAGGAAGCGGAACAAATAATTCTCTAACCATATCATCCGCAATCTTAGGTGTAACTCCAGGAATATATTCAGGTTGATAATTAATATCATCATAACGATAACCTAAATCTACACTTAACATATCATGTAGTTTAACAGTATCCGCAAAATACAATGACTTGGTTGTTGTTTCTACAGGAATTAAGAAAGAGGTTTTGGGTTCATGACGTGGACAAAGCAATCCATTAAAAGAGGAGCTGGTTTTACAATCTCTTAATTTACCAGAAAAATCTTTTCCTAATGTTTTTTCTGCCCACCAAGTCGGATTACTTCCATCATAACCTGCCTTATTGACCATTTCTTTATTTGTTTTAGAATAAATACCACCATAAGAAACATTATTATTAATATCAAATAAAGAAAAATCTTTGGTTAAATCTAGATTAATTTGCTTTGTATTTGTATTTAAATCACGTTCTTTATAATCAAATGGGCGATAACCTTGCGAATTAGGTAAAATAATATGATAACGCCCATAGTTACTATCTTCATAAGTTGCAAACTTCTTACCATTTATTTCCATAAACTTATTTAAAGTGATTTCTGCTTTTTCTGGAGCTTGAGATGAATAGCGATACTTATAAGCAGTCAAGGGTTTATTACAATCAAAAATAGAACAATCTAACCAAAAATTAGATTCACCTAATTGCTTACCGATGAAAGCTGCATTATTTGTCCCTTTATCAGTAACAAAAGGATTACCATTTTTATCTAAAATTTGATGAGTACCATCTCTTAATCCTAACTGAATAGGATTGCCTTCACGATCAACAATTTGCCCATCTTTTAGTTGTAATCCTAACGGATTCTTATAAGAATCACATTTCTCATTACCATCACAGTAATCTTCTGTTCTCGCTCTGGTCGTGATTTTTTGTTGAGAATAAGTCAGTTTTAAAGTATCCCAAAATGGTGTCACTGTATAATTCTCATAAGTAAATGATAAATTTTTACGTTTTACTCTATCATTTGAATGACGAGATTCTTTTTCATCATAAGTTAAATAATTAGATTGTGGCTGTAGGGAATAAGAACGATCATGACCACGTGTATGAGTTTGATATAAGTCCGAAGCAACTGTAAAACGATGATTATCGGTAGGAGAAAAAGAGAATTTTACTAAAGTACTATCTTTAGTAATCGTATATGGATCTGTTTTTTCTCTTTCTTTTCCTTGGATGTCCATAGCATATTTATAATCATAATTTTCTAGCTCATGTCCATGGCGTTTTGTATGCATAAATAATACATCAAAGTATTTATAACGACCTGCTACAGTAACTCCATTCAACCCTTGATCATCTGCTGTACTATAACCTGTTTTATAACCAAGATGCCAATCTTTCTCGGTTAAAAAGTCTCTGGCATCTTTTGTCTCAAATAACACTGCACCGCCAAGAGAGCCACTACCTACTTTGACTGAATCTGCGCCTTTTGCAATCTTCGCAACTTTTAATGTTTCAACCTCAACACTATTTCTTGTATTATTAAAATTGCCATACCCCTCAAAAAGCTCTTTGAAACCTTGTGAAGAGAGTGTTTCTGCTTGGTGTAAACCGTCTACAGTAATCGCAACACGGTTTTCATCAACACCACGAATAGCATAGCCACTTGACCCGAAACGACCAGCTTCAACAACACTGACACCTGTCTCATAACGAACTAAATCACGACTATCTTGAACTTGCTGACGCGTTAAAACTGAAGAAGTTTTTACTGTCTCACCAATTTTTTTCTCTTTTATATCTATAACATCTTGTTGAGAAGTCACAGTAATAGTATCTAACGATTCTGTTTCTTCATTTGCAAAAACAAAACCACAGTAACTAAATACAGCCAAAGTAATCAACGAAAGCTTTACTTTTTTATTCATTACAATTGTCATAATATTTTCCTGAAATAAATTAATATACCCTAAAAGAATAACTCTAAAAGCTTTCTAATCTTCTAAATGACCTTCGTCTAAATGAACAAAACTAACCAGATCATCATTACTCACTTGGAAAGCTTGGCCAAAGCCTTTAACAAATAAACCTTGAGTTGGTTTAAAACTAAATAAATGAAAATCTTTCATTTTTGATAACTCATCAATCAAATTGCCTTGCCTTGTTTTTAATGCTGCAATACTTTCTTTCCATTCATCTGTTTCACGTTCAATAATTCTCACTGTTGCATCAAAAGAAAGTCGACGACGTGCAAAAATCTGACGACTTTTACTTTCGTCCTCAATTAACATTAATGAAACTTTTGGCACCTCTTGTAAATTACGAGCATGGCGTGCGATTGTTGAAATGAAGACTTGATATTCACCATTATTAATAGCGAAAGGTGCATAACTGACATTAGGGTTACCATCTTCTCCTACTGTTGCTAACATAATGGTTTTACATTGTGCTTTTAACTCTTGAATCTCTGGTCCTAAACGATTTTGTAATACTTCTTGACGATTTGCTGTCATTGTTTTTCCTTAGTTTACTGCTTAAATAAATTGTTTAAATTTTTCCACTTGCTCTGGAAACAATTGGCGCTCTTCATCACGCCCTAAATAAATTTTAAAAATAGTTTGTCCATTATTAGCAATAAATGCGATGTTATAGCTTTCTTTACCACGGAAAGGTAAACTAACAAAAGCAATTTTATCGATATTATCTAACTTTAAATGCCCATGTAATGCGCCCTCATCTCCCTTCATATTTAAATTGTAATAACCTCTTCCAATCATACCTGTTGGAAAACGATCCTTGATTTCAAAAATAGAACCTTCTTTTTCGATGATAGTCGTAAAAGTCCCCCATTTACTCACTTCAGCCAAAATTTCTTCTGTTCTTATTCCAGCAAAAATGCGTACAAAAGCATCAGGCAAAGCACACAAAATCTTACCTTCTGGCTGATTAAAATGCGCTGCCATATCCAATGTAATTGCCATTGGATTTTCTGTAATATAGTCTGCAACTTGTTGTTTAAGAGTCATTGTTTTTTGATCCTCAATAAAAAAACTATTATAAAAAACCACTCAATAATAGTATTGATAATAATTATTAATTATATTTGTGATTGGCACTTTTTTCAAAAAAAACTTACATCTTTTTGAAAAAAATATGATAAATATCGAAGAGTTAGGATAAAAAATCGAGGCACAATCACCCATTTTTTATAGGTATTTGAGTTACAACACGTTCAAATATCAATATGGAAAATAGAAACGGTGAAAATAAGTACAATTAATACTCACACTATAATTTTTTACTTGTAACCAACCATTGAATAGGTATAATGTCCAACAACTTTTGAAGACTATTCACCGTTGCTGCCTGGGTGGCGAAATTGGTAGACGCAGTTGATTCAAAATCAACCGCCTTCGGGTGTGTCGGTTCGAGTCCGACCCTAGGCACCATTGATAAATAGTTTCAAAATAAAAAAGTCACTCTTTTTTTTAAAGAGTGACTTTTTTATATATAAAATATTTTTCTTCTATATCTTACCAAAGCCTCCATAATACTCACTTCAACTCTCAGCACACACTATTTTATCTACATATCAGCGTTCACATATGTATGTGATTAGTTAGACTAAAAGTGAAAGTGAAAGTGAAAGGCTATTTAAGTAGACATTGGTTGAGATAGTGTAGAGTTGAAACAAGCTTCTTCACTGATACATTTATAATTGAAATAAAGTGAAACTAACGTAGTCTAACAACGACCCTTACGAATTCTAAGTCAGGGATGACTCAAGAAAGTAAAGAGAAAAAGAAGAAAAGATAAACTAAGGGATGTAAAATGACAAACGAAGAGATATAAAATGAAGTAAGCTGAAGTAAAAAGAGGCTGTGCTTTGTTTTAGTTTGCTTTGGTTTGGCTTGATTTGGTTTGATTTGCTTAGTCTTGTCTGCTTTAGCTTTATCTGATTTTATTCCAACTAGATTTTTTCCGCTGCCACTTTATCTCACCCCCCTTCCCATAACAAAAAACCCCAGGTATCTCTACCTAGGGCCTCTCATTTCTACCTGGCGGTGTCCTACTCTCACATGGGGAAACCCCACACTACCATCGGCGTTACAGCGTTTCACTTCTAAGTTCGGCATGGAATTAGGTGGGTCCACTGCACTATCGCCGCCAAGATAATCCTGTTTGATGATTTACTCTCATCTCGCTCTTCACATCTTCATACTCTACCCTCATCCAGTACAGTATAAGATTCTCAATTGTCAACAAGCTGAACTACTATCCTTTCTCTCCAACCCCTACAGTCAGAAACATGTCGTCTTGTATTAAAAATACTTGAGCGTTGTATAGTTAAGCCTCTCGGGCAATTAGTATCTGTTAGCTCAACGTCTCGCAACGCTTACACACCAGACCTATCTACGTCGTAGTCTACAACAACCCTTACTGACTCTAAGTCAGGGATGACTCATCTTAAGGCAAGTTTCGTGCTTAGATGCTTTCAGCACTTATCTCTTCCGCATTTAGCTACCCAGCAATGCCTCTGGCGAGACAACTGGAACACCAGTGATGCGTCCACTCCGGTCCTCTCGTACTAGGAGCAGCCCCTTTCAATCATCCAACGCCCACGGCAGATAGGGACCGAACTGTCTCACGACGTTCTAAACCCAGCTCGCGTACCACTTTAAATGGCGAACAGCCATACCCTTGGGACCTACTTCAGCCCCAGGATGTGATGAGCCGACATCGAGGTGCCAAACACCGCCGTCGATATGAACTCTTGGGCGGTATCAGCCTGTTATCCCCGGAGTACCTTTTATCCGTTGAGCGATGGCCCTTCCATTCAGAACCACCGGATCACTATGACCTGCTTTCGCACCTGCTCGACTTGTCTGTCTCGCAGTTAAGCTTGCTTATACCATTGCACTAACCTGACGATGTCCGACCGTCATTAGCAAACCTTCGTGCTCCTCCGTTACGCTTTGGGAGGAGACCGCCCCAGTCAAACTACCCACCAGACACTGTCCGAGTACCCGTTTCAGGCACTTCGTTAGAACATCAAACGTTAAAGGGTGGTATTTCAAGGACGCCTCCAACAACACTGGCGTGTCATCTTCAAAGGCTCCCACCTATCCTACACATCAAAATTCAATGTTCAGTGTCAAGCTATAGTAAAGGTTCACGGGGTCTTTCCGTCTAGCCGCGGGTACACCGCATCTTCACGGCGATTTCAATTTCACTGAGTCTCGGGTGGAGACAGCCTGGCCATCATTATGCCATTCGTGCAGGTCGGAACTTACCCGACAAGGAATTTCGCTACCTTAGGACCGTTATAGTTACGGCCGCCGTTTACTGGGGCTTCGATCAGGAGCTTCTCTTTCGATAACACCATCAATTAACCTTCCAGCACCGGGCAGGCATCACACCCTATACGTCCACTTTCGTGTTTGCAGAGTGCTGTGTTTTTAATAAACAGTTGCAGCCAGCTGGTATCTTCGACCGGTTCAACCTTCAATCGCGAGGATTTACAATCTACGCCGGCGCACCTTCTCCCGAAGTTACGGTGCTATTTTGCCTAGTTCCTTCACCCGAGTTCTCTCAAGCGCCTGAGTATTCTCTACCTGACCACCTGTGTCGGTTTTCAGTACGGTTTAGATAAACCTGAAGCTTAGTGGCTTTTCCTGGAAGTGTGGTATCAGTTACTTCAGTGCCGTAGCACCTCGTCATCAGCTCTCAGTGTTGTATAAGAGACCGGATTTGCCTAATCTCTCCACCTACCACCTTAAACGACCATCCAACAGGTCGATAACCTAACCTTCTCCGTCCCCACATCGCAGTTTATCCAAGTACGGGAATATTAACCCGTTTCCCATCGACTACGCTTTTCAGCCTCGCCTTAGGGGCCGACTCACCCTGCCCCGATTAACGTTGGACAGGAACCCTTGGTCTTCCGGCGAACGAGTTTTTCACTCGTTTTATCGTTACTTATGTCAGCATTCGCACTTGTGATACGTCCAGCAAACCTCTCGATTCACCTTCATCCGCTTACACAACGCTCCCCTACCCAACAGAATAAATTCTGATGCCGCAGCTTCGGTGCTATATTTAGCCCCGTTACATCTTCCGCGCAGGCCGACTCGACTAGTGAGCTATTACGCTTTCTTTAAATGATGGCTGCTTCTAAGCCAACATCCTAGCTGTCTAAGCCTTCCCACTTCGTTTCCCACTTAATATAGACTTTGGGACCTTAGCTGGCGGTCTGGGTTGTTTCCCTCTCCACGACGAACGTTAGCACCCGCCGTGTGTCTCCTGAGTATCACTCTTCGGTATTCGCAGTTTGCATCGGGTTGGTAATCCGGGATGGACCCCTAGCCGAAACAGTGCTCTACCCCCGAAGGTGTCCGCTCAAGGCTCTACCTAAATAGATTTCGGGGAGAACCAGCTATCTCCCGGTTTGATTGGCCTTTCACCCCCAGCCACAAGTCATCCGCTAATTTTTCAACATTAGTCGGTTCGGTCCTCCAGTTAGTGTTACCCAACCTTCAACCTGCCCATGGCTAGATCACCGGGTTTCGGGTCTATACCTTGCAACTAAAACGCCCAGTTAAGAC